>NZ_CP064655.1:629166-943750 GCF_018141525.1 Miltoncostaea marina
TGCGGCGCCTCTGGCTGGGCCTGGCGGGCGCGTACGGGCTCGCCAACCTCGCGGCGTCGGCCGCGATCGCCCGGCGCGCCGGCCTGCGCCACATGGCGCGGCTGCCGGTGGTCTTCGGCGCGCTGCACATCGGGTACGGCGCCGGGTTCCTCGGCGGGCTGGTGCGCTTCCGCGACCGCTGGCGGGGATAGGGCCCCAGGCCCCGCGCCGCCGCGGGTTCTGATCGGTTGCGGCACGACGCCCTTACGAAAGTCGAGTCGCCAAACCCCCCGTCCGACCCTCCCTCGTCACACGGGCCGGAGGACAGACTCCTCCCCGGTCCACCCGCACGATCTAAATGACGAACGGAGTGTCGAGAATGACGGTTCGAGACCACCTGGGACGGAGCCTGGCCGTGGGCGGGGCGCTCGCGGTGCTCGGTGTCGGCGCCATGACGATGACCGAGCGGGCCTTGGCTGTCGCTCCCGATCCCACCGCCGGCGCCACCGGCCAGGAGGCGACCTACGCCAGCCAGGGCGCGCAGAACAACAAGCCCGTCGGCCCGCTGGCCGGAACGGTCACCACCTCGACGATCACCGTCCCCGAGTCGGCGCAGTCCTACCTGCGCGACGTGGACCTGCGCACCTTCCTCAAGCACAGCGCCTCGGGCGACGTGCGCATCGAGCTGACCTCGCCGGCCCGCCCCGGGCAGGCGGCCCGCACCGTGACGCTGATCCCGGGGCAGAACGGGGCCCGCGGCACGAACGACGTCTTCGACGGCACGGTGTGGGACGACTCGTCCGACGTCCTCGCCAGCGACCTCGACTCGACGCTGCTTCCGCCGGAGGTGGCCCCGCAGGCGAGCCTCGCGCCCGAGGGGTCGCTCGGTGCGTTCGTCGGCATCGACCCGCGCGGCGTCTGGACGCTCCGCGTCACCGACACGCTCGACGCCGAGGGTGACCCGGCGGTGGACGGCGGCACGCTCCAGTCGTGGGAGCTCCGCCTCGCCACGCAGAACCCCGCGCCGGTCGTCGGCGCCGCGCAGACCTTCAACAGCGGCGGCGGCTCGGTGACCATCCCGAACGCGCCCGCGCCGGCCGTCACCAAGACGATCACGGTGAGCGGTCAGAAGAACTACCTGGCCGACCTCGACCTGGTCACCAACATCGTCCACGAGAACCCGGGCGAGCTCGAGATCCGGCTCTCGCACGGCGGCCGCACGGTCGTCATCTCGACGGGCTCGGACGGCCCGACCCAGTTCTACTCGAACCGCACCTTCGACGACTCCGCCTCGGTGCTCGTCGGTCGCGCGCCCGAGGGCACCCCGCTCTCGGCCTCGCTCATCCCCGAGGGCGCGCTCGCCGCCTTCCGCGGCATGGACCCGAACGGCGACTGGACGCTCTCGGTCAACGACACGGTCGGCACGCCGACCGGCACGCTCCACGGCTTCCAGCTCAAGATCGCCACGGCGGAGGGCCAGGCCGCCCAGCAGCCGGGCCCCGGCCCGGTCGCGCCCGGCCCGGTCGCGCCCGGCCCGGCCGTCCCGAACCCGCCGACGCCGCCCGTCGTGCAGCAGGTCAAGAAGGTCGGCGTCAAGCAGTTCGCGCTCTCGAAGAACGCGAAGAAGCGCACGCTGACCATGCGCGTCGGCTGGATCAACGGCTCGGGCCGCGTCACCTACACCGCCACGGTCAGCGCCAAGATCGGCAAGAAGACGGTCCGCACGACGGTCCGCGGGGCCGGCGCGGCGGGCGCGAAGAACGTCCGCAAGACGGTGAAGCTGCCGAAGGCCTGGAAGGGCAAGAAGGTCACGGTGCGCCTCGTCGTGAAGAACGGCTCGACGACGGTCGTCAAGACCAAGTCCATCCGGCGCTTCTGAGGCACGCGCCCGCGCGGGGGGTCCCGGGTTCCGCCGGAACCCCCCGCGCAGGCGATCGAGTGACGAACTTGGCGATTCGTCCTCCGCTCCACGTAAGCTGCCCCCTGCACGACCGCCGACTGGGCCGATCGGACCAGCCGGCCTTCCCCGTTCGGTCCACCTCGGAGGTCGACTCGATGACGCACGCTGTAGGCGGGAGGCTCCTCCAACGAGCGGTCCTCGCACTGCTCGCCCTCCTCGCCGCCGTGCTCGCGCTGCAGGTCACCACGGCGACGGCGGCACCCCAGACGCAGACGTACATCGGCGCGGACGACGGGCCGACGCCCGACATCTACCGCAGCGACATCGCCGACTACTTCAAGCCGGACGGCTCGCCGGCCGCCATGGTCGGGCAGGCCGGCACGCTCAACCTCGCGCTCGACGGCGAGCCGGTCGTCGCCTACTGCGTCGACGTGGACGCCGGGCTCAGCACGACGCCGGTCACCTCGGACGTGACCGAGGTGCCGCTCACGACCGTCGACGCCCGCGCAAAGCTCTACATCCTGCTCAACGCCACGCCGTCCGGCGCGCCGACGGCCGACAAGCAGCACCGGGCGGCCGTCGCGCAGGTGGCGATGTGGGTGCTCGAGGGCGAGCTCCGCGAGACGGACCCGACCTCGGACGCCGCGCTCAACGCGGACGTCGCGGCGCTGATCGCCACCGCCCGCGCCTGGGCGGCCACGCCCGGCACGCTGTCCCTGACCGTCGCCCCGCCGGCCGCGGGCGCCACGACGGCCACGGTCACGGTCACGGGCCGTCCCGGCTCGGTCGTCGCGCTCACGATCACGGCCGGCCAGGGCACCCTCTCGGCCGGGCAGCTCACGGTCGGCGCGGGCGGCTCGGCCACCGCGACCCTGACCTCGCCCGCGCCGGGCACGGTCACCGTCGGCGCCAGCACCACCGGCGACGGCCAGCTCTTCCGGATCAGCCCGAGCAACGCGAGCCAGGCGACGAACTACGCGCGCCCGACCGTCCTCACGGCCACGGCGCCGGTCACATTCGCCCCGGCGCAGGTCACCCCCGGCCCGGGCCCGGGCCCGGGCGTGACGCCGAGCGTGCCGGTCACCGGCCGTCCGGCGGGCCCGATCGCCCTGCGGATCAGCAAGACGGCCCCGACCACGCGGCGCGTGCTGCAGCTCGTCAGGTACCGCATCACCATCCGCAACACGACCCGCCGGGCCGCCACGGGCGTCGTCCTGCGTGACCGCATCCCGCGCGGCCTGACCTTCGTGCGGGCCAGCCGCAAGGTGCAGATCCGCGGCGGCGCGGTCGTCGTCCGGCTCGGCCGCCTGGCCCCGGGCGCGCGGCGCACGGTGACCATCTGGATGCGCGCGAGCGCCGGCGTGAAGGGCGCCCGCACCAACGTGGCGACCGTCCGCGGCACGAACGTCCGTCCGCGCTCCGCGCGCGCCGGCACCACGTTCCGTCCGCTGGCCGGCCGCGTCATCCCCGCGGTGACCGGCTGAGCTGACGCCGCCCCACCTGGCGTGACCGACGGGCGGATCGACCTCGATCCGCCCGTCGCCGTCGACGGGCCCCTCGCCTCCACCGAGCGGGGGAGGCACAGGGTGCCAATCGGCGGTTCGGGCGGTTAGAGTGGTGCGGTCGTGAGGCCACACCGCAGCCGACACCGCCTGCTCGCGTGCGCCGCCGTCGCGGCCGGCCTGGGCGTGTCGTCGGCCGGCGCCCAGGCCGCGCCGCCGCCGCCGACGGTCACCCCGTCGCCGGGTCCGTCGGCGAGCGCGACGCGCACCTTCACCTGGCCCGCCATGGCGCCGTCCGTCGCCGGCCCCGTCACCTACGAGGTCGCGGTCACGACGACCGCCGCCCAGCCGATCATGGGGCAATCCGTGAGCGGCACGTCGGCGCAGCTGTCGCTGCCCGAGGGCGACGCCTGGTTCCACGTCAGGTCGGTCGAGCCCGCCGCCGTGCCCTCGCACAGCGACTGGAGCACCTTCGGGCCGTACCGCACCGACCTGACCGACCCGGTCATCGCCGTGCAGCAGACGCCCGCGGCGAACCCGCGCGGGTGGGTCAACGCCGCCGCGACCGTCACCTTCCTGTGCACCGACGCAAACCTCGCGACCTGCTCCGACCCCGTGACGTTCGGCGAGGGCGCCGGGCAGGTCGCCACCGGGACGGCGACCGACGCCGTCGGGCGCTCGGCCACGGCCACGGCGACGGTCAACGTCGACCTCACCGCCCCGGCGCCGGCGCAGCCGGCGGCCCCGGGCGCGGGCGCGGTGGTGACGTCGACGCGCCCGGAGTTCCGCTGGGCGCCGGCGTCCGACCCGCTCTCGGGCCTCCAGTACTACGAGGTCTGGGTCGAGGGGCGCGGGAAGGTCGGGTCGACGTGGGCCACCCGCACGAGCCTGGTCTCGAGCCAGACCCTTCCGGCCGGCCCGGTGCGCTGGTACGTGCGCGCGGTCGACAACGCGAACAACGCGGTCGCGTCCGAGGTCGTGGCGTTCACGCTCAACCCCGACCGCCCCCAGCAGCCGGCCGACCCCCCGCCCGGCCAGCCCGCCAGGACGATCACCGACTCCGGCACCCCGGCGCCGCCGCTGGTGCGCCGCCCGGCGGGCACCCGCGCGCCGCGCCCGGCGCTGCTGCGCGCCCGCGCGCTGCGGCCCGCGGCCGGCCGCACGGTCCGGACGCTGCGGCCCACCCTGCGCTGGCTGCGCCGGCACCGCATGGCGCGGCTCTACAACGTCCAAGTCTACGAGCTGCGGCGCGGGCGCGTGCGCAAGGTGCTCACCGCGTTCCCGCGGCGCAACGCCTACCGGGTGCCGAAGGGCAAGCTGCGCGCCGGGCGCCGCTACGTCTGGCGCGTCTGGCCGTACCTCGGCACGAAGGGCTACGCGAAGGCGCCGGTCGGCGTCAGCTACTTCGACGTGAGGGCGCCGCGGCGGCGGCAGGCGGAGATCACGCTGTCGGCCCGCCAGCTGCGCATCAACCAGCGCATCTCCCAGGCGGCCGTGCGGCGCGTCAACGAGCTCGCCGCCCACCTCGACGGCCGCCCCGCCCCGGCGTCCGCGGGCGCATCGGCGACGCCCGGCCGGGTGCGCCTCGCGGCGCGCCAGCTGCTCATCAACCAGCGCATCTCGCAGGCCGCGGTGCGACGCGTGAACACGGTGCGGGCGCGTCTGGAGGGACGCCCGATGCCGAAGCGGGCGGCCGCCGCGGCGACGCGCGGACCGGTGCGGCTCTCCGTGCGCCAGCTGCGCATCAACCAGCGCATCGCGCAGGCGCCGGTGCGCCGGATTCGCGCGATCCGGCGCGAGCTGGGCCTGGACTGACCGGCTAGCGGGAGTCGGCCGCCGCGGGCACCCGGTCCGGTCGCGGCGCCCACGGCGAGATGACCGGCGCGCCGCGGGTCGCCTCGGGGGCGCGCACCCGCGCCTCGGCGGTGCGCGCCACGCCGAGCATGGCGACGCAGATGCCGAGCAGGATCCAGAGGGTGCGCTGGTACTGCCCGGAGATGAAGACGTCGGCCACGAGCACCCCCACGGTGCCCGCCAGGACCGTCCTGCTGAGCAGCTCGAGCTTGAGGTCGCCCGCCAGGCGGAAGAGGTGCGCCGCCCGCGTCGCGGCCACGAGGCAGATGAGCAGCAGCACGCCGAACAGCGCCATGCCGACCGTCCCCAGCTCGACGAGCACGTGCAGGTACATGTTGTGGGCCACCTTCGGCGTCTCGGTGAAGAAGTCGCCGCGGCGCACCAGCCCGGGCTGGGCGAGGTAGCGGGGCGTCGCCTCGGTGTAGGTGCCGGCCCCGGAGCCCTTCGTGGGGTGGTCGCTGTAGGCGCGCCAGCCCACCCGCCAGATGTCGGTGCGCCCCGTGCCACCGTTCGAGGCCAGCTCGTCGCTCTGCACGATCTGGCTGAGCCGCTCCCGGGTCTGGGGCGCCGCGGCGACGTTGATGTAGCCGACCACCACGATGCCGACGACCACGCTCGCGGTCAGCACCCGCAGGCGCCAGCGGCCGCCGAAGATGGTCCAGACCGCGAGGGCGGCCACGATCGCGACGATCCCCCCGCGCGAGCCGGAGAGCACGATGCCGAGCGCGCAGACGAGCGCGCCGCCGGCGAACAGGAAGCGGCGCAGCATGGTGTCGGCGTAGGCGGCGAGGGCCGCGCAGATGAGCAGCGCGGGGACGCAGAAGGCGGCGAACTCGTTGGCGTCGGCGAGCGTGCCGGCCAGCCGCCCCTCGGGGGTGTTGCCCGTGGCGATGCCGACGAGCGTCGACAGGACCGCGCTGATCGCGTAGGCGCCGCACAGCAGGATGGCGGCGCGCCGGTTGCGGGCGGCGGTGAACACGATGGCCAGCAGCAGGATGCCGAGCGCGTAGCGCTGGATCGCCTCGACCGTGTACCCGGGGTTGAGCGACCAGAGGATGGACGCGACGCACCAGGCCATGAAGGCGACGGCCACGAAGGCGAGCAGCGGGTTGTGGGCCGTGAAGCTCAGGTAGCGGCGCCGCGCCGACGGGTAGCGCAGCGTCACCAGCCAGGTGATCAGCAGGATCACGCCGGCGCCCTTCGTGATCAGCGACTCGCCGGCGCCGATCACCAGCGCGAGCGGCTGGATGATGATGAAGGCGACGGCGCCCACGGTGATGTCGGACAGCAGCAGCGCCATCACCGCCAGGCCGGCGAGGCCGCCGATCGCCAGGAGCGGCGAGGCGCCGACCGCGCCGCCCACCACGAGGGCGGCGGCCACGGTGCCCAGGGGCAGCATGGCGTTGGGGGAGGCCAGCGACGCGCGCCACTCCGGCCAGCTGGCGCGGATCAGCGCCCGCGTGCCGCGGAAGCGCGGCGGGATGCGCAGCTCGTCGGCGCTGAGCTCGCCGCTGCCGAGCAGCGTGGCCAGCGCCGCGGCGATGCCGAGCGGCACGGCGACGGCCAGCCGCAGCAGGCCGGGCCCGGGCGCCTGCAGCACGACCCAGCACACGGCCCCGCCCACCACGGCAGCGACGGTCGAGCGGGCCACCGTGGCGGCCAGGGCCCGCTCCTGGAGGGGCAGGTGGCGCTTGACCAGCACGTAGTGGCCGGCCACGAAGCCGAAGATGGCCACGTTGGTGCCGATCGCGGCGCCGTAGAGGCCGATCGTCGGCAGCAGGATCAGGTCGAGCACCAGGTTGCCCAGGAAGGCCGCGAGGGCGATCCACTTGCGCGCCGACGCCACGCCGATGAAGTCGAGCGCGCGCGAGAGGATCGGCGCGAGCCCGATGAGCACGATGTAGGGCAGCAGCGCCTGCAGGACGGTCGCGCTCTCGGCGAACTCCGCGCCGAGCGCCGCGGCGATCAGGTCGTCAGCCGACGCGGCCGTGATCGCGCCGATCACGAGGTAGAAGATCAGCGACACGCGCAGGGCCTTCGACAGCAGCGGACCGGCGGTGGCCGGGTCGGCCGAGGCGATGCGCGGCGTGACCGACGACGCCAGGCTCAGGCCGAGCAGGCCGAGGATCGTGGCCACGCGCCAGGGGGCGTCGTAGAGGCCGACGGCGTCCGTGTCGATGAAGACGCCCAGCAGCACCAGGTCGACCCGCTCGAACAGCAGCCACGCGACCCCGGCCAGCCAGATGTGGTTGCCGTAGCGCAGGATCGTGGCGCTGGAGGCCTCGACCTCGGGCAGCCCGGCCCGGCGCTCGAGGTACGGGCGCATGTACCAGAGACCCACCGCGACCGTCGCCATGTAGCCGATCGCGTTGCCGAAGATGGCCGCCACGACCCCGAAGCCGCCCATCAGCAGGGCGAGCACGACGACGAACTCGACCACCGCCTTGACGAGCGACATGACGGCGATCAGGCCGCCCCGCTGCACGCCCTCGTAGACGCCGGTGACCCACTGGTAGCCCGCGCTGAAGAACAGCGCGAGCGCGGCCGCGCGCACGGCGTTCTCGAGCTCCGGCTCGCCGAACGCCGAGGCCAGCGGGCCGGCGATGATCGCGAGCAGGCCGAAGGTGGTGCCGGCCACGACCGTCCGCAGCCGCAGGCCGCGCAGGATCACCCGCGAGATGCCGATCCCGCCGTTGTAGCCCTCGGCCACCCACCGCGAGGTGGCCGAGTCGATGCCGAGCGAGGCGAACAGCGCGGCCAGCGTCGCGATGGTGAGCGCGAACGCGTAGTCGCCGTAGCCGTCCAGGCCCAGCATGCGGGCCAGCACGATGGTCAGGACCCCCGTGGAGAGGGCCCCGACCACCCGCGACCCCAGGATCAGGATCGTCTGGCCCGCGACGCTCGTCGTGCGCCGCTCCTCCGCCGGGGGCGCGCCCGCGGGCGCGACCGCGGCGTCGACCGGATCAGCCACCGCTCCGACCTCCGTGCCGGACGGGCGTCATCGCGTCCGCGTCTGGCGCCTTCGCGGCTCGCTCGACTCGGCGCGGACCGTGCGGCGGGCGGGCGTGCGCCCGTCGCCGCGCTGGTCGATGAGCGTGTCGTCGGCGCCGCGCCGCCGGCTGCGGCGCGTCCACCCGACGATGCACAGGCCCCGCGGCACGATGTCGTGCCGCACGAGGACGTCGGCGAGCCGGCTGAGCGCGCTCAGCTCGGTCTCGCCGCGGCGGATGACCACGATGACGTCGTCGACCGTGGTCGCGATCGGCAGGGCGTCGGCGACGGCCCCGAGGGGCGCCGCGTCGAAGATGATGAAGTCGGCCCGCGTCGCGGCGTCGTCGAGCAGCTGCCCCACGATCGCCGGGGACATGGCGACGACCGCGGCGCTCGAGTCGGCGTCCGCGCCGCCCAGCACCTCGAGGCGGCCCCGGAAGCCGGGGATCTCCACCACGGCGCCCTCGAGCGGGGCGCGGCCCATCAGCACCGAGCCGGTGCCGTGCGAGGTCGTCAGGCCCAGCGCACGGGTGACGGCGGGCTGGCGCAGGTCGGCGTCCACCAGCAGCACCCGCTGGCCGGCGTCGGCCAGCGTGCGCGCCGTCTCGATGGCGGAGGCGGTGCGGCTCTCGCCGTCGCCCGCGCTGGTGAACAGCAGCGAGCGCGGGCGGTGCGGGTCGCGCCGCAGCACGGCGATGCCCTGGGCCAGGTCGCGGTAGGCGTCGGCGGCCAGCGAGCTGGCCACGGCGCCGGTGCGGCCCTTCGGCACGCGGGCGAGCACGGGGAGGTTGAAGCGCTCGGTGAGCTGCCCCTCGGTGCGCACGCGGCTGCTCGCGGTGTCGACGGCCACCGCGCCGCCGAACGCGATCAGCAGGCCCACCACGAGGGCGATCGCCACGACGAGCTTCAGCTCGGGGGTGGTGGGGGAATCGGGCACGGTGGCCTGGGTGCCGAGCTGCACCGACGGGTCGTTGGCCTGGCGGAGCGCCTCGAGCTGGGCGATGCGGTCGGTCAGCGACTGCCGCGTGCTCTCGGGCAGCGCCGGGCCCGACTCGGCGAGCTGGGCGTTGATCCGGTCGATGAGGGTGTTGACCTGCTCGCGGAACTGGGCGCTGCGCACCTCGACCGTGCCGTTGGCGAAGGCGTTGGCCACCGCGGCGGCGCGCTCGGCGCTGTCGGCCGTGGCCGACACGGAGACCAGGTAGCTGCCGCCGATCGGGGTCGCGGTGATCGTGGAGAGCAGCTGCTGCGGATCGCCGCCCACGCCCTCGGTGGCGGCGGCCCGCTGGGCCACCGGGATGGTGCGCACGTAGCGCGCGAGCGTCT
The DNA here is from genome assembly GCF_018141525.1 of Miltoncostaea marina. Taxonomy (GTDB): domain Bacteria; phylum Actinomycetota; class Thermoleophilia; order Miltoncostaeales; family Miltoncostaeaceae; genus Miltoncostaea; species Miltoncostaea marina. The sequence continues at coordinate 638,719 of NZ_CP064655.1, forward strand.
CGACGTCGCGGCCGGGCACGCTCGTCTCGCGGATGACGCTGATGCCGTCGAACCGCGGGTCCTGGCTGGAGACCGGCGAGACCGTGAGGAGCGCCTCCGCCTCGTAGCTCTTCGAGGTGAGCTGCACGGCGAGCACCGCCGCGCCGACGACGCAGGCCGTCAGCACCAGCATCAGGCGCCAGTGGTCGCGGGCGATCGCGAGGTACCTGGCGAGGCCCCCGCGGTGCTCCGGCTCGCGCAGCCAGCCGCGCTCGCTGCGCCCGGCGGGGCCGGGCGGATTCATTCCGTTGAAGGTCATTCGGCGGACTTTACTCCCGGTCGGAGCGCTGGAATCCCCGGCGCGGGCAGGCGGACGCCTGCGCGCCGTGCGCTCGGTCTGCGGTCATTCTCGGTCCCCTCCCGGCCCCGCATGAGCGGGCCGGTCGCGACGCAGGCCGGCGGCCACCCGGCGCGCGGCGGCCGCGGCGGGGCGCAGGGCCGGTGCGACCCTGCTCCCGGCCAGGGCCACCCTCGCCCGCTCCAGCCGGTGCGCCAGGCGGCCCGCCGGCGTCGGCGGGAACGCCGTCACGAGCAGCTGGTGCTCGATGCCGGTCGCCCAGGCGGCCTTGTAGGGCTCGAGGTGGCCGGCGAAGTCGAAGCGCGCGAGGCGCGCCTCGAAGACGCGGCGGACCAGCGCCTCCAGCAGCAGCGTTCCGGGCGACAGCCGCGCGGCGGCCGGGTCGTAGCCGATCTTCAGCGCGTGGTGCACCCCGTGCGCCTCGACGCCGAAGCCGAACGCGATCGGGCGCCCGTCCAGGCGCACGAACGTCAGCCGCAGCCACCCCTCCCGCGCCGCCCAGGCGGCCAGGTCGCCGTAGTAGCGCCGCGAGCGCGGGTCGACGGCGACGGCCGTGCCCTCGGCGGTCTTCCAGCCGGAGCCCTCGACGGCGAAGCCCTCGGCGAGCAGGGGGCCGAGCTCGTCCACGTCGAACCGCTCGCGGACGTCGATCCAGAGCGTGCCCGCCTCGCGCGCACGCCGGGTGAGCCGCTCCACCTTGTGGCGCAGGTTGCGCGAGCGGCCGCGCCAGTAGGCGTCCCAGCCGTCGGCCGTGTCCACGACCGGGCAGTGGACGTTGACCCGCGTCAGCAGCCGGTGGCCGAGCTCCTCCGCCGCGTTCCGGAAGGCGTCGTGCGACCCGGATCCGGCGGTCACCGGCAGCAGGTCGGCGCGCCGCGACCCCTCGCGGAGCACGCGGATGGCGACCGACCGCGCCGCCGCCGCGTCGGTCGCGACGATGCCGACGGTCGGCGTCTCGAAGTTGCCGGGCGGCGCGATCCGGCCGCCGCGGCGGACGATCGGCAGCGCGCCGACCAGCTCCGGGCCGCGTCGCGCGGCGACGAGGCTGGGCAGGGTGCCGTCGCCGAAGGTGGCGCGCCACAGCCGCACGTAGCCGGGGTGCAGGAACGGCGACACCCGCGCCCGCCGCGCCAGCGCATCCCACTCGCGCTCGAGACCCGCGGTGAGGGGCTCGAGGGTGGCGGCCACGTCGCCTGCGTCCCTCGCGCCGCCGGCGCGGCCGGGCACCTGCGTCGTCGCCATCAGGCCGCGGGCGAGGGCGGTGGACGCCGGGTCAGGCCCGCGCTGCGGCGGTAGAGGCGCAGGGACGGCCGGCGCGCGCCCGTGCGCCGCTCGTGCAGCAGCCCGAGCCCCGGCACGCCGATCGTGAGGAAGGACGCGATCGGGTGCGCGCCGTGGCGCCCCGCCGCCCGCAGCGACGGCTCGTTGAGGTGGTCGATCACGGACACCACTCGCCGCACGCCCTCGCCCTGCAGCTCGCCGAGCGCGTGGATGGCCATCGCGGAGGCGATGTTGCGGCCGCGGGCCCCCGGGACCACGAACGCGTCGTACGCCCAGCGCTCGTCCGGCTCGAGGACGAAGCGGATGTCGTCCTCCTGCCAGGCGCCGGCGCGGAACCAGTAGTAGCCGACGGGGGCGCCGTCGATCAGTCCGATGTAGCCGCGGTCGCCGCCCGCCAGGCGCTCGCGCAGCTCGGCCTCGGGCGCGCGGCCGAGGCCGGCCAGCAGCGGCAGGTCCGCGGCGCCGGCCCGGCGCGTCTCGAGCCCCGGCGCGCCGGGGCCCGCGACCGGCGGCAGCGTCTCGTGGACGCTGTACCACTGCGCGTGCAGGAGGCCGTCCGGCACGCGGCCGGCCACCGCGATCGCCGCGCCGAGCAGGCCGTGGCGCCGGTACGCCTGGCGCAGCGTGCCCGCCCGCCGCCAGAGCGAGGTCATCCCGTACGTGGCCGCGCCCGCCGCCAGCGGGGCGCTCTGGATGTAGTGGAGGGTGTGCCCCATCTGAACCGAGTCAGTGTCACCGATCGTCCCCCTGACGAACACGTCCGATGGTCGAGGGCGGGGTCGCCGTCCGGGGGGCGTCCGATGCGGGATGGTCCCGGCGGATAGGATGCCCGATGGCCGCGGGCCGCGGGCGCCTCCGGCGCCCGCCCATCGGGCCCGGCCCCCCGAAGCACGTCATCCGGCATAAGGAGCCGCGTGGATCTTCTCGAGTATCAGGGCAAACGCCTGCTGGCGGGGCGCGGGATCGAGATCCCGCGCGGCGAGGTGGCCGACACGCCGGAGGCCGCCCGCGCCGCGGCGGAGGCCATCGGCGGCCGCGTCGTCGTCAAGGCGCAGGTGCAGATCGGCGGCCGCGGCAAGGCCGGCGGCATCAAGCTCGCGGAGTCGCCCGACGAGGCGGCCGAGCGGGCGTCCGAGATCCTCGGCATGGACATCCGCGGGCACACCGTCCGCAGCGTCTGGATCGAGGAGGCCTCGGCGATCAAGCGGGAGTACTACGCCTCGGTCACCTTCGACCGCGCGGCGCGGCGCCCGCTGGTGATGCTGTCCGCGGTCGGCGGCATGGACATCGAGGAGGTCGCCGCCACGCAGCCCGGCGCCCTGGTGCGGCGCCACATCGACCCGCTCATCGGCTTCCAGCCGCACGACGCGCGGTGGCTGGCGTACCACGCCGGCATCGACGCGGAGGCGATCAAGGGCGTCGTGAGGATCCTCGGCACGCTCTACGACGCCTTCGTGTCGCTCGACGCGATGCTCGTGGAGATCAACCCGCTCGTGCTGACCGAGGACGGGCGCGTGGTCGCGCTCGACGCGAAGGTGACGATCGACAACAACGCGATCGGCCGCCACCCCGAGCTGCAGGAGATCGGCGACATCCTCCCCGAGGACCCGCAGGAGCGGATGGCCCGCGAGCGCGGCGTGACCTACGTCAAGCTCGACGGCGACGTCGGCATCCTCGGCAACGGGGCCGGCCTGGTGATGAGCACGCTCGACGTGGTCGCCCTGGCGGGCGGCCGCCCGGCGAACTTCCTGGACGCCGGCGGCGGCTCGAAGGCCGACGAGGTCGTGACCGCCCTCGAGGTGCTGCTGAGCGACGAGAAGGTCAAGGTGCTGCTGATCAACATCTTCGGCGGCATCACGCGCTGCGACGAGGTGGCCGAGGGCCTGCTCACGGCGCTCGACCGGCTCGGGGCGACGCTGCCGATCGTCGTGCGGCTGGACGGCACGAACGAGGAGGAGGGCCGCGCGATCATCGCCGAGCGCGCCCCCGACAACGTCGTGGTCGAGGCGACGATGCTCTCCGCCGCCCGACGAGCCGTCGAACTGGCGAAGGAGGTCGCATGAGCATCCTCGTCGACGCGTCGACCAAGCTCGTGGTGCAGGGCATCACCGGCCGCGAGGGCGCGTTCCACGCGACCCGCAACAAGGCGTACGGCACCCAGGTCGTCGCCGGCGTCACGCCCGGCAAGGCCGGCCAGGACGTCGAGGGCATCCCCGTCTTCAACGGGGTCGAGGACGCCGTCGAGGCGACCGGCGCCAACACCGCCATGGTGTTCGTGCCGCCGGCCTTCGCGGCCGACGCGATCCTCGAGGCGCTCGACAGCCCGGTCGAGGTCGTGGTCTGCATCACCGAGGGCATCCCGGCCCACGACATGCTGCGGGTCTACACCCACCTGCAGCGCAGCGGCAAGACGCTCATCGGCCCGAACTGCCCGGGGGTCATCAGCCCCGGCGTCGCGACCGTGGGGATCATGCCCACCCAGGTCTTCCAGCCCGGGCGGGTCGGCCTCGTCAGCCGCAGCGGCACGCTGACGTACCAGATCTCCAAGGAGCTCGCGCTGCTCGGCATCGGCCAGAGCACCGTCGTCGGCATCGGCGGCGACCCGGTCGTGGGCAGCTCGTTCATCGACATCCTCGGCCGCTTCGAGGCCGACCCCGACACCGACCTGGTGGTGATGGTCGGCGAGATCGGCGGCAGCGAGGAGGAGAACGCGGCGGAGTTCATCGCCGCGAACATGAGCACGCCGGTCGTCGGCTACGTCGCCGGCTTCCAGGCGCCGCCCGGCAAGCAGATGGGGCACGCCGGGGCCATCATCACCGGCTCCAGCGGCACCGCGCAGGCCAAGAAGGAGGCCCTCGAGGCGAAGGGCGTCCGCGTCGGGGAGTCCCCGACCGCGGTCGCCGGCATCGTCAAGGAGGTCCTCGGGGCGTAGCGTCGCCGGCCGGGCCGGGGAGTCCCCCGGCCCGGCCGCGCCCCGGCCCCGTCCCAGGCGCGCGCTGCGACCCGCGGTGCTGCCCCCCCGACCTCGTTCGCGGGGGACGCGTCGGGTGGGCCGCCGACGTGCAGGGCCACGTCCGCACGCGGTGGCGGCCCCGGCCGCTCGCCGGCGCCGGACGCCGCGGGCCGCGATCACGGCCCGTCGGCCCCCGGGCGGCACCCGGCCATCGGGGTGATCGGCCGACTGGACCTCGCGCGCAGGGCCGATCGCGCACATGGCGCGACGCGGCCGCCGGCGCGCGAGCCGGACAGGCGTGATCACGGCGGGTCGGGCTCCGGGCCGCACCCGGCCATCGGGGTGATCGGCCGAGTGGACCTCGCGCGCAGGGCCGATCGCGCACATGGCCAGCGCCGAGGCTCCCCTGGCGCGCGAGCCGGACCCGGCCGGCGCGATCACGGCCCGTCGGCCCCCGGGCGGCACCCGGCCATCGGGGTGATCGGCCGAATGGACCTCGCGCGCAGGGCCGATCGCGCACATCGCCGGCGCCGCCGCCCCCGGGCATGCGGCGCCGGACGGGGCCCCGTTGACCGCCGCCGCCGCCGCCCGTAGGCTCGCCACCAGCCCTAAACGTTTAGCAAGCCCCCGGAGGCCTCCGTGCTCGAAGCCCCTCAGCTCGTCACCAACAGCCGCATGCTCTACTTCACCTGGGTACCCGCCGACCCGGCCGCGGTCCGCGCGCTGGTGCCCGACCAGCTCCAGCTGGCCGAGAACAACCAGTGCTTCATCAACCAGTACGTCGTGGACTCGGATGATCAGACGTCCGGGTTCTCCGCCTACTCGCTCACCTACATGGGCGCGGACCTGGCGGGCCAGGACACCCCCGACGGCGCGGTGCCGGGTCGTTGGTGGACGCACTACCTCAACTCGAGCGCGGAGATGCGCGAGTACGCCGCCAAGCGCGGGGTGCCGGCCCAGGCCGGTGAGACCATCCTGGAGATCTCCGACGGCGTGCTGACCGCCACCACGTCGGACGGCGGGACGCCCATCATCCGCACCACCGCCACGGTCGGCGAGGGCATCGCGGCCGTCGGCCGCGGGCAGCTGCGCTACATCACCGAGGTGGACGGCACGCTCACGAGCGGGCTCTACCCGTTCGTCGCGCCGCTGGCGGAGGGCTGGGAGGTCACGAGCTTCGAGTTCCTGGCGCCGGACCACCCGACCTACGCGCTGCGGCCGGCCGACCCGCTCCAGGTGACCTGGGGCTTCTACTCGCCGAGCTCGTCGTTCTGCTACCCGGGCGGCGAGGGTCCCCTGGGCCAGATGCCCTGAGCGGACGGCGCGTCACGCGCGGCGGCCGGGGCCCGGCCGCCGCGCGCGTCGCGCGTCACTCGACGATCGCGAGCACCTCGCCGACCGCCACGCCCTGGCCGTCGGCCACGCGCAGCTCCTTCACCGTGCCGCCCTGGTGGGCGGCCACCTCGTTCTCCATCTTCATCGCCTCCACGATGCAGATGACGGCGCCGGCCTCGACCTGCTGGCCCACCTCGACCAGCGTCCGCAGCACGGTGCCCTGCATCGGGGTGACCACCTCGTTGGTGGCACCGCCGGCGCCGGCCGCGCCGCCGGCCGAGCGCTTGGCGCGCTTCTTCGGGGCGGGCACGGGGGCGCCCGCGCCGCCGCCGCCGGCGGGCGGGTCGTAGCGCAGGGCCACCGCGAAGCGCCGCCCGTTGACCTCGGCGGTGAAGTGGCGCTCGGCCTGGGGCGCCGGCTCGGGCGCCTCGTCGCCCGGGGCCGCCTGCGCGGGCGCGGCGCCGTCGGCCGGGGGCAGCGGGGTCGGCGCGTCGGCCATCCGGTTGAGCTCCGCGTGCAGCGCGCCGCCCGCGATGAACTCCTCCTGGCGCAGCAGCCAGCGGTGGAACGGGATGAGCGTCGCGGGCCCCTCGATCACGTACTCGTCCAGCGCGCGCAGCATGCGCCGTCGGGCCGACTCGCGGTCGACGTCCCACACCACCAGCTTGGCGACCATCGGGTCGTAGATCTCCGGGATCTGCGAGCCGGCGCGCACGCCGGAGTCGACCCGCACGCCGGGGCCCGCTGGCTCGCGGTAGGCGGTGATGAGGGCGGGCGAGGGCAGGAACCGCTGCTCGGCGTCCTCGGCGTTGATCCGGCACTCGAAGGCGTGGCCCCGCGGGCGCACCTCGTCCTGGGCCACCGACAACGGCTCGCCGGCCGCGATGCGGATCTGCTCGCGCACGAGGTCGAGGCCGGTGACCATCTCGGTGACCGTGTGCTCCACCTGGATGCGGGTGTTCATCTCGAGGAAGAAGAACTCCTCGCCCGAGACCAGGTACTCGATGGTGCCGGCCGAGCGGTAGCCGACCGCGGTCGCCGCGCGCACCGAGGCCTCGCCCATGCGCCGGCGCAGGTCGTCCGAGACGACGGGGGAGGGCGTCTCCTCCACGAGCTTCTGGTGGCGGCGCTGCACCGAGCAGTCGCGCTCGCCGAGCCAGACGCAGGCGCCGTGGTCGTCGGCGACGATCTGGATCTCGACGTGCCGCGGCTCGGGCAGGTAGCGCTCGAGGTAGACGGTGCCGTCGGCGAAGAAGCGCTCGCCCTCCCGGATGGCGCCCTCGAAGGCGTCCGGCAGCGCCTCGGGCGTGAGGGCGACGCGGAAGCCCTTGCCGCCGCCGCCCGAGCTCGCCTTGACCGCCACGGGGTAGCCGATCCGCTCGGCCACCTCGCGGGCGGCGTCCACGTCGGCCACCGGCTCGGTGACGCCGGGGACGATCGGCACGCCGGCCGCGTCCATCAGCGCCCGCGAGCGCACCTTGGAGCCCATCGCGTCGATCGCGTCGGGCGGGGGCCCGATCCAGACGATGCCCGCCTCGGCCAGGGCGCGCGCGAATCCGGCGTTCTCGGCGAGGAAGCCGTAGCCCGGGTGGACCGCCTCCACGCCCGCCTCGCGGGCGATGGCGATCAGCTTGCCGACGTCGAGGTAGGTCTCGGCCGCGAGGCCGGGGCCGAGCGAGTACGCCTCGTCGGCGTGCGCCACGAAGAGCGCGTCGCGGTCGGTGTCGCTGTAGACGGCGACCGACCGGATGCCCATCTCGCGCAGCGTCCTGAAGACGCGGATCGCGATCTCGCCGCGGTTGGCGACCATGACCTTCGTGAACACCTAGCGCGCTCCCCAGGATCGGCTGCTGTGGTCGGGGCCGGCGGCCGCGCCGGCCGCCTCCTGCATCGCCGCCCGCCGCCATGGCGAGCGGTAGGCGACCGGCGTCGGATCGGCCGGAGGGGCGGCCTCCTCGTCGGTCAGGGCCGTCAGCGCCGCCGCGATGGCGGCCAGGGCCTCCGGCCCCGGGTCGCCGCCCGCCAGCACGCGCAGGCCCGCCGCGCGGGGCGCGTACGCCGTCCAGCCGGCGGTCACAGCGGGATGTTCCCGTGCTTGCGCCTCGGCGGCGCCTCGCGCTTGGTGAGGGACGCCTCGAGCGCGCGGATGAGCCAGCCGCGCGTCTCCTCCGGCTCGATGATGTCGTCGACGTAGCCGCGCTCGGCGGCGATGTACGGGCTGGCGAAGCGCTCGGTGTAGTCGGCGATCAGCTCGGCCCGGCGGGCGGCCGCGTCGCCGCCGTTGCGCTCGGCCTCCTGCAGCTCCCGGCGGAAGACGATGTTGACCGCGCCCTCGGCCCCCATCACGGCGATCTCGGCCGTGGGCCAGGCCGCGTTGAAGTCGGCGCCGAGGTGCTTGCTCGACATGACGTCGTACGCCCCGCCGTAGGCCTTGCGGGTGATCACGGTCAGCTTCGGCACCGTCGCCTCGGCGTACGCGTAGAGCAGCTTCGCGCCGTGCAGGATGATCCCGTCGTACTCCTGGGTCGTGCCGGGCAGGAAGCCCGGCACGTCGACGAAGGAGACGAGCGGCACGTTGAACGCGTCGCAGAACCGCACGAAGCGGGCGGCCTTGATCGACGCGTCGATGTCGAGCACGCCGGCCAGCGACTTCGGCTGGTTGCCCACCACGCCGACCGTGTGCCCGGCCAGGCGGGCGAAGCCGACCACGATGTTCGGGGCGAAGAGGGGGGCCACCTCGAGGAAGTCGCCGTCGTCCACGACGTGGCCGATCACCTCGGCGATGTCGTACGGCTTCGAGGCGACGTCGGGGATGATCGTCGCCAGCTCCGGCGCCTGGCGGTCGGGCGGGTCGGCCGTCGGCACGAACGGGGGCGACTCGAGGTTGTTGAGCGGCAGGAACGACATGAGCTCGCGCACCATCTCGAGGCACTCCTGCTCGGAGTCGGCCGCGAACTGGCACACGCCCGACTTCGTCGCGTGGCTCTGCGCGCCGCCGAGCTCCTCCATGGTCACGTCCTCGCCGGTCACCGTCTTGATGACCTCGGGCCCCGTGATGAACATGTGGCTCGTCTCGCGGACCATGAAGATGAAGTCCGTGATCGCCGGGCTGTAGACCGCGCCGCCGGCGCACGGGCCCATGACGACAGAGATCTGCGGCACCACGCCGCTCGCCCGCACGTTGCGGAAGAAGATATCCGCGTAGCCGCCGAGGCTGACGACGCCCTCCTGGATGCGCGCGCCGCCCGAGTCGTTGATGCCGATCACCGGGCAGCCCATCTTCACCGCGAGGTCCATCACCTTGACGATCTTCTCGGCGAACACCTCGCCGAGGCTGCCGCCGAACACGGTGAAGTCCTGGCTGAAGACGTAGACCCGGCGGCCGTCGATCGTGCCGTGGCCGGTGATGACCCCGTCACCCCACGGCCGGTTGTCCTCCAGGCCGAAGCCGTGCGCGCGGTGGCGGGTGAACATGTCGAGCTCGGTGAAGCTGCCCGGGTCGAGCAGCAGCTCGATCCGCTCGCGCGCGGTGAGCTTGCCGCGTTCGTGCTGGCGGGCGATCGCCGCCTCGGTCCCGGGCCGGCGGGCCTCCTCGCGCAACCGCGCCAGCCGCTCCCGCTTCTCCTCGACGCTCACACGTCCCCCCGCATGCGGTCGTACTCGCCGAACTCCTCGCGCAGCACGCCGCACACCTCGCCCACCGTGGCGCGGGCGCGCAGCGCCTCGCGCATCGGCGGCAGCAGGTTCTGCGTGCCCCGGGCGGCGGCGCGCACGTCGGCGAGCCGCGCCTCCACCTCGGCCGCGTCGCGCGCCTCGCGCAGGCGCCGCAGCCGCTCCACCTGGTTGGTCTCGATCGACGGGTCGATGCGGTGCAGGGGCACCGGCTGCTCGTCGTCCTCGCGGAGCGCGTTGACCCCCACCACGGTCCGCTCGCCCGCGGTCACCTCCTGGTGGTGGCGGAAGGCGGCGTCGGCGATCGCCTCGCGCATGAGCTCGATGCACTCCACCGCGCCGCCGCGGCGGTCGATGTCCTCGATCAGCCCGCGCGCCCGCGCCTCGATCTCGTCGGTGAGCGACTCGAGGTAGAAGCTGCCGCCGAGCGGGTCGACCGTGTCGCGGATGCCCGACTCGGCGGCGATCACCTGCTGGGTGCGCAGGGCCAGCTTGGCCGATTCCTCGGTGGGCAGGGCGAGGGCCTCGTCGAAGCCGTTGGAGTGGATCGACTGCGCGCCGCCCAGCGCCGCCGCGAGCACCTGCACGGCCACGCGCACGATGTTGTTGTGCGGCTGCTGGGCGGTGAGGGTGCTGCCGCCCGTCTGGGCGTGGAAGCGCAGGGTCATCGCCCGCTCGGCGGTCGCGCCGAAGCGGTCGCGCATGATGTGGGCCCACAGGCGGCGGGCCGCCCGGAACTTGGCGACCTCCTCCATGAGGTTGTTGTGGGCGTTGAAGAAGAACGACAGGCGCGGCCCGAAGCGGTCGACCTCCAGCCCCGCCGCCAGCGCCGCCTCGACGTACGCGATGCCGTTGGCGAGCGTGAACGCGACCTCCTGCACCGCCGTCGAGCCGGCCTCGCGGATGTGGTAGCCGCTGATCGAGATCGTGTTCCAGCGCGGCAGCTCGGCGTCGCAGTAGGCGAACGTGTCGGTGGTGAGCCGCATGGACGGCACCGGCGGGTAGATGTAGTTGCCGCGGGCCACGTACTCCTTGAGCACGTCGTTCTGGATCGTGCCGCGCAGCTCCTTGGGGTCGGCGCCGCCCTCCTCCGCCACGAGCTGGTACAGCAGCAGCAGCACCGACGCGGGCGCGTTGATGGTCATGCTGGTCGAGACCTCGTCGAGCGGGATCCCGTCGAACAGCCGCTTCATGTCGTCGATCGAGTCGATCGCCACGCCCACGCGGCCGACCTCGCCGGCGGCCAGCGGGTCGTCGGAGTCGAGGCCGAGCTGGGTCGGCAGGTCGAAGGCGGTCGACAGCCCGGGCGCCCCGGCCGCCAGCAGGTAGCGGAAGCGGGCGTTGGTCTCCTCCGCCGTCGCGAAGCCGGCGTACTGGCGCATCGTCCACGGACGCTGCCGGTACATCGTGGGGTGGATGCCCCGGGTGAAGGGGAAGCCGCCCGGTTCGCCGAGCCGCTCCACGACGTCGTCCCCGAGGGGCCCGCCGTAGACGCGCTCGACGTTGATCCCCGACTCTGTGGCGTGGACGTGCTCGTCCGCGCCGGCGTTACGCTCGGTCACTCGCCCCCTGCTGCGATCGCGCTCGGGCCGCGCTCACGGGCGGCCCCGGAGCGGCCCGACGCTACCACACGCCGGGCCGCCCGGATCCGCTGCTAGCCGCGCTTCTTGGGCGTGACGACGAAGGACCGGCGCACGGCCGACGACTTGCCCGACGTCAGCTTCGCCGTGACCTTCACGCGCCGCAGGTTGTAGCTGCGCTTCAGCGTGATCTTGCAGGTGACCGTCTTGCCGGCCCGCACGTTGCGGACGCAGCGGCCGAGCACCGTGCGCTTGAGCGTGGCGGTCACCCGCACCTTGCCGCGCTTCGGGCCCGCGGTGACCTTGGCGACGACGAGCCGCGTGCCGACCCGGCCCACCCTGAGCCGCTTGATCAGCGGCCGCGGCTTCGTCGTGGGCGCCGGCGCCTGGACCTGGGCCGCGGTCACCTGCACCGTGACCTCGGCGAACGCCGACGGGTCGTCGTTGCTCGTGGCGCGGATGGTCACCGTCGCCGGCTTGGCCGGGGCGGTGAACAGGCCGCCCGGCGTGATCGTGCCGGCGCTCGCCGTCCACGTGACGCCACCCGGCCCGTTGCCCACGAGCGCCGAGAGCTGCATCGACAGGCCCGCGACGATCGTCGGCTGCGCGCCGGAGATCGCGACGGTCGTGATCGGCGCGCCCACCTGCACCGCCACCGCGGCCTGCGGCCGGGTCTGCGGGAAGCGCGGCTCGCTGGAGTCGTACGCCTCGTAGGTGAACGAGTCGCCGCCCCGCTGGCCCGCGTTCGCGGTGTAGGTGATGGCGCCGCTCGTCAGCACGGAGCCGACGCCGAGGGCGGTGGCGCCCTGGCGCAGGGTGCCGCGCGCCGGCAGCGAGGTGATGCGGTAGCGGACGGCCCCCGGGTCGCAGTACCGCTTGTCGGCCGGGCTCGGGCTGAAGTCGCCGTCGAAGCACTGGCTCTGGAAGCGGTCCGCCGACAGGGTGAGGGCGGCGCTCTGGCCCGGCTCGACCCTGCCCACGCTCAGGCCGCGCGGCATGTAGCCGGGGACCACGGCCGGCCGGAAGGCGTGCCCGTTGTTGCCCTCGTCGCTCTCGGCGATGACGTCGGTCGGGTCGGCGCGGCTGGCGAGCTGGTACTCGCCGGGCGCCACGTTGGAGACGTCCACCCACTGGTACGACAGCCCGGCGTAGTAGATGTCGCGCCAGCCGGGCGAGATGCCCATCGTCAGCGGGCCGGGGTCGTAGCTGGCGCCCTGCAGGCAGAAGCGGTTGTTGCCCGAGCTGTACTTCTGCGGCGCGTTGCCGGCCCAGCGCTCGGAGTCCTCCAGGCAGAAGCCCGCCTCGGTCTTCTGGGCGAGCGCCACCTGGCGGCTGCGGTCGGGCGTCCACAGCGTGTATTCGGCGGCGTTCTTCAGGTGGTAGTGCTGGTGGCCGTCGGCGACCTCGTGGACCACCACCGGCTGGCGTCCCCCGTCGGGGACCGCCGTCCCGCCCGAGCGCTGCTCGACGAACGTCATCGCGCCCTGCGAGTTCGGGTTGCGCGCGAAGATCTCGAGCTCGGCCGGCGCGGTCACGTTGTTGGTGACGAAGCCGTCGAAGCGCATCAGCAGGCGGCCGTCGCGGTACACGTGGGTGGCCGGCGGGCCCGGCGCCTCCGAGATCATGTCCGGCAGGTTGGGCGCGCTGGTCACGCTCGTGGCCGCGATCGCCAGCCCCGCCGCCGCAAGGCCCGCCGATCCGAGCAGGCCGAGCACCGCGCGCCGGCGTGAACGCCGCGTCGCCGGTGCGGTCGCCTGCCCTTCGGGGGTCGCTCGGGAGTCCTCGTTCATGCGTTCAGTACCTCGGGAGATGTCGTGACGGCAGGTGGCGGTCCTCGGGGCCCTACGCTACGCGGACCGGTGCTCCGGTCGGCCCCCTCGGAGGTGCAGGTGGGGCCTGTCCGGACGGGCCGAATCGCCGACGCTCCGCCGATCGCGGGGGGCCGCGGTCACCCGGTGCTCGACGCGGTCCTCCATGTCCCCTGCTCCTGTGGGTCGCCGGGCGATGTCGCTGCGCGGTGCGCCGGGGCGGACGGTATGCGGGGCGGGCCAGCCGGCGCACTCCACCTTCGGGGAGGTCCGCACCTCGACTGTTCGCGCGCGACATCGGTGCCGGGAGGCGCTCGATGGGGCGCCCGCGGCGGGCGGCGCGCTACGGCGCGCTGACGGCCCGGGCGACGGCGGAGCGGCCGTCGCCGGCCGCCAGCGTCACGACGATGCGCAGCGGGGCGTCCGCGAGCCGCGCCGGCGCGCGCAGGACGCAGATCAGCCGGGCGCCAGCCCTGCCGCGGGCCGAGCAGCGGGCGACGGCGCGGCCGCCGCTCGCCGCCACGACGGACACCGTGCCGTCCAGGCCGGGGACGGTGCGCACCACCAGGGTGCGGCCGCCGCGCGTGATCGAGGGGCGCGTCAGGCGCGGCAGCGCGGTTGCGCTCACGGAGGCGACGCGGCCCTCATCGTCGCGCAGGGTCACGACGATCCGCAGCGGCAGGTCGCGGAGCTCCTCGGGGGCGCGCAGGCGGCACCAGGCCCGGCGGCCGGCGCGCGCGGCCTGCGCGCACTGCGCGACGGTGCGGCCGGCGCGCTGTGCGCGCACGGTCAGCGCCCCGGCCCGCCGGGGTACGGTGCGCACGATCGTCGTGCGGCCGTTGCGCACGATCGCCGGCGGCGTCAGCGCCGGCGCGGCGTGCTCGGCCACCGGAACCGGCGGCGGTGGTGGCGGCGGTGGCGCGTGCAGCATGGGCCCGCCGAGCGTATGCGCGGCGGGGCCCCCGGCGGACCCCCCGCAGGAGGGGGCCGCCGGGTCCGGACGGTCAGGACCGGGCGCCGGGCGCCAGGTTGGCCGCCACGATCGAGCGGTCGGCGAAGTGGCCGCCGTCGAGCCCGGCCTCCAGCTCGGCCACGAGCGCGTTGGAGCGGCGCACCGCGGCCTGGGCGATCCGCTGGTTGACCCGCAGCTGGGCGGCGGTGAGCGGCAGCGCGCGCGTCCCCCGTCGGCCCGGGGCCGCCACGCGCGTCCTGCTCGCCGGCGGGCGCGCCACGGAGAGGTCCGCCGCGACCACGTCCAGGCCGGCGGCGAGCTTGCCGCGCTCGACCGCCCCGGGCCGGAGGTCGCCGCCGGTCAGGCGCCCGTCGAGCCGGGCGCGCAGGCCGTTGAGCCGGCGGATCGCCGCCTGCGACACGCGCTGGTTGATGAGCAGTTGGCGGCCGCTCAGGGTGACCCGCGCGCCGCGCGCCCGGCGGGGCGCGGCGACGGCCACCGGCCGCGGGTCGGCCGCGGTGGTCGCCGCCGGCGTGGGCCGCGGCGCCGTGCGGATGCCCGGCCCGAGGGTGCGCGCGGTGATGCCGCCGCCGGCCAGGTCGCGCGCCGCGACGCCCGCGGCCAGCCAGCGCTCGACGCCGCTGGCGCGCCGCACGGCCGCCTGCGAGATGCGCTGGTTGATGAGCAGCTGCCGCGCCGACCGGGTGACCCCGCCGCCGCCGCCGCGGCCGATCGGCGCGGGGGCCTGCACCTGGGGCGTCGTGACGCGGATCGCCACCTCGGCGGCGGCCGAGGGGTCGTCCCTGCTGGTGGCGCGGACGGTCACGGTGCCGGCCGTGGCCGGCGCGGTGAACAGGCCGTCCGGGGTGATGGATCCGGCGGAGGCCGTCCACGTGACGCCCGACGGGCCGTTCGTCACGATCGCGGAGAGCTGCAAGGACAGGCCCGCCACGATGCTCGGCTGGGCGCCGGAGATCGCGACCGTCGTGACGGGCGCGCCGACCTGGATCGCCACGGCCGCCTGCGGCCGGACGCGCGGGAAGCCCGGCTCACCGGCGTCGAAGGCCTCGTAGTGGAACACGTCGCCGCCGCGCTGACCGGGGTTCGCGGTGTAGCTCAGCTCGCCGGCGGTGAGCACGTCGCCCGCGCCGATCACCCGGTCGCCCTGGCGCAGCTCCCCGCGCTGCGGCGCCGTGGTGATGCGGAAGCGCAGCGGGCCGGGGTCGCAGTACCCGCGGTCCTCGGGGTCGCCGCGCGTGAAGCACTCGCTGACGAACTCCTCGGCCTGCAGCGTCACGCGGGCGGCCCGGCCGGGGTCGACCCGGCCGACGTCGAGCCCCTTCGGCAGGAAGCCCGGCACGACGGCCGGGGTGAACGCGTGCCCGTTGTTCGACTCGTCGCTCTCGGCGATGACGTCGGTCGGGTCGGCCTGATTGGCGAGCTCGTAGCGACCCGGCGGGGTGCTCGACACGTCGACCCACTGGTACGGCAGGCCGGCGTCGTAGACGTCGCGCCAGCCCGGCGTGATGCCCATGACCAGCGGCCCGCCGCGGGGCCCCTGGCCCGGGTCGCTCTGCAGGCAGAAGTCGTTGGTCCCGGAGCTGTACCGCGCGCCCAGGCCGCCGCCGAGGTACTTCGAGTCCTCGAGGCAGAACCCGACCTCGGTCTTCTGGGCGAGCGCGACCTGCTGCCGGCCGTCGGGCGTCCAGAGGCTGTACTCGCCGGCGTTCTTCAGGTGGTAGTGGCGGTGGCCGTCGGCCACCTCGAAGATCACGACCGGCCTGCGCCCGGAGGGGTGGGTGACGACCGCGTCGTCCGGCCCCACCCGCTGCCGCACGACGCGCATGGCGCCCTGGGCGTCGGGCTGGTCGGCGAAGATCTCGAGCTCCGCCGGCGCGCCGGGCCGGTTGGTGACGTACCCGTCGAAGCGCATCAGGAGCCGCTCGCCGTCCCGATCGACGTAGACGTGGGTCGTCGGGTCGCCGGGCGGCTCGGAGATCAGGTCGGGCAGGTTCGGGGCGCTGGTCACGGTCGCGGCGGCGACGGCGAGCGCAGCCGCGGCCAGCCCGGCGGAGCCGAGCAGCCCGAGGACCGCGCGCCGGCGCGGGCGCCGGGCGGCGTGGCGGGGATCTGCGGAAGGGGTCATGCGGCGACCCTAGGAAGCGCCCGGCGCCCCTCCAACCGGCCGTTCGGGCGGGCCGGCCCTCGACTGTTCGCGCGCGACGGGTGGTACGGATTCTGTGAGCGGGCGCCCCCGGCGCTCAGCGGATGTCGTATCCGAGCGCCGCAAGCGCGCGCAGGGCCGCCTGCAGCCGTGCGTCGGCGCGGGCGACCTCCCGGCGCGCCCCGTCGAACCCGGCCCCGCGCTCGGCGCGCGCGGCCGCGGCAAGCCTCGTGAACGCGTCGCCGCCGCCGGCCACGGCGTCCACCAGCCGGCGGTGGGCGGCCTCGCGCGAGGGGCCGGGGTCCACCGCGCGCAGCGCGCGCGCCGCGGCGGCGTGGGCGCGCGCCACGCCGTCCGCGGCGGCCGCCTGGGGGCCCGGCAGGCGGGCGCCGCGCAGGTTGGCGAGGCCGCCGGCGCGCGCCCGGCGCAGAAGCCTCATCGCCTCGCCGACCGCCCGCGCGTACGAGGGGGCGGGGTCGAGCGCGTAGACGTGCCCGTCGCCCGGGTCGAGCGCGGCCGCCGCGGCGTCGCAGGCGGCCGCGACGGCGCCGGCGTCGGCGGGCGAGGCGTGGCACGCGAGCGTCGCGACGCCGTCGTCGGTGGGGACGGCGTAGACGGTGAGCTCGCCGGCGACTCCGTCGGCGTCAAGGCCGCGATGGCGCAGCGCCCGGATGCCGCCCAGGTCGACCGCCTCGCCCCGCGGCTGCGCGGGCAGCCGCCTGAGCAGCGCCGGCGGCAGCAGCGTGGCGCCGCGCCCCCCCGAGCGGCCGACCGCGATGACGCCGGAGCCGTCGGGGGGCGCGTAGGCCGCGCCGCCGGCGAGCGCGACGCCGGGGATCCCGGCCGCCGCCGGCGCCCAGTCGCCCGGCAGCTCGGTCGACACCCGGTCGGCCTCCACGGCCCGGGCGCCCGGGGCGGGCGGCGGGTCGCCGCCGCCGGACCCGCCCGCGAGGAACCCGCCCGCGGCGGCGGCCGCCACGATGACCGCGGCGGCGAGCAGCGCCGCCACGCGCCGGCGGCGCTGCGGGCGCCCAGCGGGGTCGTCGCCGGCGGGCGCCATCACCGTCGCGGGGGGCCCGTCCCAGACGAGCGGCGGCGGGGCCGGCTCGCGGCGCGGCGGGGGCGCCGGGGGTCCGGCGACGGCCGCCGGCTCCGAGACGGCCCGAGGGTCCGCGACCGGATCCCGCTCCGCGACCGGCTCCGGATCGGCGACGGGCTCCGGCTCGGCCGGCTCCTCCGGCCCCTCGGCGGGCGCGATGACCGTGGGCGCCGCCGTCCGGCGCGGCGGCCGCCGCGGGGGCAGGTCGCGGGTCGCCGACAGCGCGGCGGCCAGCTCTGCGGCGTCCGCGAAGCGGTCCGCCGGGTCCTTCCGCATGCCGCGCTCGATGATCGCCGCGGCCTCGGCGGGCAGGGCCGGCGCCAGGCGGAGGGAGTCGGGGACGGGGGCGGCGATGTGCTGCATCGCGATGGCGCGCACGCCCTCGTCCGAGGTGTACGGCAGCCGCCCGGTGCTGGCCTCGAACAGCACGACGCACAGGCTGTAGAGGTCGGCCCGCCCGGTCGCGGGGCGCCCCTCGGCCTGCTCGGGCGAGATGTACTCGGGGGTGCCGAGCATCAGCCCGGCGCGGGTCGTCCCGGCCGCGCCGGCGAGGTGCGCGATGCCGAAGTCGGCGACCCGGGCGGTGCCGTCCTCCTCCATCAGCACGTTGGCGGGCTTGATGTCGCGGTGCACGACGCCCGCGTCGTGCGCCGCCGCCAGCGCGCTGCAGACCTCGATGCCGATCCGCGCGCACCGCGCCCAGGGCAGCGGGGCCTCCCGGTCCAGCACGGCCTGCAGCGACCGGCCGCGCACGAGCTCCAGGATCAGGAACAGGCCGCCGTCCGGCGGGCGCACCATGTCGTACAGCCCGATGATATTGGGGTGGCGCAGGCGGGCGAGGGCGCGCGCCTCCCGCTCGAATCGCTCGACGAACACGGGGTCGCCCGCCAGCTCGGGCAGCAGCGACTTGACCGCGACCTCGCGGTGGAGCTCGCGGTCGAAGGCCCGGTAGACGCTGCCCATCGCGCCGTCGCCGAGCAGCTCGCGCAGCTCGTACCGGCCGACGAGGGCGCTCCCCAGCGTCACCCGCCGGGGGGCGCCGCGGCGCAGGCGCGGCGGCACCGCTATCGCCGCCGCCGCGCCGCGGTCCCGCGCGCCCCGGTCACTTCAGCGACAGCCGGACCCGCTCGGCCGGGCCGCCGGTCAGCGCGTAGTCCCCGTCCGGCGTCTCCTCCATGGGGAGCATCCGGGCGATGAACGTCTCGCGCCGCTCCACGTCGCCGATCGCGTCACAGTAGTCCGCGAGGCGCGCCTCGATGGGTTCGGGGTCCTGGCCGGGCCGCTCGATGGCGGTCAGCAGCATCGGCGCCTCCACGCCCGCCGCCGCGGCCGGCGTGCCGGGCACCACGTCGGTGACGATCGCGCCCTGCTGGCCGGGCACGAACTCGAGGCCGAGGCCGGTCCAGCCGATGGAGACGCCGCGCCGCAGCTGGGCGACGATCTGCTTCACGTGGTCGACCCCGATCGCGTAGTTCTGCGAGCCGCGCGCACCGGTGGCCACGCCGACCAGTTCGCCGTCGGCGTTCACCAGCGGGCCGCCCGAGTTGCCGCGGTTGAAGGTCGTGTCGGTGAGGATCAGGTTCGGCAGGTCTGGCACGTCGAATCGGAGCTGGTCGTTGGAGAACGAGGTGCGCACGTCCGAGACGGTGCCGGTGGTCTGCACGTAGTCGATGCGGTCCGACTCGGTGCCCGGGAAGCCGAGCGCCGTGACCCGGTCGCCCTGGCGCAGCTCGGACTGGCTCGACATCGGCAGCGTGCGCAGCCCCTCGGGCGCGATCCGCAGCACGGCCAGGTCCTCGCACACGGCCGCGCCGACCAGCTCGGCGTCACGCTCCTCGAGGGGGGTGTCCTCGGCGCCCTCCGCGGGCTCGCCGGAGGCCACCGACACGGTGTAGAGCGTGCCCGCGTTCACGACGTGGTTGTTGGTCACCACGAGGCCGCGCTCGGCGTCGAGCACCCAGCCCGAGCCGGTGGCGGCGTGCCCGGCGCCGTCGGCAGCGTTCACGACCACCACGGAGGGGCGCGCGTCCTCGACCACGTCGGCCAGGGCGCCGTCGTCCCAGATCACCCCGCCCAGCCAGAGGCCGAGGATCGCGAGGCCCGTCAGGGCGACCACGCCGCCGGCGATGCCCGCGAGCAGCCCGCCGGGGGCGCGGGACGGGCCATCGTCGGGGTCGTCGGGACGCGGCTCCACCACCCGGCCCGCCGCCGCACCGACCTGCACCACGGTGCCGGCCGCGGGCCCGGTGCGGGAGGTGACGATCTCCGTCTCGCCGATGAGGACCGCCTCGCCGCCCTCGAGCACGACCGGCGCGTGGAGGATGCGGCCGTCGACCCGGGTGCCGTTCGACGACCCGAGATCCTCCAGCTCGGCGCGCCCGTCCTCGAGTGGGGTCAGCGCGGCGTGCTGCCGGGAGACGAGCGGGTCGTCGAGGACGAGGTCGCAGTCCTCGTCGCGGCCGATCAGGAAGCGCTCGCCGGTCACCCGGACGTCGCGCTCCTCGCCGTCGGCGGTGTGAATCCTCAGCCACATGTGGCGCATCCTCCTGGCGATGCTGCCGCCCGCCCGAGCGGCGCGAACGGGGATGGGGTGGGGTGGTGTGCGGTCAGCGGAAGTCCTCGAAGCCGTCGTCCGGGGCGGGCGCCGGGGTGGGGGCGGGGGCCGGTGCCGGGGTGGGCGCGGGGGCCGGTGCCGGGGTGGGCGCCGGCGCGCTCGGCCCGGGCGCGGCGGGCGCGGGGGCGGGCGGCGCGGGCTCGGGCTCGGGCGTGGTGCGCATGGCGGGCAGGCGCCCGAGCGGCTCGACCGCGGCGATCCGCTGGGCGGGCCGCGCCACCACCGCGGCCGCGGCGGCCGGGCCGGGCGCCGCGACGGGCGCGGGCGCGTCGTCCCGCGTCGCGCGGCCCGCCGCGAAGGCGGCCCCGAACGCGACGATCGCGGCGGCCGCCACGGCGAGCGGCAGGCGGGCCGCCGGCGTCAGCCGCACGCCCGGATCCTGGTGCCGACGAGCTCGCACGTCTTCGTGGCCGGGCCGTTGCGCGTGATCTTGAGACGGTGATAGCTGCCGATCGCGCCGGGGCGCGTGATGCGGAAGTCGATGCGGGTGCCGACAGCGAGCGGCCGCCGGCCGAGCAGCGTCTTGAGCTTCGGCGCGGCGGTGCGGAGGCGGATCGTGCGGCCGTCGGCGCACGCGCGCCGGGGGCTGCACGTGATCTGCACCCGCACCCGGCCGCTCACGTCCTTGCGCAGGCGGCCGTCGCCGCCGGTCACCCGGACGCTGAGGAAGGCCCCCGGCTTGACGCGGCACCAGCGAACCATCGAGCGCACCACGCGGCAGCGCACGAACGGCTCGAGCCGCGACGAGATGACCGGCACGACGGGCGGGGCGGGCGGCGCGCCGGTCACCGGCACGGCCGGCACGGCCGGCGTGGGCGCCGGGTCACGGGGCGTAACGGGGACGATGTCGATCGGGATCTCGACGGGCGGCGGAGGCGGGGGCGGCGGCGCCCCGGTGTTGCGGACCGTGACCGTGATCGAGGCGACCGCGCGGTTGTTGGCCTCGTCGAAGGCCTCCGCACGGAGGGTGTGCTGACCCTCGGTGAGTTTGCGCGTGTCGAGCTCGCAGCCCCAGGGCGCGAAGCGCTGGATCTCGTGGAGCACGTCGTCGACGAAGATCTCGACGCGGTTGACCCGCACGTTGTCCGACGCGACGACCTCGCATCGCTTCGCGCCGTTGGAGGCCACCTCGCTGTAGACGCCGGAGATGACCGCGCCGCCCGCCGGGGCGCTCCAGCGGACGCTGGGCCGGACCTCGTCGGGGGCCGGCGGCGGCGGCTGGAAGCCATCGAAGAAGAAGCCGGCGATCTCGTCCGCCCCCGGGAGCGCCCCGTACGTGACCCGGGTGGGCGACACGCAGGTCACCAGCCGCCCGGCGAGCTCGGGTCGCTCGACGGTCACCGTCAGCAGGTCGCCGGCGAGGTTGAAGAACCCGACCCCCCGGTCGTCGTAGTCGGTGCGCGGCAGGCGGTTCGTGGTGACCTGGCGGACGCTGTCGCCGGACGGGCCGCGCACCACTTCGATGCGGACCTCGAGGTCGCTGCCCCTGCCCCAGTCGCAGTAGCCGGCGGCGGATGCCGAGCCCGTGTTGAGCACGACGACGAACTCCGTGTGGCGGCCGTTCTGGACGACCGGGACGGGCTGGTGGAACCGCACCTGGGTGGTGAGCCGCCCGGTGTCGGGGTCGTGCGCGATGGTGAGCTGTGCCGCATCCGGCCGGGAGTAGCCATCCGCCGAGCCGACGTCGCCGGCGGGGTCGAGGAGCGTGCCCGAGCGCGGCGCGCCGACCGCCGTCCCCGCCAGGACGAGCAGCAGGATCAGCGATGGGACGAGCCGGCGCGCGATGCGCATGGGTGCTTCCTCCGGGGCCGGTGGGGGGCGGGGCGCTCACCCCGCCGGGGGGCGAGCGTATGTCCCGCCACGGTTTCGTAAACCTGGTCGCTCGGGGGGTTCTCCGCGACGTCCGGCCGCGGCCCGCTAGGCGCGGGGCCGCGCGAGCAGTCGGACGGACGCGCGCCGGCCGCCGGTGCCCTTGAGGCCGACGGCGACGCGGACCGTGCTGCGGGCGAGGCGGCGCGGCAGCACCAGCTTGCAGGCCACCCTGCGCCCGGCCCTCGCGCCCACCCTGCACCGCGCCACGGCGCGGCCGTTGCGGATGGCGCTGACGACCAGGCGCCCGTCGACCCGGGCGGTCGTGCGCACGGCGATGATGCGGCCGCGGCGCGTGACCGACGGCCGCACGAGCAGGCCGTTGCCGCCGGCCACGGCCGCCCCGCCGGTGGGCAGCCCCGGCGCGCCGACCTTCGGCGGCACCGGCGCGATTGCGATCTGGACCTGCGCGGAGACGGACGGGTCGTCGGCGCTCGTGGCGCGGATCGTCGCCGTGCCCCCGGCCGGCGGCGTGGCCGGGGCCACGTAGAGCCCGCCGGGCGAGATCGCGCCGGCGCTCGCGCTCCAGGTGACTGCGCCCGCGGGGGACAGGACGGCGCCGAGCTGGACCGAGGTGCCCGCCACCATGGACGCCGGCGCGCCGGAGATCTGCAGGGTCGGCGCGGTGCGCTGCCCGACCTGGATCGTCACGGGCGCCGTCGCCGGGTTGCGGGGGAACCCGGCGACCTCGCCGCTGCCGCTGTGCGCCGTGAAGGTGAAGGAGTCGGGCCCCGAGTAGCGCGGGTCCGGCGTGTACAGCACCTGGCCGCCGGTGATCTCCTGCCCCACCGCCACGTTGAGCGTGCCGTGGGCGGGGGCCGACGCGACCCGGAACCGCCTGGCGCCGGCCGCGCCGCCGCCGTGGGTGAGGGCGGCGAGCGTGATCGGCCGCGCCGACGAGCCGCCCGGCACCTGCACGGGCCCGACCGGCTGCGCGACGTGGCCGGGGATCGTGAACGCCGTGTAGGCCGAGCCGTTGTTGCCCTCGTTCGACTCGCGGATCACGTTGTTCGGGTCGGAGACCGCCGACAGGCGGTACGGGCCGGGCGCCGTGCGGGAGACGTCGACCCACTGGAAGGTGAGTCCGGCGTCGTAGACGTCGCGCCATCCGGCGGACACGCCCATGGACAGCTCGGTGGCCCACGGCTTGCCCTGCTGGCAGAACGCCTGGGGCGAGTACGCCTGCTCGTCGCGCACCGGGGCGCTGCTCGGCGTCCACTCGATGTCGTACAGGCAGAAGCCGACCTTCTGCCCCGGGGCGACCTCGACGGTGCTGTCCGCCCGCACCAGCGAGTAGTACATCGCGTTCATCAGGTGGAAGTGGTCGTGACCGTCGGCGGTCTCGTAGGTCACCCGCGGCGCGCCGACCTCCGTCCAGGTGGAGCCGTCCCAGGTGCGCTGCTTCATGCCGCCGCCGACGCTCGGGTCGCCGGTGATGTCGAGCGGGCCGGTGCCGACGTTGGTCACGTAGCCGTCGAAGCGCAGCAGCAGCCGGCCGCCGTTGGCCTCGAGGTACGCGTTGCGCGGCGGATCGGAGCGCAGATCCGGCATCCCGCTGTTGGGGGCACCGAAGCCGATGATCGGCAGGGCGGCGGCCGCGGAGGCCGCGACGGCGAGGAGGGGGAGGATGGTTCTGCGTGTCGGCATTGGGCGAACCTATGAGAACCGACGATCGGCGGGCCACTAGACGAACGGGGGGGTCGGCCCCGCCGCGGGTATCATCCGGCGATGGCCGAGATCCGGGTCACCGTCCGCCTGTTCGCCTCGCTGCGCGAGGCCGCCGGCACCGGCTCGCTCGACATGCGCCTGCCGCCGGCCACCCCCGTCGGGGCGGTGTGGAGCCACCTGCCCGACGCCCTGCGCGCGGGCGCGCCGCCCGAGGGGCTGCGCTACGCGCTGAACCACGTGTGGACCCTGCCCGGCGCCCCCCTGCGCGAGGGCGACGAGGTGGCGCTGGTGCTGCCGGTGTCGGGCGGATGATCGGGCTCAACGAGGGGCCCATCGACCCCGCGGCGGTCCTCGCCGCGGTCGCCGACCCGGACCACGGCGGCACCGCGCTGTTCGTGGGCACCACCCGCCGCGAGGCGGGCGAGCGCGAGGTGGCCGAGCTGTTCTACGAGGCCTACGAGGAGCTCGCCCTGGCCGAGATGCAGGCGATCGCCGAGGAGGCCCGCGAGGCCTACGGCGCGAAGGTCGCCGTGCTGCACCGCGTCGGCGCGGTGGCCGTGGGCGAGCCGAGCGTCGCGGTGGCGGCCTCGGCCGGCCACCGGCCGGCGGCGTTCGCGGCATGCCGCCACGTCATCGACGAGCTCAAGGCGCGGGCGCCCATCTGGAAGCAGGCCGTGCGCGCCGACGGCGCGGCGGCCTGGATGGACGGCCGCGCCGTCGCACCCGTCCCCGAGGCCGCGAGGAGGCCCGATGCCCGCTGACCCGTCCCGCCCCGGCATTGGCCTCGACGAGCCGATGGTCGCGCCGCCCATCCCCGACGTCGACCAGGAGGTCGACCAGGAGGAGGAGCTGTGGACCGACGACTCCGGTGAGGACTACAGCGGCTGGTACTGCGTCCGCACCGACCCGTGGCCCTGCCCGGCCGAGGGGTGCACCTTCGTCGCCCAGTTCCTCACCGCGGCGCACCTGGTGATCGTGTGGCCCGAGATCGACGACCCCAGCCTGCTGCGCCACGCGGCGGCCGCCCGCGACGCCGGCCGCAACCCCCGGCCCGAGGTCTACGAGCCGGCGTTCGGCCCGGCCTGCTCGTACTACCAGTGGGAGGCGGCCGGCCACCCGGTGCACGCCGTGCGCGGCGGCGGCGAGGGGGACGTCTACTCCAAGCGCCGGTAGGGCGCGGCGCGGCCGCGCCGCGCCGCGCCGGGGTCAGTCGATCACGATCCCGATGACGACCTGACGCACGACGCCGTCGCGCACCCGCAGCAGCGTGACGCGCCGGCCCGGCTCCTCGGCCCCCAGCACGCACGAGCGGACGCCGCCGAGCGACCGGCAGGTGAGGCCCCGGATCGTGCTGCGCGCACGGGCCTCCGTCGAGCCCACGCCCACGCCCCCGCGGGTGCGGTGCGCCGGCGAGCGGGTCGACACCGAGGTCACGCGGCGCGCGCCCTGCAGCGTCACGGTGAGCCCGCGGTAGAGCAGCCGCGTGCGCGGGCCGAAGATGGTGGTGTCGTGCACGGTCCGCACCGGCGCACCGAGCACGTCGCGGACGCGCTCCTCGGTCTGGCCGATCTTCGCGCCGGCGATGCCGTGCTGCGGCACGATCAGCGCCGCGGCGCCCGCGGCGGGGAGGGCGAGGCCCGCGCTCGCCGCCGCCGCGCAGAGCCATCCGATGCGTCGTGCGGTGATCATGCGGCGAGCCTACCGGCGTCAGCGCCGCCGCGGGAAGACGTCCAGCGTCAGCGAGGCCACCCGGTCGAGGATCAGCACGCCGTCGAGGTGGTCGATCTCGTGGAGGATCGCCCGGGCCTCGAAGCCGGCCGACTCGATGCGCCGCCGCGCCCCGTCGAGGCCGGTGGCCTCCACGGTCACCCGGGTCGCGCGGCGCACGTTGGCCGTGATGTCGGGCAGCGACAGGCACCCCTCGCGGCCGATCTCCTCGCCGTCGGCCTCGAGCACGACCGGGTCGATGAGCCACAGCGGCCCCTGGGCGTCGGGCGCCTTGCGGTGGCCGGTGCAGTCGACCCAGGCCATCCGCCACATCTCGCCGATCTGGGGCGCGGCGATGCCGACGGTGCGCGGGAACGACCGCGCCGTCTCCACCAGGTCCCCGGCCAGGCGCAGGGCCGCGGGGCCGGGATCGCCGACGGGGGCGCAGCGCTCCTTGAGCCGGCGGTCGGGGTAGCGCAGGACCTCGCGGATCACGCCGCCCGCCCCGCGACGCGGGCGCGCGCACCACTCGCGGCGCGGGGCACTAGAGGACCTCGTCGCCCTCGTGCTCGATGCTCATCTCCACGCCGTGCGACTCCGCGACCCGCCGCAGCGCGCGGCGCAGCCCGTCGAGGGGGGCGCCGGCCTCGTGCTCGAACTCGATGCCGAGCACGTAGAGCGGCGGGTCGCCCACCACGCGGGCGGTGAGGTCGACGATGTTCGCCCCGTGGGTGGCGAGGGCGACCGCCATGCCGTGGACGATGCCCGGGTGGTCGGCGCCGTAGACGGACAGCACGGCGCGGGCGGGGGTCGGGCCCGCGGGCCGGTCGGCAGCCGGGCCCACCCACATGCCGAGGCCGAGCTCCTCGGCCACCGGGCGCAGCGCGGCCTCGACCTCGGCGGCGCCCACACCGTCGGGCACCGCGACGGCGAGCACGGTCGCGAACGAGCCGCGCAGCAGCGCGGCGCGGGTCTCCTCGAGGTTGCCGCCGACCTCCAGCAGCGCGCCGGTGAGGGCGGCCACGATGCCGGGCCGGTCGGCGCCGACGGCGGTGACGACGACCTGGTTCACGCCCGCAGGCTACCGGCCCGCCGACCTGACGAGCGCCTGACCACCGTGCGCCCCGACGCTCGACCCGTCCCCCTGCGCGTGCCGATGGGTGCGCCATGCCCACCGCGATGCTCGTCCGAGAGGCCCACGCCCCGCCGCGGCGCCGCGAGCGCGGCGCGCCGGCCGTGGTGCTCGTCGTCTGGTGCGGTCACCGCCCGGGCCCCTGGGCGCTGCGATCGCTGCGCGCCGCGGGGCACCGCGTCATCGCGGCGCACCCGGCCGGCGCCCCCGGCGGCCGCTCCGCCGCGTGCCCGCGGCCGCGCCGCTACCCATCGCCGCAGCGCGAGCCCGCCGCCTTCCTTGGCTGGCTGTCCGCCACGTGCGCGGCGGAGGGCGTCGACGCGGTGCTCCCGCTCGACGAGGACGTCGTCCGGCTGCTGGCCGAGCGCGAGCCTCCGCTCGGGGGCGCCGTCGTGGCCGGCCCGGACGCGCGCCAGTACCGCATGCTGTGCGACAAGCTCGAGCTGGCGGCGACCGCGGCGGCCGCCGGCGTGGACCACCCGGCGAGCGTCGAGGTCACGGCCGAGGGGCCGAGGGGGGCCTGGCCGCCCCTGCCGTCGATCGTCAAGCCGCGCACGTCGATCTCGGACGCCGTCCGCGCCCCGGTCGTCGCGGTCCCCACGGCCGCCGAGCGGGACGCCGCCGTCGCGCACCTGCGCCGCTCGGGCCTCGACGCGGTGGTGCAGGAGCAGATCGTGGGCCAGGCGTGGGTGCTGCACTGCGTGCGCGACGCGGCCGGCGCCTTCGCGATGGTGGCGGCGAGGGTCGCCACGACGTACCCGCGCGTCGTCGGCACGAGCTCCGTGTCGCGCGTGGTGCCGGCGCCGCCGGGGCTGGAGGCCGCCGCGCGCCGCCTGCTCGACGTCGCGGGCTACGTGGGGCCGTGCTGCATGAACCTGCTCGAGCGCGGCGGTCGCTGGTGGTTCCACGACGTCAACCTGCGCCTGGCCGCCTCGGTCGGGGCCGCCGTGGCCGCCGGCTTCGACCAGCCGGCCCTCGGCGTCGACGCGGCGCTCGGCCGGTTCACCCCGCCCGACCCCGCCGCGCTGCGCCCGGTGACCTACGTGCCGCTGCAGGGCGAGTGCGCGGCCCTGCGCGACGCCCGCGCCGGGCGCATCGACGAGTCGCCGCGGGCGGTCGCGGCGCGCATCGCGCGCGCCGCGGTGGCCCCCGGCGAGCTGCTCGACCCGCCGCTGCGCGACCCCGCCTGGGCCCTGGGGCGGCTGGCCGCGGCCGTGCGCGCCCGGGTCTAGCCGGACCCGGGCTCAGGCGGCCCCGTCGAGCCACTCGGTCATGGACAGGTGCCGCGCCCGCCCGGCGGTGCCTGAGAGCTCCGCGCGGATCTCGCCGACGAGGCCGTGGCGCTCGGCCTCGACGTCGTGGGTGTGGATGGTCTCGAAGTTCGCCTGGTGGGCGAGCACGAACGCGTCGTCCGGGAGCGACGGCAGGCGCTCGAGGGTGCCGGCGATCATCTCCCGCACCGAGTCCTCCACGAACCGCGGCCGCCGGTGCGCGCGATCGACGACGAACTGCTCGTCGGGCCGCTTCATGAGCTCGTAGATCTCCGACGACATGCCGTCGAGGACGATCTCGAGCAGGGCGTCGGCGTCGATGCCCTCGCCCGAGGGGGTCCCGAGGTAGAGCGTGCCGCGCGCGCGCTGGTTGTGGGTCGCGATCGGCACCAGCCGCACGATGCGGTCGATCTCCTCGTCGCTGAAGCCGTCGGCGCGCAGGTCGTCGGCGGCCTGGCCGCGCAGCAGGCCCTGGGCGCAGGGGCAGGCGTTCATGCCCTGGGCGGTCACGCCCACGAGGCGGCGGCTCCAGGACGGTCCGGCGGCCGCCACGCCGATGAGCCCGTACATCTCCTGGGTGGCGATGCCGGTCACGGGGGTGAGCTTCTCGACCGGGTAGGAGGCGCGGATGGTGATCTCGCTGCGGCGGGCGCGCTGGCGCTCCACCACGCGCTGGGCGATGTGCTCGGCGAGCACCTCGATGCGCAGCGCCTCGCCGAGCACCACCTCGTCGATCGCCTCGTTGACCGTCTCCTCGAAGCGCGACATGTGCACGCCCTTCTGCTCCGGGCGCAGGTCCGAGAAGCACGCGATCTCGGCGTGGAAGAGCCGCTCGTCGCCGTCGTGGCGGATGCGGATCGCCTTCGCGGAGTGCGTCACGCCCGCGCGGGTCAGGCCGATCGCGGCGCTCGGCCGCGCCTCCTGCAGATCCTCGACGGCGCCGTGCCGGGTCGTGCTCATGCGGTTCGCTCCCCTCGTCGCGTGCGTCCGGCCGTCCGGGGCACCCGGTGATTGTGCCGCACTCGTCCGGCCGGGGCCGCCGGGCGCATCGGTATGCTGCGCGTGACTCCGTCCGCCCCCTGAGGAAGGACCGCGAGAATGACGTCTGCCCCCGCCCGCCGTGCCGTCGAGATCGCGCTGCCGGACGTCGAGGAGATGCGGGCGCTGGCGTCCGACGGCCGCGAGAAGGGCTACCTCACCTACGACGAGATCCTCACGGCGCTGCAGGACGCCGAGGTGACCAAGGAGCAGGTCGAGCAGTTCCACTCGCACCTCGTCGAGATCGGTGTGGAGGTGCTGGACCGCGACGGCGAGGTGGCCGGGCGCGGCACCGCCCGGCCCGCGGACCGGGCGGCCGAGCTCGACCTCAGCGTCGAGCCCAGCCTCGACAGCCTGCGGCTCTACCTGCGCGAGATCGGCCGGGTGCCGCTGCTGACGGCCGCCGAGGAGGTGGCGCTCGCCAAGCGCATCGAGCGCGGCGACATGTCGGCGAAGGCGGCCATGGTCGAGGCCAACCTGCGCCTCGTGGTCTCGATCGCGAAGGGCTACCTCGGCCGCGGGCTCTCGTTCCTCGACCTCATCCAGGAGGGCAGCCTCGGCCTCATCCGGGCCGTCGAGAAGTTCGACTACCGGCGCGGCTTCAAGTTCTCGACCTACGCCACCTGGTGGATCCGCCAGGCGGTCACGCGGGCGATCGCCGACAAGGCGCGCACGATCCGCATCCCGGTCCACATGGTGGAGAAGCTCAACAAGGTCGTGCACCTCGAGCGCCAGCTCGTCCAGCGGCTGGGGCGCGAGCCGCGGGCCGAGGAGATCGCCGAGGAGCTGCGGATGAGCCCCGACGAGGTGCGCGAGATCCTCCGCATGGCGCAGCTGCCGGTGAGCCTCGAGAAGCCGATCGGCGAGGAGGAGGAGTCGGAGCTCGGCGACTTCGTCGAGGACGAGGCCGCCGCGTCGCCGTTCGACGAGGCCTCGGTCAACCTGCGCCGCACCGACATCCTGCGGGCGCTCGACGCGCTGCCCGACCGCGAGCGGAAGGTCATCGAGCTGCGCTTCGGCCTGCAGGGCGAGCAGCCGCGCACGCTCGAGGAGGTCGGCCGGGCCTTCGGCGTCACCCGCGAGCGCATCCGCCAGATCGAGAACAACACCCTCAAGAAGCTGGAGGCGCTGCCCGAGGCGCAGGCGCTGCGGGACTCCGCCTAGCCCGCCGGCACCGGGCCCGCGCCCGCGGGTGCCGGCAGCCGGCGCGGGGTGGGCAGGAAGCGGTAGCCCACCCGGTGGAAGGTCTGCACGTAGGTGTAGCCGCCGCCGGACTCGTCGACCTTTCGCCGCAGGCGCCGCACGAGCACGTCGACCGAGCGGTCGCCGTGCGCCCGCTCGCCGCCCCACACGCGCCGGAAGATCTCGTCGCGGGACATCGCGCGCTCGCGACCCTCCACGAGGGTCCAGAGCAGCCTGAACTCGAGCGGCGTCAGCTCGGCGGGCCGCCCGGCCACGGCCACGGTCATGCGCTCGGGGTCGATCACCAGGTCGCCCTCGCGCACCGGCGGCCGCTCGCCGCGCTCCCGCTCGGCGGCGTTGCGCCGCAGGGCCGCGCCCACGCGGGCGATCAGCTCGCGCATGGAGAACGGCTTGCCCATGACGTCGTCGGCGCCCATGGAGAGCACCTCGACGCGGTCGTGCTC
Organism: Miltoncostaea marina; assembly: GCF_018141525.1. Classification (GTDB taxonomy): domain Bacteria; phylum Actinomycetota; class Thermoleophilia; order Miltoncostaeales; family Miltoncostaeaceae; genus Miltoncostaea; species Miltoncostaea marina. The sequence continues at coordinate 668,845 of NZ_CP064655.1, forward strand.
GTTGGTCCGGGCGCTGACCACGATGATCGGCAGCCGCGGCGACCACTCGCGCGCCTGGCGGATGAGGTGCCAGCCGTCCACGCCCGGCAGCATCAGGTCGAGCACGATCGCGTCCGGCGGCCCGCCGCGCAGGGCGCGCAGCGCCTGCAGCCCGTCGGGGGCGATCGTGGGCGCGAAGCCCGCCGCCCGCATGTGGAACGCCATCGCCTCCGCGGTGCTCTCGTCGTCCTCGACGATCAGGATCTCCATCGCGGTCTCCGTCGCGCGCTCGCCTCCCCAGGCAGACTCGCGCCCGTGCCGTGACGATCCTGTGAAGCGCCGGTGAAGCCGCGGATACCGCGGCCGGCGGCCGCGGGTCATGCGCCCGGCGCGGCCTCCGCCTCGGCGAGGATCGGCTCCGCCGTCTCGAGGGCCGACCACGCGGCGGGGAAGCCCGCGAGGCCCGAGACGGCGATCAGCACCTCGCGCACCTCGTCGGGCGTGACGCCGGCCCCGAGCGCGCCGCGCACGTGCCAGCCGAGCTGCGTGTGGGCGCGCAGCGTCGCCGTGATCGCCATCGCCACGATCGAGCGGTCACGGCGGGACAGCCCCGGCCGGCCCCAGAGGTCGGCGAACGCGAACGCCGAGGTCATCTCCTCGAGGTCCGGCGAGACGCTGCGCCAGCGATCGACGGTGCCCTCGCCCATGTGCAGCTCCGCCAGCCGCCGGCCGCGCTCGAGCCGGTCGCCCTCGTCGTCCCTGGCCATCGTCGTGCCTCCGCGTCGCGCGGCGTGCGGCCGATCCGCCCGCCTGGTAAACTACTTGCATGCGCAAGCAAACGCTAGAGGGGCGCGCCGCGGCCGTCAACCGGGGCCGGGACGGCGAGCGGCTCGCGCCGCTCGAGCTGGCGGCCTGGCGCGGCATGCTCCGGGCCCACGCCGACGTGGTGCGCCGGCTCGACGCCGACCTGCGCGCGCGGCACGGGCTGTCGCTGACCGACTACGAGGCGCTGATGCTCGTGGGCGACGCGCCGCGCCACCGCATGCGCGTGTCGGAGCTGGGGTCGGCGACGCTGCTCAGCGTGAGCGGCGCGAGCCGCATGGTCGACCGCCTCGCCCGCGAGGGCCTGGTCGAGCGCGCGGCGTGCGAGGAGGACGGGCGGGGCGCCGAGGTCGTCCTCACGGCGGCCGGCCGCGAGCGCCTGCGTGACGCACGGGCGGCGCACCTGCGCGGCGTGCGCGCGGCGTTCCTGTCGCGCTTCGACGACGACGAGCTCGCCGCGATGGCGGCGATGTGGGAGCGGCTCGGGGAGCCGGGCGGGCGCTAGCTGCGGGCGAGCGGGTCGGCGCGCGCGGCCTCGGCCCGTTGCTCGCGACGGTCCTCCGCCTCGGCCTCGCGTCGCAGCTGGCCGAAGCCGACGCCCTCGGCGACCAGGAAGAGGAACCCGACCGCCACGCCGACCACGGCCTCGGTCGCCTGCAGGACCACCGAGAACGCGAGCGCCTCGGCGGCGTGGACGCCGTAGGAGGCCGTCAACGGCACCACCGCGGCGGCCTGGAAGACGAGCAGGTTGCCCGGCAGCACCGGGAACGCCTGGGCCAGCGTGATGGTCACGAGCAGCAGGCCCGCGCCGCCCCATCCGACCTCGTCCAGGCCGAAGGCCATCAGCGTGAAGTAGATGCCGGCCCACTGGGCGAGCCAGCTGAGCAGGCTCGCGCCGACGACGGTCGCGAGCTGACGCGGCTCGCGCAGGCCCAGGTGGCTCTCGCGCACCCCCACCCAGAACCGCTCCATCGCCCGTCGCGCCCGCGCCCACAGCGGCCCGGTGTCGAGCCAGGGCGGCAGCTGCCGCCCGGGACCGGAGAGGGTCGCCACCAGCACGATCGCCAGGCAGGCGGCGCCGAGCCCCACCGAGGCGAACCAGGCGTACGAGGGCAACGGCATGAACAGCCCGATCCCCACCACGAGCCCGACCCAGGTGATCGTGCTGACGAGGTTCTCGGCCACCACCGTGCCGAGCAGGGTGGTCGTCGGCGGGCGGGGGCCGCGCCGCGCCATCCGCCGGCGCAGCAGCATGGCCTTCACGAGCTCGCCCACCCGCGCGGCGAGCACGGTGTTGAAGAGGAAGCCGATGAACAGCGGCGGGATCACGTCGACGTAGCGGGTCCGCTGCCGCCGCCCGGGGAGCGCGTCCACGACCCCCTTCCAGGCGAGGCCCTTGAACGCGACGGAGGCGAAGTTGGCGGCCACCGCCACGGCGAGCAGCGCCCACGACGTGATCTTGAACGCGTCGTGGACCTCGCCGAGGTCGAGCTTCCAGACCGCCAGCGCGCCGACCGCCACGATCACCGCGACGCGCAGCGCCGGCAGCCCCCAGCGCCGCAGGGGCGAGCGGCGCGCCGCTCCGGCGCGCGTGGTCACGCGGCGGCCACGAGGCGGCCCATGGGCACGAGCTCCAGGCCGCGCTCGCGCGCGGCGCGGCAGATCTCGGGCAGCGCGTCGGCGGTCTGCTGGCGCGGCCGTCCGGGCGCCCAGCCGTCGGCGTCGTGGAGCAGGATCACGGCGCCCGGCTCGAGCGCGCGCTCCACGCGGCGGGCGATTGCCGCGGCGCCCGGCTCGGCCGAGTCGAAGACGCCGCGCGTCCAGGCGGCCGGCCGGTAGCCGGCGCGGCGGCAGCCGAGCGCGGTGGCCGGCCCGCGGAAGCCGTGGGGCGCGCGGAACAGGCGGCTCATCGCGTCGGGCCCGGCCGCCCGCGCCACCGCCCGCTCGGTGCGCGCGAGCTGCTCGGCCACGTGCCGGGCCCCGCGCCAGATGAGGATGCCGTGGTCGTACCCGTGGCTGGCGACCTCGTGGCCCTCCTCGACCATCCGGCGCACGAGCCCGGGGTGGCGCTCCACCTGGCGCCCCAGCACGAAGAAGGTGGCCCGCACGCCCTCGGCCGCCAGGGCGTCGAGCACGTGGGGGGTCGAGGGCCCCGGGCCGTCGTCGAAGGTGAGCGCCGCGCGCGGCACGTCGGCGGGGCCGCGGTGCACCACCCGGCCGAGCAGCGGCGAGCTGGGCAGGTACGCCGACGCGCCGACGGCCGCGGCCGCGCCCGCGACGGCGAGCCCGGCGAGCGGGCGGCGGCGCGCCGCGGCGGCGGCGCAGAGGGCCACGGCGGCGCCCGCCCATACGGTGCGATGCACGGCCTGGCCCTTTCGCATCGGGGGCTGCGTCATGGCTGGGGAGATGCGGCCGGTCGGTGGTGGGTTCCCCGCCGCAGCGCGATCGTACCCAACGCCGCGCGGGCGCCGTGCCCGCGCGCCGTTGGCACACTCTGGTGGAGAGTGCCAATGCCGCCCCCGGGGCGTCCGCTATCATGGGGCGTCGTCCGGACGTCCGTCGTACGAGGTGTCTGCGTGCCGTTCTACGAGTACCGATGCGAGAAGGGGCACACCTTCGAGGTGATGCAGCGCATGAGCGACGATCCGCTCACGGAGTGCGAGGTCTGCGGCGCCCCCGCGTCGCGGGTCCTGTTCGCCCCCGCGATCCACTTCAAGGGGACCGGGTTCCACAACACCGACTACGGCACGAAGCGCCGCAGCCCGGGCGGTGACGACGGCGGCTCCTCGGGCGACTCGGCCTCCTCCAACGGGTCCGGCGCCGCGGGTGGCGCGTCCGACTCGGGATCGGGCTCCGGCACGGGGGCCGCCTCCTCCGCCTCGAAGACGGTGGGCCTGGACAAGGTCTGACCCGGCGGGCCGGACCGGGCCCATGGCGCAGACACTCAGAGCCCGGGGGCGGGCCCACCCCGCCCAGCTGGTCGTCGGCGGCTTCGCGCTGACGATCATCGCGGGCGCGCTCGTGCTGGCCCTGCCGTTCGCGCGAGAGGGGCCGGAGCGGGCGCCCCTCGACGTGGCCCTGTTCACCTCGACCAACTCCGTCGCGCTCGGCGGGATGGCGGTGGTCGACCCCTCGACGTACTGGAGCCCCGCCGGCCAGGCGGTGATCCTGGCCCTGATCCAGGTCGGCGGCATCGGCATCGTGACCGGCGCCTCGCTGCTGTTCCTGGTCGTGGCGCGCGACGTGGGCCTGCGCAACCGCCTCGCCGCGCAGACCGAGCTGCACACGGTCGATCTCGGCGGCACCCGCCGGCTGATCGTCGCGATCATCGGCTTCACGCTGGCGTTCGAGGCGGTCGCCACGGCCTCGATCGTCGGCAGGCTGTGGCTCGGCCACGACCGCTCCATCGGGGACGCCGCCTGGAACGGCCTCTTCCACGGCGTGGCGGCCTTCAACAACTCCGGCCTGTCGATCTTCCCGCAGGGCATGGCGTCTATGGCCGGCGACCCCTGGATCCTCATCACGGTGGCGCTGGCCGTCATCGCCGGCGGGCTGGGCTTCCCGGTGTGGCTCGAGCTCGTGCGCGGTCGCCAGCGACCGGGCCGGTGGAGCCTGCACACCAAGCTGACGCTCGCCACGACGGCCTTCCTGCTGGTCTTCGGCATCGCCGCGGTCACGGCCATCGAGTGGGCCAACCCGCGCACGCTGGGGGCGATGGAGGGCGCCGACCGGCTGGTCGCCGGCGTGTTCTCGGGCGTCATGCCCCGCACGGCGGGCTTCAACGTGATCGACTACGGGCAGGCCGAGCCCGACACCCTGCTCGTCACCGAGATGCTGATGTTCGCGGGCGGCGGCAGCGGCTCGGTGGCGGGCGGCATCAAGGTGACGACGTTCGCGCTGCTGTTCCTCATCGTGTGGGCCGAGCTGCGCGGCGATCCCGAGGTGACCGCCTTCCGCCGCCGCGTCCCCGGCGCGGTGCAGCGCCAGGCGCTGACGATCGCGGTGATGTCGGTCAACGCGGTGGTGCTGGGCGCGCTGGTGATGATGTCGACCCACGACGTCGGCTTCGCCGACGCGCTGTTCGAGTGCGTGGCGGCCTTCAGCACCGCCGGTCTGTCCACGGGCGTCACGCCGCAGTTGAACGACGTCGGGCGGGCTGTTGTCATGGTGCTGGTATTCCTCGGCCGCGTGGGCCCCGTCACGCTCGGGGTCGCGCTCATGCTGCGCGAGCGGCAGCGGCTGTACACCCATCCCGAGGAAAGGACGCTCGTTGGCTAAGAACGGGCAGACGCTCGTCATCGGCCTGGGGCGGTTCGGCCGCGGGGTCGCCGAGACCCTCGGCAAGCTGGGCCACGAGGTGCTCGGCGTCGACGCCTCGGCCCGCATCGTGCAGGCCTGCTCCACGGGCATGACCCACGTGGTGCAGGCGGACGCCACCGACGTGGAGGCGCTCCGCCAGCTCGGCGCGGCCGACTTCCCGACCGCCGTGGTGGCGATCGGCAGCGACGTGCAGGCCAGCATCCTCACCACGTACACGCTCGTGGACCTCAAGATCCCGCGCATCTGGGCCAAGGCGATCACGGCCGAGCACGGCGCGATCCTCGAGCGCGTGGGCGCCCACCGGGTGATCTTCCCGGAGCGCGACATGGGGGTGCGCATGGCCCACTCGCTGGTGGGGCGCACGATCGACTACCTCGAGATCGACGAGAACTTCGTGCTCGTCGAGACCACGGCGCCGCGCGAGGCGGCCGGCAAGACGCTGCAGGACGCCGGCCTGCGCAAGCGCTACCGCGTGACGGTGGTGGCCATCAAGCGGCCGGGGGGGCGGTTCACCTACGCGACCCCCGACACGGTCATCAACGCGGGCGACGTGCTGGTCATCGCCGGCGAGCCCAAGAGCGCGGAGCTGTTCGCCGACCTCGACTAGACGGCGGCCGGCGGCGCCGGCCACGCGCCGGGGCGCGCGATGCCCGGCGGCGGGCTAGTCGCGGGCGATGAAGCGGGCGATCTCCCGCTCGTTCTGGTCCGGGTTGGTCGACACGACGAACGAGATGCCGTCGATCATCTGGGGCTCCCCGGACAGCAGGATGCGGTCGTCGGGGCGCTGCTCGAGGCGGGCCTGCAGCCAGCCCATCTTCGCCATGTCGATGGTGCCGATGTCGGTCTGCAGCGAGCGCACCACGTCCGCTCCGCGCCAGGGCGCCAGCGGCAGGCTCGTGAAGGAGAGCACCTTGCTCTTGAGGGCCGCGACGATCGCCTGCTGGCGCAGGGCGCGGCCGAAGTCGCCGCCGCAGTCGCCCTGGCGGGCGCGGGCGTACTCGAGCGCGCGCGCCCCGTCGAGCTCGATGCGCCCGGCGGGGAAGCTCACCGTGCGGCCGGCCTCGTAGGGGCAATCGACCAGGGCCGTGGGGTTGCTGACGGTCACCCCGCCGACGGCGTCGACCATCGTCGGGAAGCCGGCGAACTTGATCACGATGATGTGGTGCACCGGCAGCCCGGTCAGCCGCTTGACCGCCCGGATCGCCCCCGCCTGGCCGTAGAAGAAGAACGCCGCGTTGATCTTCTGGGCGCCCTGGCCCGGCAGGTCCACGCGGTAGTCACGCGGGATCGACAGGTAACGGATGCGGCCCGCGTCGGGGTCGGTGCGCATCAGCAGGATCGTGTCGGCGCGGCTGCGCGTCTGGCCGCGCCGTGTGTCGACGCCCAGGATGAGCGTGTTCTGCGGCGTGCCGAGCATCCCGCCCGGCGCGTCGTCGAGCGCGGCCCGGGCGGAGGGCGTGATCTTGCCGTTGGCCTCGTCGACCGCGCCGTCGAGCGCCATGTAGCCCAGCCCGCCCCACACGAGCACCGCGAGCAGCAGCAGGGCGAGCCCGCGCGCGACCCAGCCGCCGGGGCCGAGGCCGCGGAACGACCACCACGGCCGGCCGTCGCGCTGCAGCTCGCGCAGGCGCCGCCGCTCGTCGCGGCTCGGGCGGGGGCGCGGGAGCCCCTCGCCGGTGCGCCGGGGCGGCGCCGCGGGCGGGGCCCCGCCGCCGCCGGGCGCGCCGTTCTCGCGGGCGTTCAGCTCACGGAGCGCCTGCAGGCCGTCGGCCTGGCCCTCGCCGTGCCCGCGGGCGCGGAAGCGCCGGTACGGCTTCGTCGTCCTGCTCATCGGCGGGCAATGGTAGCGTCAGTCGTCGCGGTGACCTCGTGAGCGGAAGGAGCCGTCCGTGGCCGGTGGGGGAGGCCTCGTGGTCGTCGGGACCCCCATCGGGAACCTCGAGGACCTTTCGCCGCGCGCCGCCCGGTGCCTGCGGGAGGCCGACCTGGTCGCGTGCGAGGACACCCGTCGCACGGCCGTCCTGCTGCGCCACGCCGGCGCGCAGACGCGCATGGTGCCCGTCCACCGCCACAACGAAGCCGGCCGGGTGGCCGACCTGGTGGCGCGCATGCGCGAGGGCGCACGGGTGGCCCTGGTCAGCGACGCCGGCATGCCGGTCGTCAGCGACCCCGGCTCGCGCCTGGTCCGCGCGGCAGCCGACGCCGGGCTGCCGGTCGAGGTCGTCCCCGGGCCGAGCGCGGTGATCGCCGCCCTGGCGGTGTCGGGCCTCGCCGGGGGCCACGGCTTCGCCTTCCTCGGCTTCGTCCCGCGCAAGGGGCCCGAGCGCCGCGCGGCCCTCGACCGGCTCGACCGCCTGACCGTCCCGGCGGTGCTGTTCGAGAGCCCGCAGCGCCTGCCCGCGCTGCTCGACGACCTCGCGGCCCGCTGGCCCGCGCGGCCGCTGGCGGTCTGTCGCGAGCTCACCAAGCTCCACGAGGAGACCGTGCGCGGCACGGCCGCCGAGGTGGCCGAGCGCCTCGCCGAGCCGCCGCGGGGTGAGATCGCCGTGGTCGTGGGCGCCGCGGCCGCGGCGGACGGCGACGACCCGGCCGGCTCCGCCGCCGACGAGCGCCTGCGCGAGGCGATGGCGATCCTCATCGACGCCGGCGTGGGCGCGGGCCGCGCCGCCGAGGCGGTCGCCGCGCTCGGCGTCGCCCCCCGCAACGCCGCCTACCGGGCGGGCCTCGAGGCCGCCGAGCGCAGGCGCGCCGCCACGTAGGCGGCCCGCGGGGGCGGCGCGTCGGCGCCGCCGGCGCCCGCGGCCGACGCCAGGGCCGCCCATTCGCCGAGCACGAGGGCGCGCACGACGGCCTCCTCGGGGGGCGCCGTCCGAATGGACCTCGCCGCGAGTCCGATCGGACGCGACCAGGCGCGCTGCAGGGCGAAGTCCGGCTCCAAGCGGTGCGTCGGGCCCTCCACGACGAGGTCGCAGGTGACGTCCACCTCCACCCCGGCCACCATCGTGCGCGCCCGCAGCGAGTCGCGCCCCCGGCCGCGGTCGCGGCGCAGCTCGGCGCCGAGGGCGCGCCCGGCGGCGGCCGCGTCGCGGCCGGGCACCTCGACGTCGATGTCGTGCGGGCGACGGGCGTGGCCCTGCAGCGCCCGCCCGGCGCTGCCGGCCAGCAGCCACTCGACGCCGGCCGCGTCCAGCCGGGCGGCCACCGCGAGCAGCGCGGCGAGGAGGCGGGGCGGCAGGGTGCGCGGCGGCGGCACTACACTCCCGGGTCGTGGCCGACGGACGCTTCTACCTCACGACGCCCATCTACTACGTCAACGCGGACCCGCACATCGGTCACGCGTACACGACGATCATGGCCGACATCGTCGCGCGCCATCACCGGCAGCTGGGCGAGGACGTCTTCTTCCTGACCGGCACGGACGAGCACGGCGGCAAGATCGCCACCTCGGCCGAGCGCGAGGGGCGCACGCCGCGCGAGCACGCCGACCTGCTGTCGGCCCGCTTCCGCGACCTCGGCGGGGTGCTCGACGCGAGCTACGACTTCTTCATCCGCACGACCGACCCGGAGCACGAGGCCGAGGTGCAGCGGATGTTCCAGGCGCTGCACGACTCCGGGGACGTCTACCGCGGCAGCTACGGCGGCTGGTACTGCTCGGCGTGCGAGGCGTTCTACGGGGAGGGCGACCTCCTGGAGGGGCGGCTGTGCCCCATCCACCGCACGCCGGTCGAGTGGGTCGAGGAGGACAACTGGTTCTTCGACCTCCCCGCCTACCGCGACCGCCTGCTCGCCCACTACGACGCCAACCCCGACTGGGTGCAGCCGCAGGCCCGCTACAACGAGGCGCGGCGCATGATCGAGCTGGGGCTCGAGGAGCTGTCGGTCTCGCGGGCGCAGGTCGAGTGGGGCGTGCCGGTGCCGTGGGACCCCGAGCAGACCATCTACGTCTGGATCGACGCGCTGCTCAACTACCGCACCGCGCTCGGCTACGCGCGGCCGGGCGAGGACCTGGTCGCCCGCTACTGGCCCCCCGACCTGCAGCTCATGGCCAAGGACATCCTCAAGTTCCACGCCGTCATCTGGCCGGCCATGCTGATGGCCGCCGGCCTGGAGCTGCCGCGCAAGCTGATGATCCACGGCTACGTCCTCAAGGGCGGCGAGAAGATGAGCAAGACCACGGGCAACGTGGTCGACCCCTTCCCGTTCATCGAGCGCTACGGCATCGATGCGCTGCGCTACTACCTGGCGCGCGAGGTGCGCTTCGGCGAGGACGGCACGTTCACCGCCGAGGGCTTCGAGGGGCGCTACTCGCAGGAGCTGGCCAACGAGCTCGGCAACCTGCTCAACCGGGTCGTGTCGATGGTGGGCCGCTACCGCGACGGCGTCGTGCCGGCGGACGCCGGCGACGAGGGCGAGCTCGCGGCCGAGGTCGCCGCCGCCGTCGAGGCCGCGCGCGGGTCCTTCGCGCGCCTCGACATCTCCCGCGCCATCGAGGAGGTGTGGCGGGTGGTGCAGCGGCTCAACCGCCTGGTGGAGCAGCGAGCCCCGTGGACGCTGGCCAAGGACCCCGCCCGCGCGGGCGAGCTCGACGCGACCCTGCACGCGCTCGCGGAGGGCCTGCGGATCGTCGCGATCCTCCTCTGGCCGGTGATCCCCGGCTCCGCGGAGCGCGTGCTCGCGGCGCTCGGGCAGGACCCGGCGGCGGTCGCGCTGGAGCGCGCCGCCTGGGGCGCCGGGGCGCCGTCGGCGCGGGTCGCGCCCTCCGGCCCGCTCTTCCCCCGCGTGGAGGAGGCGGCGGCGTAGTCGACAGCCACGCCCACCTCGACTCCTGCGACGCGCCGGCAACCGAGCTGGTGGCCGAGGCGGCCGCCGCGGGCGTGGAGCGCATCGTGACCATCGGCGTCGGACGGGCGTCCAGCGAGCGGGCCGTCGGGCTGGCGGAGCGGCACCCGGAGGTCTGGGCGACCGCGGGCGTCCACCCCAACGACGCCGACGGCTGGAGCGACGTCGACCTGACCTGGCTGCGCGAGCTGGCGGCCCACCCGCGCGTGGTGGCGATCGGCGAGTGCGGCCTCGACTTCTACCGCGACCACGCGCGGCCCGAGGCCCAACGCCGTGCGTTCGCCGCCCAGATCGGCCTGGCGCGGGAGGTCGGCCTGCCGCTGGTCATCCACACGCGCGACGCGGCGCGCGAGACGCTGGAGATGCTCGCCGCCGAGGCCGGCGACCACCCGGTGATCCTCCACTGCTTCTCGCTACCCGAGCACCTCGACGAGGTGGTGGAGCGCGGCTACTGGATGTCCTTCGCGGGGCCGGTGACGTTCCCGAAGTCGGTCGAGCTGCACCGCGCCGCCGCCCGGGCGCCCGCCGATCGGCTGCTCGTGGAGACCGACAGCCCGTACCTCGCGCCCGTCCCGCGGCGCGGCCGGCCCAACCGCCCGGCGAACGTCGCCCACACGCTGCGGTTCATCGCCGACCTGCGCCGGGTCACCGAGGGGGAGCTCGATGAGCTCACCACCGCCAACGCCGCCCGCGTCTTCGGCTGGTGAGCCGCCGGCCGCGGGCGGGCGCGTGGGCGTCATGCGCCTGCTGGCCGCCCACGGCCTGCGCCCGGACACCGACCTCGGCCAGCACTTCCTGCTCGACGAGAACCTCGTCGACCTGGCCGTGCGCGAATCGGGCGTCGGGCCGGACGACGTCGTGCTGGAGGTGGGCGCCGGCCTCGGCGTCCTGACCGTCGCGCTCGCGCGCGCGGCGGGCCACGTGCACGCCGTGGAGGTCGACCGCCGCTTGGAGGGCGCGCTCGCGGAGGCGCTCGCCGGGCTCCCCAACGCCTCGGTCGTCTGGGGGGACGCGATGCGGCTCCCGCTGGAGGAGCTCGATCCGGCGCCGACGGCCGTGGTCGCGAACCTGCCCTACTCCATCGCCACGCCGCTCGTCGTCGAGACGCTGTGGCGCCTGCCGGCGGTCCGCTCGTGGTGCGTGATGGTGCAGCGCGAGGTCGTCGACCGCTGGCTCGCCCCGCCCGGTTCGCGGCTCTACGGGGCGCCCTCGGTGCTGATCCGCCTCACCGCCGAGCCGGTCTTCCGCCGCTCCGTGGGGCGCGAGGTGTTCACCCCGCGGCCGCGGGTCGACTCGGCGCTCGTCGCCCTGCGGCGCGTCGCCCCGGGGCCGGCGCCCGCCGTGCGGGCGCTGGTGCGCGCGGCGTTCGCGGCCCGGCGCAAGACGCTCGTCAACGCGCTCGCCCTCGCCGGCTGCGACCGGGCCGAGGCCGCCCGCGCCGTCGCCGCGCTCGGCCACCCGGCCACCGTCCGCCCCGAGGCGCTGGCCCCCGCCGACTTCCCCGCCCTCGCGGAGGAGCTGCGCTGGACCGCCTGAGGCTCGCGGCGCCCGCGAAGCTCAACCTGCGCCTGCTGGTGGGTCCGGCGGGCGCCGACGGCTACCACCCGCTGCGCAGCCTGATGGTCGCGCTCGAGGGGCTCGAGGACACCGTCACCGTCGCCCTCGCCCCATCCGGCGGCCGCCAGGTGCGGTGCCCGGGCCTCGACGGGGCCGCCAACCTCGCCTGGCGCGCGCTCGACGCCCTCGAGGCGGAGGCCGGCCGTCCGCTGCCGGCCGTCGTGGACATCGAGAAGCGGATCCCGTCGCAGGCCGGCCTCGGCGGGGGCTCCAGTGACGCCGCGGCCGTCCTGCTGGCCGCCGACGCGCTGCACGGGCTGCGCCTCGGCGCCGACCGCCTCGAGGCGGTCGGCGCACGCGTGGGCGCCGACGTCCCGTTCTTCATCCGCGCCGGCGCCCAGTGGGCCGAGGGTCGCGGCGAGCGCCTGCGCCCCGCGTGCTGCCCGCCGTTCGCCGCCCTCCTGGTCAAGCCGGACGCGGGCCTGCCGACCGCCGACGTCTACCGGGCCTTCGACCGGCTCCCCGCCCCGCCGCCCGGCGACGGCGCCGGCGCGGACGTCCCCGCCGACGCCGCCCGGCTGCCCGGGTGGGTGCGCAACGACCTCTGGCCCGCCGCCCTCGCGCTGCGCCCCGCCCTCGGGGTCACCGCCCGCGCCCTCGCCGCCGCCGGCGCCCCCGCCGTCCTGCTGTGCGGCAGCGGCACCTGCATGGCCGGCCTCTTCCCGGATGCCGCCGCCGCCCGTTCCGCCGCCGCCCGGCTGCCCGCCGCCGCCGGGGCCTTCCGTGCCGTCGTCCGGGGCGCCCCCGCCCCCCGGCGGCCCCCCCTGCCCGCCGCCTGACAGCCAGCGCCCCTCGCGGAACCAGCGGCGCATGGTGCGCACGCTGGGCGGCCGGGCGGGACCGGCCTCGAGCGAGGCCAGCAGCGACCCGATCACCGCCGCCGGGTGCTCGCCGGCGGCGAAGCGCCGCTCGGCCTCGGCGCGCAGGGCCGGCCAGGCGTACGAGCCGGGGCGCGGGCGCCCCCCGTCGCCGCGCGACAGCAGGCGCGCCCGGTGCAGGTCGAGCGCCCGGTGGCGGCGCCGGTCAAGGCAGCCGGCCGCCCCCCAGACCGACATCAGGCTGACCACCAGGTCGCGCCCCACCCGCCGGCGCTGGAAGGCCGCCGAGCGGTGGGCCGCGCAGAGCCAGACCGACACCCCGGCCGGCAGGTGCAGCTCGGCCCGCGGCCCCTCGCCCGGGCCGGCGCAGATCGCACAGGGCGGCCGGCTGCCGAGCGAGCGGTCCTTGTAGTAGCTGTGCGCCATCGCCGACCGAGCATCGCCCCGCCCGTCGTCACCGCGAAAGCCCCCGCCCGTCCCCGAAGGCGCACGGCCCCGCGCCGGCCCACGTCGCAATCGGATGCGCGCCCGAGGTCCGATCGGACCGCTTCCCCGCACGAGGGGCGGGCGGGGGCGGCTCGGACGGGCCCGGATGTCCCGGGTCCAAATGGACCCCGGCGCGTCGTCCGATTGCGATGTGACCCCGGGACCCCGGCTGGGGCGATGCGATGTTGCGCCCGGGGCAGCGGCGGGGGCGACGGGCGACGCTACACTCGGGCGGATGCGCGACCCCTACATCATCGAGGCGGGCCCCACCTCGACGCGGGGGCGCGTGAGCCGGTGGCTGCGCGGCCGGCGGATCATGCTCGCGGGGATCCTCGCCCTGGTCGAGGTGGTCGCGTTCCTGATCTGGCGCCCGAGCGCGCTGCTGCTGGCCACCCTGGCGGTCGTCCTGCTGGTGCTCTGCGTCATGGGGGCGAGCCGGGTGGGCCCGGGCGTGCTGCGCGACCTGCTGATCATCGTCGCGATCGGGCAGGGCATCGTGGTCGTCGTGCCGCTCCTGGTCGGGGCGTCGGTGGTGATCGGCGTGCTGGTGGCCGTGGTGGTGATCATCGCGCTCGTGGCCGTCGCGGCGCGCTGGCGGGTGTGACCGCGGCCGACCTCCCCCCGCCGCCGCCCGCGCTCACCGCGGTCGCGCGGGTGGGCGACCAGGCGGCGGGCGACCCGCTGCGCGACTCGCAGCGGCACCTCGGGCAGATCGGCTGGACGCCGCCGCGCCGGGGGGAGCGGATGCCGATCGTGGCGGTGCTCGATACGGGCGTCGATCCCTCCGACCCGGACCTCGCGGGCGTCGTGATGACCCGCCAGGCGCGCTCCTTCGTGCCGGGGTCGCCCGACCCGCTGACCGATCCGGAGGGCCACGGGACGCACGTGGCGGGGATCATCGCGGCGCGGACGGGCAACGGCGCGGGCGGGAGCGGGGTGGCGGCGGCGCGCATCCTGCCGATCACGATCGCCGACGCCGGCGGCGCGACGACGACGTCCGCCCTCGTGCGCGGCATCCGCTACGCCGTGGCGCGCGGGGCGCGGGTCGTGAACATCTCGTTCGGCGGGCGGGGCCGCTCGCGGCTGGAGCAGGAGGCGATCGACGCGGCCACCCGTCGGGGCGTGCTGGTGGTGGCGGCCGCCGGCAACGCCGGCGGGCGCGGCGGCGCGCCCGACTACCCGGGCGCCTACCGCCACGTGATGGCCGTCGGCGCGCTCGGTGCGTCGGGCCGGGCGCTGGCCATCTCGGCGCGGGGCGAGCAGGTGGCGATCGCGGCGCCGGGCGAGGAGGTCCGCTCGCTCGAGCCCGGGCAGCCCGGGCGGCTGGCGCCGCGCACCGGCACCTCCATGGCGGCGGCGGTGGCGAGCGGGGCCGCCGCGCGGCTGCTCGCGCGCCGCCCGGGGCTGTCGGCCCAGCAGGTGCGCGCGATCCTCGAGTGGACGGCCCGCGACGTGCCGCCGACCGGCCCGGACGTGGCGACCGGCGCCGGCGCGCTCGACCTGCGCGCGGCGCTGGCGGCGCGGCCGCCGGCGAAGGGCGACGCGGAGCCCAACGACGAGATCGCGCTCGCGGCGCGCACCCGGCCGCTGCTGCCCGCGACGGCCGCGCGGGCGCGTCTGCGCGGCCGCGCGGGCTCGTGGAGCGACCCGCGCGACCACCTGCGGCTGGTGCTGGCCGAGGGCCAGACGATCACCGCGACCCTCACCGCCCGCGGCGCGCGCGGGGCGCCGGCGCCCGACCTCGACCTGCTGCTGTGGCGGCCGGGCACGCCGAGCGGCCGGCGGGGCCCCGCGATCAGCCGCAACTGGCTCGTGGCCTCGTCGCTGGGGCCCACCGCGCGCGAGCGCCTCGTCGCCCGCGCTCCGTCGGCGGGCGTCTACAGCCTGGAGGTGCGCGGCGTGCGCGGCGCCGCCGAGTACGACCTGCGGGTGGAGCGCGCGGTCACGGTGGCGGGCGCGGGGGTGCGCGGTCCGGGCGCGCGGGGGAACATGGAGATGCGATGACCACCGCCGAGACCCCCTCCACCAGGGCGAGCCCGACGGCCGCGCCGGACCTCGCCGACCCGCGCCTCTACATCAACCGCGAGCTCTCCTGGCTCGAGTTCAACGCGCGCGTGCTGGCGCTGGCGCGCGAGCCGGGGGTCCCGCTGCTCGAGCGCTGCAAGTTCCTCGCGATCTTCTCGAGCAACCTCGACGAGTTCTTCATGGTCCGCGTGGCGACGGTGCAGGACGCGATGGCCGCCGGCCGCCGGTCGTCGACGCCCGACAAGCTGCCGCGCGACCAGGTGCTCGACCGGGTCGCCACCCGCGTGCGCGAGCTGACCGCCGAGCAGAGCCGGATCTGGACCGACGAGCTGCTGCCGGCGCTCGCCGCCGAGGGCATCGCGATCGTGCCGATGGCCGAGCTGACGGCCGAGGAGCGCGCCGAGGTGGTCCACCGCTTCGACCGCGAGGTCTACCCGGTGCTCACGCCGCTCGCGGTCGGGCCCGGCCTGCCGTTCCCCTACATCTCCGGCCTGTCGCTCAACATCGGCCTGCAGGTGCGCGACCCGGTAAACGGGGAGACCCGCTTCGCGCGCATCAAGGTGCCCCCGCGGCTGCCCCGCTTCCTGCAGGCGGGCGAGCGGCTGGTGCTGATGGAGGAGGTCATCGAGGCGCACCTCGAGCGGCTCTTCCCCGGCATGGAGATCGTGCGCTCGACCCGCTTCCGCGTGACCCGCGACGCGGACTTCTCGATCTCGGACGAGTCGGACGATCTGCTGGGCGCCGTGGAGGCCCAGTTGCGCCGGCGCCGGTTCGGCCACGTGGTGCGGCTGGAGGTGGAGGAGGGCACCCCGGACGACGTCGTCGCCGGCCTGATGGAGGCGCTCGAGGTCGAGGCGCGCGAGACCTTCCGGGTGCGCCGCCCGCTCGACCTGACCTCGCTCATGGAGATCGCCTCGCTGGACCGGCCGGCCCTGCGCGACACGCCGTGGGAGCCCCGCACGATGGCGCGGCTGCGCGGCGAGGAGGGCGACCCGATCGACCTCTTCGCGACGATCCGCGCCGGCGACGTCCTCGTGCACCACCCGTACGACGACTTCCACACGAGCGTCGAGCGCTTCCTCGAGCAGGCGGTCGAGGACCCCAACGTGCTCGCCGTCAAGCAGACCGTGTACCGCACGAGCGGCGACTCGCCGATCGTGCCGGCCCTCATGCGGACCGCCGAGCAGGGCAAGCAGACCGTCTGCCTGGTCGAGGTGCAGGCCCGCTTCGACGAGGAGCGCAACATCCAGTGGGCGCGGGCGCTGGAGCGCGCGGGCGCGCACGTGGTCTACGGCCTGTCGGGGCTGAAGACGCACGCCAAGCTCTGCCTGGTGGTGCGCCGCGAGGGCGACCGGGTGCGCCGCTACGTCCACATCGGCACCGGCAACTACAACCCGTCGACCGCCGACCTCTATACCGACCTCGGCCTGTTCACCTGCCGCGAGGACATCGCCGAGGACGTCGCCGACCTCTTCAACCACCTCACCGGCTTCGCGCGCCCGCCCAGCTACCGGCGCGCGCTGGTGGCGCCCGCGCATCTGCGCGAGGGCGTCATCGCCGAGATCGAGCGGGTGGTCGCGGCGCACTCGCCCGAGTCGCCCTCGCGCGTGGTCATGAAGATGAACTCGATCATCGACGGCCCGGTGATCGAGGCGATCTACCGGGCGTCGCAGGCGGGCGTGCGGGTGGAGCTGATCGTGCGCGGCATCACCGGCCTGCGCACCGGGGTGCCGGGCGTGTCGGAGAACGTCCGCGCGATCTCGATCGTGGGTCGCTTCCTCGAGCACGCGCGCATCTTCGCGTTCACCGCCGGCGGCGAGACCACGTTCTGGATCGGCTCCGCCGACATGATGGCCCGCAACCTCGACAACCGGGTGGAGCTCGTGACGCCGGTCGACGATCCGGCGGCGCGGGCGGAGCTGCAGGCCGTGCTCGACCTGCAGCTCGCCGACACCGCGCTCGCCTGGGAGCTCGGGCCCGACGGCGGCTGGCGGCGGGTGCGCCCGGCCGCGGGGGAGGCGCCGCTGAACTCCCAGGAGGCCCTCATGCGCTACGCGAGCACGCAGGCGCGGTCGGCCTGAGGCGGGCCCGCCGGCCTCGGCCCGCCGCGCCGGAGGTGCGGTAACCTGCGCTCGTGAGCAGCGACACCCCCACCTGGACCCCGGCGGCCAAGCCGAGCTTCAACTCGCCGGCCGCCGACCTCAACCAGCTCCGCAACGAGGCGAAGCGCATCGCGGAGGCCGCCCCCGGGCAGCCGGTCCACAAGGCGGTGCTCGAGCGCGCCCGCCAGCTCGCCCGCGCGATCGAGCACGACCTGGGCCTGCCCGACGCGCCCGACGGCCTCTCCTACGCGGACCTGGCCGTCCTGCTGTCGCAGTCCAAGTAGCGCGCTAGCCGCCGTCCTCGCCGGGCAGCTCCATGGCGAGGCGCGCGACCGCGCCGTAGTCCAGGTCGGGCGGCACCCGCCGCAGCAGCGCCTCCGCGGCGGCCGCGAGCGGCGCCTCGGCGTCGTCCAGGTCCTGGAAGTGGCCGAGGTCCTTCAGCAGGTTGCGGGTCGTGAAGCCGGGCTGGTGGTCGCCGGCGAGCACCTTGGGGAAGAGGTTGCGCAGCTGCCACGAGTCGCCGGAGGAGCTCATCACCACCTCCCGCGCCAGGGCGGGGTCGAGGCCGGCGCGCTGGCCGCGGCCGAGCGCCTCGGCCGTCGCGGCGCTGATCGCGGCGACCAGCGCGTTGTTGACGAGCTTGGCCACCAGGCCGAGGCCGACCGGGCCGCAGTGGAAGCGCTTGGCCGGGTCGCCCATCGCCTCCAGCGCCGGCAGGGCCCGCTCGAGGGCGTCCGCGTCGCCGCCGCACATGAAGGCCAGCGTGCCGGCGGCCGCCCCGGTGGGGCCGCCGCTCACCGGGCAGTCCAGGTAGGCGACGCCGCGGGCGGCGCAGTCGGCGGCGAGCTGGCGGGCGACCGCGGGCGCGATTGTGCTCATCTCCACCAGCACGGGCGGCGGCGTCTCGGCGGCCAGCACCCCGCCGACGACCTGGCGCACGTCCGGCGAGTCGGTGACGCACGAGCAGGCGATGTCCGCGCCGTCGACGGCCTCGGCGACCGAGCCGGCGAGCGTGGCGGGGAGGCCCTCGACGCGCGAGGGCGTGCGGGCGTGCACGCGCACCTCGTGACCCGCCGCGGCGAGGTTGCGGATCATGCCCGCGCCCATGAGCCCGGGACCGACGAAGCCGATCAGCACCGAGGGGACGATACCGTCCGCGGGGGGAAGCGGTGAGGGTCGCCCCGACGCTCGACCACGTGCCCGGTGGGAGCGATGCCCAGAAGACTCAAGGTGCTGTGCCCGAGCACGTCGAATCTCCGAACTGCTGCGCGGGGGCAGTACCAGGACGACCCTCGCCTCGAATAATGCCGACGCTCCGCGTTCTTTTCGCCCCCCGGGGGGATGGGTTTTCACACCGACGGCACGACTTAGGGGGAGGTTTGGCGTCCGAGGCACGCTGTGTGGGCCGTCCGCCGGGCCGGCGGCGCGGCCGGGCGCCCGCCTTGCGCGCCCTCCGGCGGGCCGGTATCCACCTCCGGTGAGCACGGTCACGCGCGAGAGCCTGCGCCGTGGCGGCCTCGTCGCGCCCGTGCGGCGCGCCGGGCGCTGGCTGGTGGGCGTGGTGGCCGGGACCACCCGGCGCTCGGTGGCCGACGACATCACCGGCGTGGCCAGCCAGTTCGCCTACAACGCGTTCCTGGCCACCGTGCCGTTCCTGTTCGTGCTCGTCTCCATCGTGGGCCTGGTCGCCGAGCCCGACACCTTCGACGAGTTCCTCGACGACGAGGCCGACAACGCGATCCCGGTGGAGCTGCGCGACATCCTGCGCTCGGCGCTGGGCTCGGCGACCGCCAACACCGGCCAGGCGGCCCTGTTCCTGGCGCTCGGCCTGCTGGGCGCGCTCTACGTGTCGGCCAACGTGATGGGCAGCCTGGTGGGCGGGCTCGACCGGATCCGCGGCGTGCCGCACCGGCCGTGGGTGCGCGGCAAGCTGGTGGCGGCGGTCATCGCGGTGGCCACCAGCGTGCTGGTGGTGGCCACCACGCTCGCCCTGATCGGCGGCTCCCGCCTGGTCGAGGCCGTCGCCGAGGAGCTGTTCGGCAAGGGGGCGCCCAACGTCGCCGGGCGGGTCCTCTACATGATCGGCACCGTCGGCCTGCTGATCTTCACCGTCGCCGTGTACCACGTGGGCCCCAACGCGCCGCGGCGGCGGCTGCTGGCCTCGGTGCCGGGCGCGCTGGTGGGCGTGGGCATCTGGCTCGGCGTCACCCGCCTGTTCGCCCTCTACATCGAGAACTTCGACTCGTACAAGACGGTGTACGGGGCGCTGGCCGGCGCGGCGATCTACCTGGTCTTCCTGTTCCTGTCGTGCGTCGCCCTGCTGATCGGGGCGGAGGTCAACGAGCAGATCCACGCCATGCGGCGCAGCTCGCGCCGGGCGATCGCCGGCGAGGGCGACACACGGGTCATGTAGCTCAGGTCTGGCAGGCGGGGCACCAGTAGGTGGTGCGGTTGGCGTCGCCCTGGCCGCGGGAGCGCACGCGGGTGCCGCAGCGCCGGCAGGGGCGGTCGCGCCGGCCGTAGACCCAGGTGCGCTCGCGGCTCCAGGGGGCGGCGTCGGGCGCGCGGTAGGTGCGGATGGCGCCGCGGTCGCGCACGCCGTCGGCCAGCAGGCGCGCGGCGGTGGCGCCGATGGCGGCGGCCTCATCCTCGGAGAGGCTGCCGACCTCGCGCCACGGGTCGATGCCGGTCAGGAAGAGGGTCTCGCTCTTGTAGACGTTGCCGATCCCGGCCACGACCCGCTGGTCCATGATCGCCTCGCCCACCTGCCGGCTGGGCTCGAGCCGGGTCAGCGCCAGCGCGGTGGCGGCGGCGGGGTCGACCGCGGCGTCGAGCAGGTCCGGCCCCGTGGCGGCCACCGCCCGGGGCAGCGGCTCGCCCGGCTCGAGCAGCCGCACGGTGGGGCAGCGGTAGAGCGCGGCCACGTTGCGGTCGGTCCAGAGCGCCAGGAACAGGCCGCCCGGCCGCGGCCGTCGCGCCGCCGGCAGCAGGCGCCAGACCCCGCTCATCATGAGGTGCGAGTGCAGCACCCGGCCGCTCGCGAACCGCAGCAGGTGGTGCTTGCCGACGGCCTCTGCGCCGGTCACCCGGTCGCCGGCCAGCCGCTCGGGCAGCCGCAGGTGCGCCAGGCGCGGCTCGGGCGCCTCCACCCGGACCAGCTCGCGACCCGTCAGCGCGGCGCCGAAGCGCTGCGCGTTGCGGTGGCTGATGTGGCCCTCGGGCACCCCGGGCACGATAGCCGCGCGGGTCCCCGCGCCGCCGCCGCCTGCCATGATCGCGGGGTGGACCAGCCCCTGCGCCTGTGCTTCGTCTGCCTCGGCAACATCTGCCGCTCGCCCACGGCCGAGGCCATCATGCGGCACCGCCTGCGCGAGCGCGGGCTGGCGGACCGGGTGGTGGTGGAGAGCGCCGGCACCAGCGACTGGCACGTCGGCGACGCCGCCGACCGCCGCGCCGCCGAGGAGGCGCGCGGCCGCGGCATCACGATGGACGGCTGCGCCCGCCAGTTCACGCCGGCCGACTTCGCGCGCTACGACCTCGTGCTGGCCATGGACCACAGCAACCGCGCCGACCTGCTCGCCATCGCGCCGGGCGAGGAGGCGGCCGCCCGCGTGCGCCTGCTGCGCGAGTTCGACCCGGCCGCCGCCGACGCGGGCGACCTGGCCGTGCCCGACCCGTACTTCGGCGGGCCCGACGGCTTCGTCCACGTCTTCGACCTCGTCGACGCCGCCTGCCAGGGCCTGATCGACCACCTGGAGGCCCGCCTCAGCCGGTCCGGGTGAGCCTGCCGCCCGAGCTCGCCGCGGCGGTCGCCGACGCGCTCGGCGCCCCGCCCGCCGACGTCCGCCCGGTGGGCGGCGGCAGCATCGCCTCGGCCGCCCGGGTCGTCCTGGCCGACGGCCGCGTCGTGTTCGTCAAGCGCGACCCGGGCGCCCCGCCCGGCGCCGCCGCCGCCGAGGCGGCCGACCTCGCCTGGCTCGCCGAGGCCGGCGCCCTCCGTACCCCCGCCGTGCTCGCCGTGGGCGAGGGGTTCCTGGTGCTCGAATGGCTGGAGCGCGGGGGCCGCGCGGCGGGCGATGTCCAATTGGACCCCCCGTCGTGGTCCGATCGGCCGCCTCCCCCCGGCGAGGCCTTCGGCCGCGCCCTGGCCGCCCTCCACCGCGCCGGCGCGCCCGCCTTCGGCCTCGACCGCGACAACTTCATCGCCGGGATCCCGCAGCCGAACGAGCCGGCGCGGACCTGGGGCGCGTTCTACGGCCAGCGCCGACTGCTGCCGTTGGCGCGCCGGTCGGCGTCGACCGGGCGGCTCGACGGCGCGCTGCTGCGCCGCATCGACGCGCTCGTGCCGCGGCTGGACGAGCTCTGCGGCCCCCCGGAGCCGCCCGCGCGCCTGCACGGCGACCTCTGGAGCGGCAACGCGCTGCTCGACGCGGCCGGCGGGCCGGCGGTCATCGACCCGGCGGCGTACGGCGGCCACCGCGAGATGGACCTCGCCATGATGCGGCTCTTCGGCGGCTTCCCGGCGGCCGCGTACGCGGCCTACGGGGAGGCGCATCCGCTCGCGCCGGGCCACGAGGAGCGGGTGGAGCTGTGCCAGCTGTGGCCGTTGCTGGTGCACGCGCACCTGTTCGGCGGCGGCTACGCCGCCTCGCTGGACGCGGCCCTGCGCCGCTACGGCGCCTGACGAGGGACGGCCGGCGGGCGGGTGGTGGCACGCGCGGCCCGGCCCGGCGTGCGCCGGCGCCGTGGAGGACGTCGCCGTGCGGTGCATCGTCGAGGACGTGGACGCCGCCGTCGCGTTCTCCGCGGAGCGCCTCGGCTTCACGGTCGCGGCGCGGCCGGCCCCCGGGTTCCCGATCGTGGCGCGGCGGCCGCTGCGGCTGCTGCCGAGTGCGCCGTCCGGCCCGGGGGGCGCCGCGCAGGCGATGCCCGACGGCCGCCGGCCCGAGCCCGCCGGCTGGAACCGGGTCCAGCTGACGACCGGCGACCTCGACGCCACGGTCGCCGCGCTGCCCGCGGCGGGCGCGACCTTCCGCAACAACATCGTGGAGGGGCGGGGCGGCCGGCGGGTGCTGGTCGACGACCCGTCCGGCAACCGGTGGAGCTGTTCGAGCCGTGCCCGACCCGAGCCCGGGCGCGGGTCAGGCCCGCAGCACGAGCCCCCGCAGGTCGGTGGCGAACCCCGCGCCCGCGAGGCGGGCCTCCATCGGCCCGCCGAACACCGGCTCGCCGTCCACGCGCTCGATCGACAGCCGCCGGCGCCGGTCGGCGAGCACCCAGGCGGCGAGGGCCCGGACGGCGTGGTCGAGCTCCCGGTCGTCCGTGCCCGCGAAGGTCAGCAGCGCCCGCCCCCCGCGCTCGAGGTACAGCGCGGGCGCCCCGTCGACCAGGACGACCTGCGCGCCGAACACCCGCGCGGGCGAGCGGGCGCCCTCGCGCTTGGGCCACGGCGCGGCGGCGCCGTAGGGCTGCGCGGGGTCGGCGGCCCCGATCACCAGCGTCGCGGGCTCGTCGCCGACGGGGGCCTCGCGCAGATCGCGCAGTCGCTCGACGGCGCCCGGCATCGCGAACTGGGCGCCGCCGAGGCCGGCGACGAAGTAGCCACGCCGGACGACGCCGAGCGTCTCGAGGTCGCTGAGCGCCGGGTAGACGGCCGCGTAGCCGCCCGGCACGCCCTCGGCGAGGGCCGCGGACCGGGTGAGGATGCCGTGGCGCTCCACCAGCAGCTCCGCCGTGGCCCGCCGGCGCTCGTCGTCCGGCACGGCGCCGTCGAACAGGCGCCCGGCGAGCGACCAGCGGCCCGCCACCGCGGACGGCGCGCCGCGGCGGGCGCCGAGGCGGCGGCGCCCCGCGGCGCTCGGGCGCTGCAGGGCGGGCAGCCGGCGCGGCGCCCGCAGTGGCAGCCAGAGGTCGTTGGTGACCTCGCCCGCCCAGACGAGCGCCCAGAGGGCGGTGAACACGTCCTCGCGCGAGGCGTCCACCGCCCTGACGAGGTCGTCCCAGAAGCTCGCGCCCGACGCGAGCGCCGCGCGCAAGGCGACCGCCGTGGGGTCGTCGGGCGACGGGTCGGCCGGCGGCGGCCCCAGCAGCGGGGCGTCGTCGCGGAAGAGCAGGGCGACGCGGCCGCCGCCCACGCCGCCCGCGCCCGCGCCCACCCAGACCACCTCGCCGCGGGCGGCGAGCTCGTCGAGCCAGGCGGTCGCGTAGCCGGGCACCCGGCGTGGGAGCACCTCGCCCTCCCACTGGGCGGGCGGCAGGGCGAGCCCCTGGAGCGTCGTCAGCGCGTCGCGCAGCGCCTCGACGCCGTGCGCGCCGCCGGCCCGGTCGACCCGCTGCCAGTCGGGCAGGAACCTGCCGAGCGCCCGCGGCTCGGCCGGCTCGATCTCGCGCCGCAGCGCGGCGAGGCTGGCCCGCCGCAGCCGCCGCACCACCTCGGCGTCGCACCACTCCCGCCCGGAGCCGCCCGGGCGCAGCTCGCCGCGCACCAGGACGCCCTCGGCCTCGAGGTCCGCGAGCGCGGGCTCGACCGCCCCCGCCGGCAGGCGGTAGCGGGCCGCGAGGTCGGCGCCGTGGAAGGGCCCCCGCGAGCGGGCGAAGCGGGCCACGATGCCCCGCAGCGCGTCCGGGACGGGCTCGAGGAACGCCTCGGGGATGCCCGAGGGCGGCATCGCGCCCAGGCCGTCGCGGTAGCGGCCGGCGTCCTCCGCGGCGATCACCCGCTCCTCGCCGCCCAGGTGGATGCGGCATGCGCGCCGCTCGGCCACGAGCTGGTCGACCAGCCCGCCGGCGCGGGACGGCTCGGCCACCCGGCGCCGCACCTCGTCGGCCGAGAGGTCGCCGATGCGGCGCAGCAGGTCGTGCAGGCCGTCGGCGCCGCGGGCGCGGGCCCGCTCGGACAGCCCCTGCAGGTCGGCCTCGAGCGTCTCGAGGGCGCCCGGGTCGATGAGGTCCCGCAGCTCCTCCTGGCCGAGCAGCTCGCGCAGCAGGTCGCGGTTGAGCGACAGCGCCTGGGCGCGCCGCTCGGCGACCGGCGTGTCGTCCTCGTACATGTAGGAGGCGACGTACTCGAACAGCAGCGAGCCGGCGAACGGCGAGGCGGTCGCGGTCTCCACCTCGACCACCGCCAGCTCGCGCGAGTCGATCCGGGCCAGCACGCCGCGCAGCGCCGGCAGGTCGAACCAGTCGTTGAGGCACTCGCGGTAGGTCTCGAGGATGACGGGGAAGCTGCCGAAGTTGCGCGCCACCTGCAGTAGCGACGAGGCCTTGAGGCGCTGCTGCCACAGCGGCGTGCGCTGCCCCGGGCGCCGGCGGGGGATGAGCAGCGCGCGGGCGGCGTTCTCCCGGAAGCGGGCGCCGAACAGCGCGGTGCCGCCGAGCTCCGCCAGCACGAGATCCTCGAGCTCGTCGGGCGGCACGGTGACGATGTCGGGCGCCGGCGCCTCGTCGGCGTCCGGCAGGTGCACGGCGATGCCGTCGTCGCCCCAGATCGTGTGGGCCTCCTGGCCGGTGCGGGCGCGGATGCGGGCGCCCACCGCGAGCGCCCACGGGGCGTGGACGCGCGCGCCGAACGGGGTCAGCACGCACAGCCGCCAGTCGCCGATCTCGTCGCGGAAGCGCTCGACCACGACGGCGCGGTCGCTCGGCACGGTGCCGGTGGCCTGCGCCTGGTCCTCCAGGTACGCGACCAGGTTGCGTGCGGCGCGGCCGTCGAACGAGCTGTCGTCGCGCAGGCGCGCGGCCGCGCGCTCGGGCCCCGCCGCGATCAGCTCGCGGGCCAGCCGGCCGACCGCCTCGCCCAGCTCGTACGGCCGGCCGACGCCCTCGCCCTTCCAGAAGGGCAGCGCCCCCGGGGCGCCGGGGGCGGGCGTCACGATGACCCGGTCGCGCGTGATCTCCTCGATGCGCCAGGTGGACGCGCCCAGCATGAAGGTCTGGCCGCTGCGCGCCTCGTAGACCATCTCCTCGTCCAGCTCGCCCACGCGGGCGCCGTCGGGCAGCACCACCGCGTAGAGGCCCCGGTCGGGGATGGTGCCCGCGTTCTGCACCGCCAGCGCCCGCGCGCCCTCGCGGCCGCGCACCGTCCCCGCGGTGCGGTCCCAGACCACGCGCGGGCGCAGCTCGGCGAAGTCGTCCGACGGGTAGCGCCCCGCGAGCATGTCGAGCACGCCCTCGAGCTGCTCGCGCGAGAGGTCGGCGAACGGGTACGCCCCCCGCGCGAGCGCGTGCAGCTCGTCGACCGTCCAGGCGCCGTCCGAGCACACGGCGACGAGCTGCTGGGCGAGCACGTCGAGCGGCAGCCGGGGGACGTGGGTCTCCTCGATCGCCCCGCGGCCCATGCGCTCGACCACCGCGGCGCACTCGAGCAGGTCGCCGCGGTACTTGGGGAAGATGCGGCCGCGGCTCGGCGCGCCCACCTGGTGGCCGGCGCGGCCGATCCGCTGCATGCCGCGGGCCACGCTGCGCGGGCTCTCGACCTGGATCACGAGGTCGACGGCGCCCATGTCGATCCCGAGCTCGAGGCTGCTCGTGGCGACCAGGCATGGGAGCCGCCCCGCCTTCAGGTCCTCCTCGATGATCGTGCGCTGCTCGCGCGCCAGGCTGCCGTGGTGGGCGCGCGCCACCTCCTCCTCGGCGAGCTCGTTGAGGCGCAGGGCCAGGCGCTCGGCCAGGCGGCGGTTGTTGACGAAGACGAGCGTCGAGCGGTGGGCGCGCACCAGCTCGAGGAGCTCCGGGTACATCGCCGGCCAGATCGATCGGCGGCGGTTCTCCGCGCCCGCCACGTCGGCCGTCTCGCCGATCGGCGACTCGGCGGAGCCGAGCTCGCGCATGTCGTCGACCGGCACCACGACCTGGATGTCGAGCTCCTTGGCCGAGCCGGCGTCGACGATCTCCACCGGACGCGGGGCGCCCTCGGCGTCCTGGCCGCCGAGGAAGCGCGCGATCTCCGAGAGCGGCCGCTGGGTGGCCGACAGGCCGATGCGCTGGAGGGCGCCGCCATCGCCCTCGACCGCGCGCTGCAGGCGCTCGAGGCTGAGGGCGAGGTGGGCGCCGCGCTTCGTGCCCGCGACGGCGTGGATCTCGTCCACGATCACCGACCGGATGCCGGCCAGCATGTCGACGCCCCGGCTGGTGAGCAGCAGGTAGAGGCTCTCGGGGGTGGTGATGAGGATGTCCGGCGGGGTGCGCAGCATGCGCTGGCGCTCGCGTTGCGGCGTGTCGCCGGTGCGCACCGCGACCGAGACGGACGGCGGCTCCAACCCGTGGCGCTCCGCCACCGCCGCGATGCCCGCGAGCGGCCCGCGCAGGTTGCGCTCGACGTCGTAGTTGAGCGCCTTGAGCGGCGACAGGTAGAGCAGCCGCTCCGACGCCCGGCCCTCGACCCGCGCCGCCACGATGCCGTTGAGCGCCCAGAGGAAGGCGGCCAGCGTCTTGCCGGATCCCGTGGGCGCCAGGATCAGCGAGTGCGAGCCCGCCGCGATCGGCGGCCAGCCGCCGCGCTGGGCGACGGTCGGCTCGGCGAAGGCGCCCTCGAACCACTCCCGCACCAGCGGGTGGAACGGGGCGAGCGCGCTCTCGCCCTCCCTCGGCGCGGCGATGGTCACCCGTGGATGGTACTCCGGGGCCCGGGTGCCCCCGCCCGGCCGCTACTTGTCCAGCATCACCGCGATGCCGAACACCACCAGGGCCAGGCACGCCGCGAAGCAGAGCGCGGAGAGGGCCCGGCGCAGCGGCCCCGGGGGGCGCTCGTCGTCGGCGCCGCCGGCGATGCCCGCGAGGCCGAGGGCGTAGAGGCCCACCATGCCGACGCCGAACGCCGCGCTCAGCGCGGCCACCCGCCAGAGCGAGTCGAAGTCGACGAAGTCGCTCACGCGCCGGCCCCGCTCATGGCGCGCCCCTCGGGCGGGGCGTCCGCGCGGGCGCGGGGGGCCGTCGCGGTGGGCGCGGGCGCCGGCTCGGCGGCGGGCTCGCCGCCCTCGGCCGCCACCACCTCGATCGTCAGCGGCGCGGCGGTCTCCGTGACGTTGCCCGCGTGCACGCGGTCGCGGCGCGAGACGATCCAGAAGCCGGTGGCCATCGCCGCGCCGAGCGCCGCCACCACGACGACCCCGGTGTTGCCGCCGATGCCCTCGGCGAGGCCGTACATCGCCGCGCCCACCAGCCCGGCCGCCGGCAGCGTGATGATCCAGGCGATCGCCATGCGGCCCGCCACCCGCCAGCGCACCTGCGCACCGCGGGCCCCGACGCCGGAGCCCATGATCGCGCCGGACGCGACGTGGGTCGTGGAGAGCGGGAAGCCGAAGTGCGACGAGGTGAGGATGACGGTCGCCGCGGCGCTGTCGGAGGAGAAGCCCTGAACCGGCGTGATCTCGGTGAGGCGCGTGCCCATCGTGCGGATGATCCGCCAGCCGCCCATGTAGGTGCCGGCGCCGATCGCGAGGGCCGCCGACAGCACCACCCACGCCGGCACGCCGGCGTCCGCGCCGATCGTGCCGTGGGCGACCAGCGCCAGCGTGATGATGCCCATCGTCTTCTGCGCGTCGTTGGTGCCGTGAGCCAGGGAGATCATGCTCGCCGACGCGATCTGGCCGAGGCGGAAGCCGCGCTCGCTGCGCTCCCGCGACGCGCGGCGCGTCAGGCGGGCGGCCAGCCGCACGCCCAGGATCGCCACGCCGCCCGCGATCACCGGGGCGAGCACGGCGGGGATGAGCACCTTCTGGACGATCGCGGTGCCGTTGACCGCGCTCGTGCCGAGCGCCGCCAGGGTCGCGCCCACCACGCCGCCGATCAGGGCGTGCGAGGAGCTCGACGGCAACCCGAGCAGCCAGGTGAGCAGGTTCCAGGTGATGGCGCCCAGCAGGCCGGCGAAGACGACGGTCAGCGTGATCGTGCCCGCGTCCACGATGCCGCCGGCGATGGTCTTGGCGACCTCGAGCGACAGGAAGGCGCCCACCACGTTCAGGGCGGCCGACAGGCCGACCGCCACCCGGGGCCGCAGGGCCCCCGTGGCGATGGATGCGGCGGTGGCGTTGCCGGTGTCGTGGAACCCGTTGGTGAAGTCGAAGGCCAGCGCCGTCGCCACGACCACCAGGAGGATGAGGTCCTCGGCCATCCGGCGTGAAGCCTTCCCCCGGACGGGGGCGGAATCAAGCGCCGCGAAACTGTTTCACGCCATGGTCACAACCGTCACCGACGTGACGATCCTGTGAACGGCGCCCCGGCGCGACGCCGGCGCTCAAGGCCGCCCCGCCGCGCGCCGATGCCGCCCCGGGAGCACGGATGACCATCGACACCGCGACCACCGGCCTCGCGCAGACCATGGCGCGCGTCCGCGAGATCCAGACCACCGTCGGCGCCGCCGCGACGCCGCTCGCCGCGCCCGCCCCCGGCCCCGCGCCGGCCGCCGGCGACTTCGCCGGGCGCCTCGCGTCGGCCATGGGGCCCGGCGGCGCCGCCCCCGCCATCGCGCCGCCGGGGGCGTCCTTCGTCTCCGCCTCGGTCGGGCCCGTCCCCGGCGTCGGCGCAACCGGCCCCGGCGGCGTCGGCCAGATGATCGCCGACATCGCCACCCGCGAGCTCGGCGTGGCCGAGCAGCCGCCCGGCTCGAACGACGCCCCGCGGATCGCCGAGTACCGGACCGCCACCGAGGGCTCCGGAGTGGGCCCGTGGTGCGCCTACTTCACCTCGTGGGTGGCCGCGCAGGCGGGCGTCCCGATCGGCCCCGAGGGCAAGGGCGAGGGCTACGTGCCGACGCTCAGGAACTGGGCGGAGCAGACCGGCAGGTACATCCCGGCGGGCTCGGGCGCGCCGCAGGTCGGCGACCTGGTGGTCTTCGACCGCGGCGGCGACGGCGTCCTCGATCACATCGGCGTGGTCACGGGCGTCTCCGCGGACGGCGGCATCCAGACCGTCGAGGGCAACTCCAGCGACAAGGTGTCCGCCCGCAGCTACGGCCCCGGCGGCTACACCGGCCTCGTCCGTCTGACCGGCGCCTGATCCGCCGCCCCCCTGGCCGGGGGATGTCCGAATGGACCTCGCGCCGTGGTCCACTTGGCATCCGCGTGGGGACCCCCGCGGCGGCGGGAATCCAGGGGCCTCGTCCGAATGGACCTCGCGCCGTGGTCCACTTGGCATCCGCGTGGGGACCCCCGCGGCGGCGGGGATCCAGGGGCTTCGTCCGAATGGACCTCGCGCCGTGGTCCATTCGGCATCCGCGCGGGAACCCCCTCGGGAGCGGAGCTCTCGGGCCTGCGTCCGAATGGACCTCGCGCCGTGGTCCATTAGGACGTACCCGTGCTTACGGCTCCACGGCGCCCTCCGGCCCGACGACGGCGGCGACCTCGTCCGCCGGGGGCGGGGCGGCGGTCCGCTCCTCGGCGGCGCTGTGCTCGGGCGAGACGCGGGCGACCTGGGCCCGCAGCCAGAGCAGCGCGAGGTCCTTCGCCTTGGCCTCCAGCATCACGTCGACGGGCGCGGGGGCGGCGTCGAGGAGCTCGATCAGGTCCCAGGGGGTGACGAAGTCCGCGTGCTGCTCGAGGAGGGGCGGGACGAGGACCTCGCGGGCGGCGCTCTCGCCGCGGCGGCGGCGGCGGCGGACGGTGCGCAGCTCGGTGCGGGGGCTCGACAGGTGCACCTTCGGCCGCACGCCGGCGGGCCAGGTGGCCATGGCGGCGGCGATCGCGTCGCGGGGGTCGGCGTGGAGGGGGCCGGGCCGGCAGCGGTGGTGGTGGTGGTCGTACACCACCTTCACCCCGGTGCGGCGGTGCAGCTCCAGGACCTCGTCGATGTCGAAGGCGGTCTCGTCGTGCTCGAGCGCGATCCGGCGGCGGGCGCGCTCGGAGAGCGCCTCGTAGGCCCGCGCCCAGCGGTCGAGCGCGGCGGCGCGCTCATTGTAGACGCCGCCCACGTGCACCACGACGACGGCCTCGGGGCCGAGCCCGAGCGCGTCGAGCAGCAGGGCGTCCTGCTCCAGGTCGAGGCTCGACTTGGCGACGATGCCGGGGTCGGGGCCGTTGATGACCGTGTACTGGCCCGGGTGGGTCGAGAGGCGGACGCCCGCCTCGCGCACGCGCCGGCCGAGCGCCTCGAGGCCGTCGGCGCACTCCTCGATCTGGCGTCGGTAGTCGAGGTCCGGCATGTCCGGGTGGGTGCCGTAGGGGACGACCGAGCCCCCGAGCCGGTACATGCGGATGTCCTCGCGCTCGAGGTGGTCGATGACCGGGCCGAGCAGCTCGATGGAGCGCGAGAGGTGCGGGCCGCTCTGCCAGCGGCGCGAGTCGGAGGTCGGCATGCCGCCGCCGCCGAGCACCTTGACGGCGAACCCGAGGCGGTGGGGGACGACCATGCGGGACAGGGTTCCCGTTCGGGCGCCGGGGGACGCGTCCTTCGGATGCGGGCCGGGCGGAGGTATCCTGCCCCGCGTGGGCACCGAGACACCGGTCAAGCCGCGCGTCGACCTGCCGGGCTCCGGCGCGGGCCACGGCGAGCCGTGCCACGTGATCGTGCTCAACGACAGCCACAACACGTTCGAGCACGTGGCGCGCACGCTCGCCCGCTACATCCCGGGCGTGAGCTACGAGAAGGGCATGGCGCTCGCCACCACCATCCACAACGCCGGCGAGGCGAAGGTGTGGAGCGGCTCCCGCGAGCAGGCGGAGCTCTACTGGGAGCAGCTGAAGGGCGCCGGCCTCACGATGGCGCCGCTCGGCTGATGTGAACGGCGCCGACTGGCTCCTCGACGCGCTGCGCGCCGAGGGCGTCGGCGTGCTGTTCGGCAACCCGGGCTCCACCGAGCTGCCGATCACCGACGCGCTGGGGCGCCGGCCGGAGGTCCGCTACGTGCTGGGCCTCCACGAGGCGGTGGTGATGGGCATGGCCGACGGCCACGCCCAGGCGACGGGCCGGCCGTCCGTGGTCAACGTGCACGTGCAGCCCGGCCTGGCGAACGCGATGTCGGGCATCCTCAACGCCGCGCGCGCCCGGGTGCCGGTCGTCGTGACGGTGGGCCAGCAGGTGCAGGAGATGCTGCCGGGCGACCCCTTCCTCGGGGGCGAGCTGGTGGCGATGGCGGCGCCGATCGCCAAGGGGGCGTGGGAGGTGGCGAGCGCCCGGGAGCTGCCGGAGGCGTTCGCCCGCGCGCTGGCCACGGCGGCCGCGCCGCCCGCCGGGCCGACGGTGCTGAGCCTGCCGCTCGACGTGCAGGTGGCGCCCGCGCCGGCGCCGCACGAGCCGCGGCCCGCGCCGCGGGCGGCCCCGCCGCCGGCGGAGGCGCTCGACGCCGCCGCCGCCGTGCTGGCCGCGGCGCGGTCGCCGGTGGTCGCCGCGGGGGACGAGGTGGTGGCCGCCGGCGCCTCGGCCGAGCTCGCCGCGCTGGCGGACCGCCTGGGGGCGCCGCTGTTCGGCGAGCCGATGGGCGCGCGCGTGCCGCTGCCCACCGACCACCCGCTGTGGCGGGGCCCGCTGCCGCCCTTCGCGGCCCAGATCGCCCCGCTGCTGGCGCACCACGACGCGCTCCTCGCGGTGGGGATGCCGGTCTTCCGCCTGTTCGGCACGAGCCCGGGGCCGGCGATCGGGCCCGGCACCGCGCTGGTGCACGCGGACGTGGATGCGCGCGAGGTGGGAAAGGTGCACCCGCCGGCGGCCGGGGTGGTGGGCGACGTCCGCGCGAGCCTGGCCGGCCTGCTGGAGCGGCTCGGCCCGGCCGGGCCGAGCGACGCCGCGCGCCGCGGCCGCGCCGTGGCCGCCACGCTCGCCGCCCGCCGCGCAGCGCGCGCCCGCCAGGCCCGCGAGGCCGCCGGCGCGCGGGTGGGGCCCGCGGCGCTCGCCCGGGCGATCGCCAGCGCGGCCGGCCCGCGCGACCTGGTGGTGGACGAGGCGCTCACCGCCGGGCGCGGGCTGCGCACCGCGCTCTCGCGCCGCACGCCGGCCACCTGGCTCGCCCACCGCGGCAGCGCGCTCGGCTGGGGGCTGCCCGCCGCGGTGGGCGCCGGGCTCGCCGACCCCGGGCGGCGCGTGATGGCGGTGCAGGGCGACGGCGGCCTGCTGTTCGGCGTCTCCGCGCTCTGGACGGCGGCCGCGGAGGGCGTGGGCACCGCCCTGGTGGTCGCCGACAACGGCGGCTACGAGATCCTGCGCGCCGGCCTGGAGGGGCTGACCGGCCGCCCGGAGGGCGACTGGCCCGGCATCCGGCTGCGCCGGCCCCGCCTCGACATCGCGTCGATCTGCGCCGGCTTCGGCGCCTCGGCGGCCCGCGTCGACGCCCCTGGCGACCTGCGCGAGGCGCTGGCCGACCTCTGGCGGCGCACCGCCGACGGGCCGGCGGTGCTCGTCGTGGGCGTGGAGGGGCGGACGGCCCCCGTGGGTTACCCGGTCGCGCCGGCGGGCTGAGCGTCGCCGCCGGCCGCGGGGCGCAGCTCGTCCTCGGCGGCCGCGATGGCCGCGGCCTCCGCGGCGGTCGGCTCGTCCTGCGCGAAGCGCACCCGGTGGGCGTGGGCCACCTCGCCCTCGACGGCCCGCACGACGTCGTCCGGGTCGGCGTCGGGCACGAAGTCGGCCACGCCCGCGGCCGTCGCGGCGAGGCCCCGCGCGAAGGCCGGGCCGCGGCCCAGCAGGCGGGCCAGCCCGACCGGGTCGAGGCGCATCGGGATCCCGGCCTGCAGCAGCGCCCCGGGCGCCCGGCGGGCCTGGGAGAGCCCCACGACCTTCCGGCCCCGCGCCAGCACCTCGAAGGGGGAGATCCCGCCGAAGCAGGCGCCGGCGGCCGGCCCGGGGCGGCCCCGCACGGCGCGGGCCCGGGCGACGCTGAC
This sequence comes from Miltoncostaea marina, assembly GCF_018141525.1. GTDB lineage: Bacteria > Actinomycetota > Thermoleophilia > Miltoncostaeales > Miltoncostaeaceae > Miltoncostaea > Miltoncostaea marina. The sequence goes on from NZ_CP064655.1 coordinate 701,656, forward strand.
GACCTCGACGCCCGGGACCCCCAGCGCGCGCAGCGCGGAGGCGATGGCCTCGCCGAGCCAGCGGTAGGCCAGCACGACGTCGGCCGCGGCGAGGCGGTGGCCCCGGGGGAGCACGACGTCGAGCGCCAGCAGGTCGGCGTCCCAGAGCACCGGTCCGCCGCCCGACGAGCGGCGCACGATGGCGACGCCCTCGCGGGCGGCCAGGGCCGCGTCGACCGGCTGGCGCACGCCCGAGCGGCCCAGCACGAGCCCGGCCGAGGCCGTGCGCGACCACGAGGCGACCGGCGGCCCGCCGGGCGGCATGGCGCGCAGCAGCCCCACGGGGCGGGCCACGGCGGCCGCGGGCGCCAGCTCGGCGGGGCCGAGCCGGCGCCAGGTCTCGGGGGCGGGCGGCCTAGGAGAGGTAGGGGGCGACGCCGACCGCCTGCTGGGCGGCGTCCATGACCATCTCGCTGACGGTGGGGTGCGCGTGGATGATCTCGCCGAGCTCGCCCACGCTGAGGCCGTCGCTGATCGCGACGCCGATCTCGTGGATCAGCTCGACCGCGTGGACGCCCATGATCGTCGCGCCGAGCAGCAGGCCGGTGTCGGCGTCCATCACGAGCTGGGCGTAGCCGCCCGGCTCGCCCTCGCCGAGCGCCTTGCCGGAGCCCACGAAGCGGGCCTGGCCCAGCTTGACGTTGTGCCCCGCCTCCTTCGCGGCGTCGGCGTTGAGGCCGACGGTCGCGATCTCGGGGTGCGTGTAGATGCAGCTCGGCACCACCGTGCGGTCCATGGGGATCATCTGGCCGGTGAGCGCGTTCTCGACCGCCCGGCCGCCCTCCGCCGAGGCGAGGTGGGCGAGCTGGAGGCCGCCGATGCAGTCGCCGACCGCCCACACCTTCGGGTTGGCGGTGCGCAGGTACTCGTCGACCACCACGTGGCCGCGCTCGGTGACCTCGACGCCGATCTCCTCCAGGCCGATGCCGGCCGCCTGGGAGCGCCGGCCCACCGACACGAGCAGCTTCTCGGCCGACACCTCGGTGCCGTCGTCGAGGGTGACGGTCACGCCGTCGTCGCGGTAGCCGGTCACCTCGGCCTGGCGGCCCAGGTGGACCGTCACGCCCTCGCCCTCGAGCAGCTTCTGGAACTGGGTCGCGGTGCGGTTGTCGATGCCCGCCAGCAGGCGCGGGAGGATCTCGATGATCGTGATCCGCGTCCCGAGGGCCGCGAAGAGGCTCGCGAACTCGCAGCCGATCACGCCGCCGCCGACGACGATCATGCTCTCGGGCACCTGCTCGAGGCGCAGGATCTCGTTGGAGGTGAGGATCGCCGGGTGGTCCATGTCGTAGCCCGGCAGCCCCGACGGCTCGGTGCCGACGCAGACCACGAGGTGGTCGTACGGGTACCGCTCGCCGTCGACCACGACCGCGTCGCCGTCGACCCGGCCCTCGCCGCGCACCACCTTCACGCCCTTGCGCTTGGCGGCGCCCTCGACGCCCTTGCGCATCTGGAGGACCACGCCCTCCTTGCGCTCCATCATCTTGGGGAAGTCGAACGAGACCTCCGGGACCACGAGCCCGTACTCGTCCGCGCGGCGCACCTTGCGCAGCAGGTCGGCCGTCGCCAGCAGCGCCTTCGTGGGGATGCACCCCCAGTTCAGGCACGTGCCGCCGAGCTCGGCCCGCTCGATCATGGTGACGTCGGCCCCGAGTTGGGCCGCGCGCAGGGCGGCGACGTCGCCGGCCGGGCCACCGCCCAGCACGACGACCCGCGAGGGCTCGCTCATGTGGTTACTCCCCTTCCGGATTCAGCGCGGCCTTCAGCAGCCGCTCCTGCTCGGCCTGGTGGGCCTGCGGGTACCCCTCGCTGGTGCTGGCGCGACGGGCGCGGCCCACGTACTCCAGGCTGACGCCCTCGGGCAGGAGGCGCTCGAGCTGCAGGCGCGCGAACTCCCACGCGCCCATGTTGCGCGGCTCCTCCTGGACCCAGGTGACGGTCTTCAGGTTCGGGTAGGCGGCGATCAGCGCCGAGATGCGCTCGTCCGGGAAGGGGTAGAGCAGCTCGACCCGGCCGATCGCGAGCTCCGTGCGGGCCTCGCGGTCGTCGTGGTTGTCGAGCTCGTGGAACACCTTGCCCGAGCAGAGGATGAGGCGCGTGACCTCGTCGCGGCGGCCCTCGGCCCGCGGGTCGTCGTAGACCGGCTGGAAGCGGCCCTCGGTGAGGTCCGAGAGGCTCGACGACGCGGCCTTGGCGCGCAGCAGGCTCTTCGGCGTGAAGATGATCAGCGGCCGCCCGTGGTGGGTGAGCGCCTGCTTGCGCAGCAGGTGGAAGTAGTTGGCGGCCGTCGAGCAGTTGGCGACGACGATGTTGTCCTCGGCCGCCGCCTGCAGGAAGCGCTCGATGCGCGCCGAGGAGTGCTCGGGGCCGTTGCCCTCGTAGCCGTGCGGCAGCAGCATCGTGAGCCGCGAGGCCTCGCCCCACTTGGCGCGGCCCGAGACGATGAACTGGTCGATCATGATCTGCGCGCCGTTGGCGAAGTCGCCGTACTGGGCCTCCCAGATCACGAGCGCCTCGAGCGCCTGGGTGCTGTAGCCGTACTCGAAGCCGACCGCGGCCGCCTCGGAGAGCGGGCTGTTGTGCAGCTCGAGCGACGCGGCCGCCCCGGGCAGGTTGGCGAGCGGCGTGTAGACCCGGCCGGTGTGCGGGGTCCAGGTCTCGCCCTCGCCCACGTCGTGCAGCTCGAGGTGGCGCTGGCTGAAGGTGCCGCGCGCCGAGTCCTGGCCGGTCAGGCGCACGGGGACGCCCTGCGTGAGCAGCGAGGCGAAGGCGAGCGACTCGGCGTGGGCCCAGGCGATGCCGCGCTCGACGTCGAGCGCCTCGCGACGCCGGTCGAGCTGGGGCCGCAGCTTGGGGTGGATCGTGAAGCCGTCCGGCACCCGCAGCAGCTGCTCGTTGAGCTCGCGCAGCGTCGGCTCGGGCACGGCGGTCTCGACCGGCGTGGCCGAGCGGCCCTCGCCGGAGCCCTCGCCGTTGCCCTCCGTGCCCAGCTCGCCGCGGCTCGTGACCGCCTCGTGGGCGTCGCGCATCCGCTGCTCGGCGGTGGCGATCATCTCGTCCACCTGCTCGCGGGTCAGGAGGCCCTCGTCGATGAGCTTCTGGGCGTAGAGCTTGCTGACCGGCGGGTGCGCCTTGATCGTCCGCGACATCACCGGCTGCGTGTAGGCCGGCTCGTCGAGCTCGTTGTGGCCGAGGCGGCGGTAGCCGATCAGGTTGATGAGCACGTCGCGCTGGTAGCGCTCGCGGTACGCCACCGCGAGCTGCGCCGCGCTGATGCAGGCGTCCACGTCGTCGGCGTTGACGTGGATCACCGGGATGTCGAAGCCCCGGGCCAGGTCGCTGCAGTGGTAGGTCGAGCGCGAGTCGAACGGGTCGGTGGTGAACCCGATCTGGTTGTTCGCGATGATGTGCACCGTGCCGCCGGTGCTGTAGCCGCGCAGGTTGCTCAGGTTGAGCGTCTCCGCGACCACGCCCTGGCCGATGAACGCCGCGTCGCCGTGGATCAGCACGGGGACGGCCGACTCCGGGTCGTGGTGCAGCTCGCGCTTGGAGCGCACGGTCTGCACGGCGCGGGTGTAGCCCTCCGCGACGGCGTTGACCTGCTCCAGGTGGCTCGGGTTGGCGGCGAGCTTGACGGTGACGCTCCTGCCGGCCGGGCTCGTGACCTCGCCCTCGGCGCCGAGGTGGTACTTCACGTCGCCGGCGGTCTCGCGCATCTCCTCGTCGCCCGACTCGAACGCCATGTGGCCCTCGAACTCGGCGATGATCGACTCCGGCGGGCGGCCCACCACGTGGGTGATGAAGGCCAGGCGGCCGCGGTGGGCCATGCCCATGACGACCTCGGAGGCGCCCGCGTCGGCGACCTGCTGGATGACGTGGTCGGTGATCGACACCAGCGTGTCGACCCCCTCGATGGAGAACGTCTTCTGGCCGAGGTAGGTGCGGCGCAGGAAGCGCTCGAACGCGTCCACCTCGACGAGCCGCTGCAGGATCGCCACGCGGCGCTCAGCCGGCAGCGGCGCCCGCAGGCGGCCGGACTCGATGACCCCGCGCAGCCAGAGGCGCTTCTGGTGGTCCGAGAGGTGCTCGATCTCGTAGGCGATCGTGCCGCAGTAGGCCTCGCGCAGATGCGGCAGCGCGGCGGCGAAGCTCTCGCCGGGCACCTTGACGCGCAGCAGCTCGGCCGGGATGCGGGCCATCACCTCGGGCGTCAGGCCCACGTTCTCCGTGCTGAGGGCCGGGTCGCCGGGCGGCTCGGAGCCGAGCGGGTCGAGGCGCGCGGCCAGGTGGCCGTGGCTGCGGTGGGCCTTCACGACCGACATCGCCGCCGCGATGCCCTCCAGCAGCTGCGGGTCCGGCGCGGCCGAGACGGCCCCGGGGGCGGCGGCCAGGGGCGCGGCGGGCGCCGGCGCCGGCGCGGCCTCCTCGGCCGGCGCGGGGGCGAGGCCCAGGCTCGAGCGGACGTCCTCGTAGAAGCCGTCGGCGCCGGAGAGCAGCGCGTCGACCCGGGCCAGGAACTCGCCGCTCTCGGCGCCCTGGATCACCCGGTGGTCGTAGGTGCTCGACATCGTCATGACTTTCGAGACGCCGAGCTCCTTCAGCGTGTCGGCGGGCACGGAGGCGAGCCCCGGCGGGTAGCCGATCGCGCCGGTGGCGACGATCGTGCCCTGGCCGGCCATCAGGCGGGGGGCGGAGGCGACCGTGCCGATGCCGCCGGGGTTGGTGAGGCTGACCGTGGCGCCGCGCAGCTCGTCGGGCTTGATCTGGCCCGCGCGCGTGCGGCCCACCAGGTCGTCGAACGCGGTGCGGAAGGCGTCGAAGCCGCCCGAGGCCGCGTCGCGGACGACCGGCACCATGAGCGAGCGGCTGCCGTCCTTGCGCTCCACGTCGACGGCCAGGCCCAGGTTGACGGCGTCGCGCACCAGCTTGTGCGGCTTGCCCTCGACCGTCGCGAAGCCGGTGCCCATGACCGGGATCTCGTCGACCGCCCGGATCACGGCCCAGGCGATGAGGTGGGTGAACGAGAGCTTGCCCGCGATGCCGGCGGACTTCATGTCGGCGTTGATCCGCCGCCGCTGGGCGTCGAGCGCCGCGACGCTGATCGTGCGGTAGCTGGTCGCCGTGGGGACGCTGAGGCTCTCGTCCATGTAGCCCGCGAGCGCGGCGGCCGGCCCGCGCAGCGGGACGGTCTCCTCGCCCGGCACGGGGGCCGGCGCGGCGGCCGCGGGCGCGGCGGTGGGCGCCGGGGCGGCGAGGGCGGCCTGGACGTCGCCGGAGCGGATGATGCCGCCGGGGCCGGTGCCCTTCAGGGCGGACGGGTCGAGGCCCTTCTCGATGGCGATGCGGCGGGCGATGGGGGAGATGGCGGGCCACTCGAGCCCGGCCGCCGCGGCGGGCCCGCTCGGCGCGGGGCCGGCCTGCACCGCGGGCGCGGGCGCGGGGGCGGCGGGCGACGGGGCCGGTGCGGCGCCGCCGGCGCCGGGGGCGATCTCGCCCAGCGGCTGGCCGACGGTGAACGTCTCGCCCGCGGGGACCGCGATCGACAGCAGCCGGCCGGCGACCGGCGCGGGCACCTCGAGATCGACCTTGTCGGTCGAGACCTCGAGCACCACCTGATCGGCCTCGACGGCGTCGCCGACGGCGACGCGCCACTCCACCACGGTGCCCTCGGTCACCGACTCCATGTCGGGCAGGACGATCGGCACGGGCGGCCCGTCCGCGGCCGGCGCGGCGGACGCGCCGTCGCCAGAGGGCGCCGCCGGCGCGGGCGCGGATCCGCCGCCGCCGTTCGCGGCGCCGCCGGCGGTGTCGCCGGCGGCGAGCTCGGCCAGCAGCGCGCCGACCTCGATGGTGTCGCCCGGCGCCACGACGATGCGCGAGACGCGCCCGGCGGCGGGGGCGGGGACCTCCACGTCGACCTTGTCCGTCGTCACGTCGAGGAGGGTCTGGCCGGCCTCGACGACGTCGCCCTCGGCGACCCTCCACTCGACGACGGTGCCCTCCGTGACCGACTCGCCGAGCTCGGGCAGGAGGACTTGGATGGTCTGGGGAGAGGTCGTCGACACGCGGAGAGTCCTAGGCTATCGAGATACGCGCCGTGAGGTCCTGGCGGAGCGGGGCCGTTCGTCCGCCCCCGGGCGGAAGGGCCCTCGCCGATGCGGCGCCCCGCGCGAGCGCGCGGGCACCGGGGATCTTACGCGCCCATCTCCAGGATGCGTTCCATGGCCTCGGCCACGGCCTGGCGCTGACCGGCGGTGAGGCGGCCGAGGCGCGCGACGACGGCGTCGTGGTGCTCGAGCTGCAGGTCGCGCGCCACCCGGGTGAGCTCGCGCAGCGCGCCCTGGCGCTCCCAGTCGTCGACCGGCGGGTCGGTGGTGGGGACGGGCGTCGTGCGCGGGTTCAGCTCCTCGTTCACGTGAGGGATCCTAGGTCGTTCCCCCTGCGCGTTACCCCCCCGTAGGTCCAGTCATTGGCGCGTTCAGGAAGCCGACTGGACTGGACGGATCGGCGAAGGTGTGCTTGACTCCTCAACCATATGAGCCTCCCAGACGCCACCACCATGGGCCCCGTCCGCCTCGTCGCCGCGGACCTGGACGCGATGGCCGCCTTCTACCGCCGCGCCGTCGGCCTCGCCGACCGCCCCTCGCCCGCCGGCGAGGTGCATCTCGGCGTGGGCGGGCGGACGCTCGTCGAGCTGGCGGGCGACCCGGCCGCCACGCCGCGCCCGCATCGCACCACCGGCCTCTTCCACCTCGCGCTACTCGTGCCCTCGCGGGCCGACCTCGCGCAGGCGCTGCACCGGGTCTCGGGCGCGGGGTGGCGCTTCAGCGGCGCCTCCGACCACCTCGTGAGCGAGGCCCTCTACCTCGACGACCCCGAGGGGAACGGCATCGAGATCTATCGCGACCGCCCGCGCGAGGAGTGGCCGCGCCGCGACGGCGAGCTGCTGATGGACACCCTCCCGATGGACGTCGAGGGGGTGCTCGCCGAGCTGCCGCCCGGGACGCCCGACGAGGGCATGCCCGAGGGCACGACGATGGGCCACGTGCACCTGCAGGTGCGCGACCTCGACGAGGCGGAGACCTTCTACGCCGGGCTGCTGGGCTTCGACGTGACGGTGCGCGGCTACCCCGGGGCGCTGTTCGTCTCGGCGGGCGGCTACCACCACCACCTCGGCCTCAACACCTGGGGCACGCGCGACGCGCCGGCGCCGCCCCCCGGCAGCCGGGGCCTCAACAGGGTGCGGATCGACCTGCCGTCGGCGGCCGACGTCGCGGCAGCCGGCGAGCGGCTGCGGGCCGCGGGGCGCGAGGGCGACGAGCTCGCGGAGGGCCTTGCGGTGGCCGACCCGTCCGGCAACCGCCTGCTGCTCGTCGCCGCCGCCTAGCGCGGCGGCCGGGCCTCAGCGGCCGGGCCGCAGGGCGGGCGTGGGCCCGCCGGCGCCGTCGGCGACGCCCTCCAGGAGCTCGCGCAGCGCCTCGCCGCTCGAGCGCGCCGGCCGCCAGCCCAGCAGGTCGCGGGCGCGCGAGCAGTCCATCAGCGGCACGGCGAGGGCCATGTCGAGCCAGCCCGGGGGCGTCGGCTGCAGGCGGGCGCGCCAGGACGCGTCCACGACGGCGCGGACCAGGCGGGCCGGCACGGGCACGCGGCGCGCGCCCAGGATCCCCGCGACGCTCGCGGGGTCGAGGGGCGGCTCGGCCGCCACGTTGAAGGCGCCGCGCGCGTCGTCGCGCACGATCGCCAGCCGGTAGGCGTCGGCGACGTCGTCGGAGTGCACGGCCTGCACCCGCAGGCCCGGGATGTCCGGCACGACGGGCAGGCGCGACGGGCGCGCCGCCGCGCGCGGCGCCAGCGGGCCCAGGAACAGGCGCGCCACCCGCGACGATGCCCGCCGGGAGAAGATCAGCCCGGGCCGCATGCGCACGACGCGCATGCCGGGCGCCTCGCGCTCGAGGATGTCCAGCCGCCGCTCGCACTCGGCCTTGTGGACGGCGTAGAAGCTGCTCGCGAGGCCGCGCGCGGGCCAGGACTCGTCGACCCGGCGGTCCTTCGGGCCGGGCGAGTAGGCGCCCACCGACGACGCGTGCACGAGCGCCGGCACGCCGGCCGCGCGGGCCGCGGCGAACACCCGGGCGCTGCCGAGGACGTTCGTCCGCCACAGGCGCGCCATGTCGTGCGAGGGCCGGATGGCCCAGGCCAGGTGCACGACCGCGTCGGCGCCGGCGAAGGCGGGCTCCAGCTCGGCGTCGGCGACGTCGGCGGCCATCCACTCCGTGCCGGGCGGCGGCTCGGCGGGCGGCCGGCGCGCGACGCCGAGCACCGAGGCGACGCGCGGCTCGACGGCCAGCGCGCGCAGCAGCGCCGTGCCCACGTTGCCGGTCGCGCCGGTGACCACGACTCGCACGCCCGGCGGGTTCCCGCGCCCCGCGGCGGGGAAACACCCGTCCCGCCCGCCCCCGACCGGAGGACACGATGGGCTCAGAGGGCCACACCGCGGTCATCGTCGACATCGACGGCACGCTCGTCGACACCAACTACCACCACGCGCTCGCCTGGTCCCGGGCGCTGCGGCGCTTCGGCGTGACCGTGGAGCTGTGGCGCCTGCACCGCCTGATGGGCATGGGCGGCGACCAGATCGTCGCCCGCGTCGCGGGCGACGAGGTCGAGCGCGAGCACGGCGATGACATCCGCGCGGCCGAGAAGGAGCTGTACGGGGCCATGATCGACGAGGTCGTGCCCCTGCCGGACGCCCGCGGGCTGCTCCAGGCGCTGGCGTCGCGCATGCGGCGGGTGGTGCTCGCCAGCTCCGCCAAGCCGGAGGAGGTCGAGCACTACCTCGACCTGCTCGACGCGCGCGACCTGGTCGACGCCTGGACCACCGCGGGGGACGTCGAGGCGACCAAGCCGTCGCCCGACGTCATCGCGGCCGCGCTCGAGAAGGCGGGCGGCGGCCCGGCGATCGTGATCGGCGACACGGTGTGGGACTGCGAGGCCGCCGAGCGGGCGGGGCTGCCCTGCGTCGGCGTGCTGACCGGCGGCGTGTCGGCGGGCGAGCTCGTCGGCGCCGGGGCCGCGGCGGTCTACGGGTCGCTGGCCGAGCTGATCGAGCGCCTCGGCGACCCGCCCTTCCAGGGCGACGGCAGGCGGGTCGACCCCGCCTGAGGACGGGGGCCGGGGGCGGCGCCCGCCGCCCCCGGCTCGACCCGTCAGCCGGCGTCGTCCCCGGTCACCTCGTTCCCGGAGGGGCCCGAGCCGCCGATGCCCTTCATCGCCGGCCCGCCCGGGCCCTGGTCGGGGTCGGGCCGGTCGTCGGCGCCGCGCCGCCCGTGCCCGCGCGGCTCCACGGTCTCGGGAGCCCCGGGCCCGGCGCTCTCGCCCTCCTCCATGCGCCTGGTGAACTCGGCCGGGCTGATCTCGCCCTCGCGCCGCTCGTCGTCGCCCACCATCACGCGGCCTGCCGCGAGTGGCGGCCCTCGGCGAACTCCTCGACGATCTTCGCGCAGAAGGCCGGGAGGTCGTCGGGCTTGCGGCTCGAGACGAGGCCCGCGTCGACCACCACCTCCTCGTCCACCCAGTTCGCGCCGGCGTTCTCGAGGTCCGTGCGCAGGCTCGGCCACGAGGTGAGCGTGCGGCCGCGGACGACGCCGGCCTCGATGAGCGTCCACGGCCCGTGGCAGATCACGCCGACGGGCTTCTCGAGCGCGAAGAAGTCGCGCACGAAGCGGGTGGCCCGCTCGTCCGTGCGGAGGAAGTCTGGGTTCGCCACGCCGCCCGGCAGCACGAGGGCGTCGAAGTCCTCGGCCTTCCCCTCGTCGAGGGTGAGGTCGACCGGGCGCTCGTCGCCCCGGTCGAGGTGGTTGAACGCCTGGATCGCGCCCCCCTCGGGGGCGACCAGCGCCACCGTCGCGCCGGCCTCCTCGAGCGCGCGCCGCGGCTCGTCCAGCTCGACCTGCTCGACGCCGTGGGTGGCGAGGATCGCGACCCTGCGGTTCTCGATGTGTCCAGCCAAAGGTGCACCTCCGGTGTGCGGGGCCGGACCCGGCGACTACCCGGCCCCCCCCGGGCGGAAACGCCGGGCGGCCGCCCGTCACGTGCCCCGGCGCCGTGGCAACGGGCTCCCGGCCACCTCACGACCACGGAGGAGGCCGCCGGTGGCGACCACGCGCTCCACGGGTCGTGGCGGGCGGCTCAGCCGGCGGGCGGCGCGTGCCCGGTCGGCTTGTAGCCGCCGAGCTTGCCGATGGCGTCGCTCACCGCCTCGTCGGCGGTGGCGCCGAAGCCCTCGATGAGGGTGCTGCCCTGCACGATCTGCACGTGCATGCCCGGCATGGGCACCCGCGTGTCGGCCGTGGGCGGCGTCTCGCCGGGCGTCATCGGGCCGGGGCCGACGATGCGGCAGCCCTGGGCGCGGAGCGTCTCGAGCTCCGACGCCATCTGCGGGCTCAGGCTGGTCTCGGGCATGTGCGGGGCCTCCGTCCGTCGCGTGACTCGCCCCAATGGGTGCCCGCCCGGGCCCGCCGGAAACCGGGTGTGCCGCGGGCGCCGCGGGGGAACATGCCCGGCGCCGCGATGCCGAGCCTCCGCCACAGCTCCGACCGGGAGCCCGGGTACACCCGCCGCCGGCGCGGCCGCGGCTGGAGCTACCACGCGCCCGACGGCTCCGTCGTGACCGACCCGCGGCTGCGCGCCCGCTTCGAGGCGCTGGCGATCCCGCCCGCCTGGCGCGACGTCTGGATCTGCCGCTCGTCGCGCGGCCACCTGCAGGCCACCGGCACCGACGCTGCCGGGCGGCGCCAGTACCTGTACCACCCCGCCTGGCACGAGCAGCGGCAGGTCGAGAAGTACGAACGCATCCTGCGCTTCGCCGAGGGGCTCCCGGCGCTGCGGCGCGCCACCGAGAACCAGCTCCGGCGCCGGCGGCTCGACCGCGAGAAGGCGCTCGCGGCGGCGGTCCAGATCCTGGACCGCACCAGGATCCGGGTGGGCGGGGAGGAGTACGCGACGCGCCACAAGACGTACGGCCTCGCCACACTGCGCTCGAAGCACGTCACGGTCGAGGGCGACACCCTCACCCTCGACTTCACGGGCAAGGGTGGGGTCGACCACCACGCCGAGATCACCCACGCGCGCCTCGCGAGGGTCGTCGCCGAGATGGACGAGCTGCCGGGCTACGAGGTGTTCGCCTACCTCGACGAGGACGGCACCCCGGTCGACGTGAGGTCGTCCGACGTCAACGCCTACATCAAGGAGCTGATGGGGGAGGACTTCTCGGCCAAGGACTTCCGCACCTGGGCCGGCACCGTCGCGGCCGCGGTGGCGCTCGACGAGGTCGGGCCGATCGAGGGCGCCCGGGAGCGCCAGCGCGCGGTGGCACGCGTGTGCCGCATCGCGGCGGAGCTGCTGGGCAACACGCCGGCGGTGTGCAGATCGAGCTACATCGACCCGCGGGTCATCGACCACTTCCTCGATGGCCGCACCATCTCCTCGCTCGTCGGCGAGATCGACCGCAGGATGGAGAACGGCCACAGCGCGGAGGAGCTCGCCGTGCTCGCCCTGCTGCGCCGCGGCCTGGCGGAGCGCGCCGCGTAGCGGCCGGCGGTCGCTACGCGGAGGCCGGCGCGGGCGCCGGCCGCTCCGCGCCCCACGAGCCGATGCTGCGCCCCAGCCAGGCGAGGGCCAGCAGCGCCGCGCCCAGCGAGGCGACGAGCGCGGTGGCCTGCACGGCCAGGCTCAGGGCGAGCGCGGTGGACGCCGGCGTGCCGTAGGCGAGGGCCAGCGCCGGCACCAGCAGCAGCTCCCGCGCGCCCCCGCCGCCCGGCATGGCCGGGACGGCGCCGGCCAGCACCACCACGCTGAACACCAGGCCCGCCGCGGTGGCCGGGACGCCGAACGCCGCCAGCAGCGCGGCGAGGCTCACCAGCCGGGCGGCGACCGCCCCGGCGCCGACGAGCGCCGCGCTGCGCGCCGCGCGCGCGTCGCCGAGCACGCCGGCGCCCTCGCGCATGCGCCGGGCGGCACGACGCGGCCCGCGCGGCAGCCGGCGCACCAGCCGGCGACCGGCGCCGCGCCGCCACGCGAGCGCGAGGACGGCCACGACGACGATCGCGCCGAGCGCCGTCCAGCGCAGGTTGCCGGCCGGCCCGGGCAGCGGTGCGGCCATCGTGATGGCGAGCACGGCGAGGGCCGTGACCGCCGCGTCGATGCCCTTGTAGCCCGCGAGCCCCCCGGCGATGCGCCACGCGCCGGCCGACGCGCCGTTCGGGTGGCGCCGCACCAGGCCCACGCGCACGACCTCGCCGAGCGAGGCCGGCAGCAGCTCGCAGGCGCCGCGCGAGATCCAGTGCAGGCCGAGCGTGGTGCCGAGCCCGATCCGCACGCCGCCGGCGCGCTGGCAGATGGCCCACATGACCCCCGAGAGCGTCTGGCCCGCCGCGTAGGCGATCACCGAGAGCGCGAGGGCGTCCGGGTGCGCGCCCGCGAGCGCCGCCCCCACCGAGCCCGGGTGGACGGTCAGGGCGGCGAGCACGACCAGCCCGGCCGCGACGCCGAGCAGCGCGAGCGACGCAACTCGCCGCCCGCCGGCGGGCCACGACGGGGTCCGGTGGGGGATCATCGCTGCGTGACCTGGCAGATGGATCGCGGTGCTCCCTCGCTCGCACGGCGGCTGCGTGCCCGCGCCGCGCGCCGCCCCGGCCTCGGCGTGTTCCTCGTGCAGATCCTGCTCGTCGGCGGCGCCGCGCTGGCGTACTTCGGTGTTCGGGGCCTGACGGAGGGTTCCCTCCCGGAGGCGACCGGGAACGCCGAGGCCCTCGTGCGCCTGGAGCGGGCGCTCGGCCTCGGCTGGGAGGAATGGGTCCAGTCGCTCGTCATCGGCTCCGACGCGCTCGTCACGCTCGCCAACTGGGTCTACATCTACGGCCACTGGCCCGTGGTCGGCGTCGCGCTGGCGACGCTCTTCGTGCTGGCCCCGGACCGCTACTACCTGCTGCGCAACGCGATGTTCGCCTCCGGCGCGATCGGCCTGGTGATCTTCGCCCTCGTGCCGGTGGTGCCGCCGCGGCTCGGCATCCTCGAGATCGTCGACACGGTCTCCGAGCGCTCGACCTCGTACCGCACCCTGCAGCCGCCGGGCCTCGTCAACCAGTACGCGGCCCTGCCGAGCCTGCACTTCGGGTGGAACCTGCTCGTGGGGATCGTGGTCTGGCGCTCGACCCGGGTGGGGATCGTCCGGGTCGCCGCGGTGGCGATGGTGGCGGCGATGGGGGTGGCCGTGGTGGCGACCGCCAACCACTACGTCGTCGACGTGCTCGCCGGCGGCGCGGTCGCCCTCGTCGGCCTCCTCGTGGCCCGGGAGCTGCCGCGCGTCCGCCGCACGCCCGACTGGGCCCGGCCCACGCGATGAGCGTGCCCGGCACGGTGATCGCCCACCGGGCCGGCGACGACCTCGCCGGGCTGGCCCGGGCGGCGGCCCACGCCGACGTGCTGGAGGCCGACGTGCGCCTCTTCCGCGGCCGGCTGGAGGTGCGTCACGCGAAGGGCCTCGGGCCCCTTCCGGTGCGGTGGGAGCGCTGGTACCTGCTCGACCGGGCGACGCCGCGCGTCGGCCTGGGCGCGCTGCTCGAGGCCGCGGCACCGCTCGGGGCGACGCTGATGCTCGACGTGAAGGGCTACGACCCCCGCATGCCCGCCCTCGTGCTGGCGGCGACGCGCGGCTGGCGTGCCCGCCGCCCCCTGGTCGTCTCCGCCCGCTCGTGGCGCGTCGCCGACCGGCTGCGCGGCGAGCCGGGCGTCAGGACCCTGCACTCGGTCGGCCGGCGCCGGCAGGTCGCCCACCTGCTGCGCCGCTACCGCCCCGGGTCGCTCGAGGGCGTGTCGGTCGACCGGCGCATCCTCACCCCGGCGATCGTGGCGGCGCTGCGCGAGCGCGCCGCGGAGGTCTGGAGCTGGCCGGTCGACGACCCCGGCCTCGCCCGCGAGCTGGCCGGCTGGGGCGTCACCGGCTTCATCAGCGACGATCCGGCCGCCCTGCGACCCCGTCCGTAGCCTGCCGGGCGACGTTCGGCATCCCCGGGCAGCGGGGACCACCGGGGCACGTACCCGCGGGAGGAGGAACGACGCGATGCCCGGACGCGAGGAGCTTCCGTCCACGCTGAAGCGCTCGTCGAAGAAGGCGCAGCGCACGTGGATCGCGACCCACGACAGCGCGGTGGAGCAGTACGGGGAGGGCGAGCGCGCCCACCGCACGGCGTTCGCCGCCCTCAAGCACACCCACGAGAAGGTCGGCGACCACTGGGAGGAGAAGGACGAGAAGGGCCCGTCCGACCCGCGCGCGAAGCGGGGCGGCGCGGCGGCCCGGCGCGGCGAGGGCGAGACCTACGGCGGCGTGGACGTCGAGGGCAACACGAAGGACGAGCTCATGCAGCGCGCCCGCAAGCTGGACGTGCGCGGCCGCTCGAAGATGACGAAGCACGAGCTGGCGAAGGCGATCGCCAGGAAGCAGGGGTGAGGTCCGGCGCCGGATAGGCTCCGCCCATGGCGGGTGAGCCGGCACCGACGCGCGCCGCCGCGGGCGCGGCGTCCGGAGGGGCGTTCATGGGCCTCGGCGTCGCGGCGGTCCAGGACCCCGGCGACCCCACCCGCACCATCGTCTCCCGCGGCGAGAACTACCGGCACATCCGCCACGCCGAGATCCTGGCGCGCTGGCCGGTGCTGGCCGAGCCCTGGGCGCGCAGCGTGGAGGCCGCGCGGCTGCGCCCCGGCTGAGGGCGGCGTCAGCCGCCCGGCGCGCCGTGGTCGGGCGAACGGCGCGCCGAGGCCGGACCGGGCGTGCCGGGAGGCGCGTGACGCGGACCCCGGGCGATCACGGACGGGCTCGCCGCGGGCGTCCCCGCCGGCCCCGGCGATGGGACGACGAGCCCCTCGGCGGGCGCGGCCGGGACGCCCGCCGGCTCCGATCCCGCGCCTGGCCGGAGTGCAGGCGCGGCCGTCGCCGGTCCACCGGCTGGGTGATCGTGATCCCATGCGCCCGCGCGAGCTGGATCAGCGCCCCCGCCTCGTGGAGGCCGTCGCCCGCCGCGAGCGCGGCGGCTGCCGGGGCGCGGCGCTCCATCTCGGCGCCGGGGGCGAGCGTGACGAGCGCCCTCGCGCGCGCCGGTCCATCCGCCGACGGCGACGGCCCCGCGCCCCGCCCCGACCATCTGGCGCTGCTGCTGCCGCGGGAGCCGGTCCGCATCGCGTCCGCCCGCCTGCACGAGCACGTCGCGGCGGCGCCGTCACGATGCGCCGCCTGCGCGAGCAGCTCGTGGCGCTCACCGGGGCGCTGTGCCCCCGGCGCCGCTCAGGCGGTCACGGGTCGGCGCTCCGCCGCGACCGGGCCGCCGGGCGGGACGAGCAGCGGCCGGGGGAGCCGGCCGAGCGCGGCGACGATGCGCGGCTCGAACTGGGCGCCGGCGGTCGCCCGGCACTCCTCGAGCGCCGCCTCCCATGAGATCGCCGAGCGGTAGCTGCGCGAGGCCGTCATCACGTCGAGCGCGTCGGCGAGAGCGAGGATGCGGGCGCCCTCCGGGATGGCCGCGCCGGCGAGCGCGTCCGGGTAGCCGCGGCCGTCCCAGCGCTCGTGGTGGCCGCGCACCCATGCCGTCTGCTCGGCGGACAGGATCTCGCCCGCGATGTCGGCGCCGAGGGCGGCGTGCTGCTTGACCTGCTCGTACTCGGCGGCCGTCAGGGCGGCGGGCTTGGCGAGGACGGCGTCCGGCACGCCGATCTTGCCGACGTCGTGGACCAGGCCGGCCTCGTGGAGCAGCGCGGTGCGCTCCGGCGGCCAGCCGATCACCTCGGCGATGCCGGCGGCCAGCGCGGCGACGCGCTCGGAGTGGCGCTGCGTGTGGGGGTCCTTCGCGTCGACCGCGCGGGCGAGCGCCCGCAGCGCGGCGAGCGCCTGGGAGCGCTCCAGCCGGCGCGCCCGCTCCTCGGCGGACAGCACCTCGACGACCGCGGGCGAGTAGCGGCACGAGGCGTCGCGGCCGTGCGCCTTGGCCCAGTAGAGGGCCCCGTCGGCGAGCGCGTACAGCTCGGCGGCGCCCGAGGCGTGCTCCGTGTCGCAGACGCCCGCGGAGACCGTGAGGCCCCCGCCGCCCGGCCCGCGGAGCCGGGCGATCGCGGCCCGCGCCCGCTCGGCGCCGGCGAAGGCGCTCGCGGCGTCGGTCTCGGGCATGAGCCAGGCGAACTCCTCGCCGCCCACGCGGGCGACCACGTCGCCCGCGCGCACGAGCGTCCGCAGGGCGTCGGCGACGTCGATCAGCACCCGGTCGCCGGCCTGGTGGCCGTGGACGTCGTTGATGCGCTTGAAGTGGTCGAGGTCGAGCAGCACCAGCGACAGCGGGCGGCCGTGGCGCCGGGCGCGCTCCCACTCGTCGGCCAGCCGCTCGTGGAAGGTGCGGTGGTTGGCGATGCCCGTCAGCGGGTCGGTGGCCGCGCGATCGGCGAGCTGGCGCCGCGCGTCGGCGTTGGCGATGGCGAGGCCGACGAGCTCGGCGAACCCGGCCAGGCGGCGTCGGCGTCGGCGTCCGCGTCGGCCGCCGCGCCGGTGTCGCCGGAGCGGTCGACCACGCTGATCGCGCCCCACAGTCGCCCGCCGGCCAGCACCGGGGCCGCCACGCCGCGGCGCATGCCCTGGTCGCGCAGCTGCGCGGTGATGTGGTCGTCGCCCGCCCCCGAGTAGCGGACGCTCGCGGAGCGGCCGGTCCGCGCGACCTCGGACAGCGCCGTCGAGCCGTCGAGGGGGATGCGCCGCGCGAAGGGGACGTCCGCCGCGCCCCAGTACCCCACCACGGCGGCCTCGCCGCCCTCGATGCGGCAGACCGCCGCGGCCTGGCCGCCGAGCAGCCCGGCGGCCTCCTCGGCGACGAGGTCGAAGAGCACCTCGGGATCGCGCCCCTGCGCCACGGCGGTGGCCACGCGGCGCAGCACGGTCTGCTCGCCGGCGAGCGCCCGGTTGCGGGCCTCGCTGGCCCGCAGGCGCTCCTCGGCGCGCTGACGGTCGGTGACGTCGATCATGGCGCCCGAGTAGCGCAGCGGCCGGCCCGCGGGGTCCCAGACGTCCGGCTCGGCGTGGCCGTCGAGGATCAGCTCGCGTCCGTCGGGGTGCCGCCAGCGGAAGCGGATGTCCATCGGCCCGCCGCCGGCGGCGGCGCGACGGCCCTCGGCCGCCAGCCGGGCGCGGTCGGCCGGCGGGATGTGGGCGCGCTTCACCTCCTGCGTGATCCGGTCGGCCGGGATCCCCAGCACGTGGAGCGTGCCGCTCGAGTAGTGCGACTCGCCGGTGACCGTGTTCCAGCTCCAGGTGTAGATGCGCGCCACGCGCTGCCCGCGCGCCATGGCCTCCTCGGCGGCCTGGGCCCGGGCGAGGGCCTCGCGCGCGGCGATGAGGGCGGCGCGCGTCTCGGCCTGGCGCCCGGCCGCGGCCACGGCGGGGGCGGCGAGCGCGGCCAGCGCCAGGGCGGTGGAGCGCTCGCGCCCGCCGACCGCCCGGGGCGACGCCCACGAGACGAACAGGTGGCCGATGTCGGGCGCGCCGGGGGGCGCGGCGGGGTCGTGCAGCCGCACGCAGAGCAGCGCGCCCACCCCGAGCGCGGCCGCCACGCCGGGCGGGATGAGGGGTGATCGGGCGACATCCTCCACGGCGATCAGCGCGGCCGGGTCGGCGCGCACGGCGCGCCACACGGGCAGGTCCTCGGCGAGGGCGCCGACCGCGCCGAGCACGAGCGCTCGCCGCCGCGGGTCCTCCTCCGTCGTGTGCACCGAGACCACCCGCTGGTCCGGGGAGCTCGTGTAGCAGGTGGCTCGGTCCGCGCCCAGCGCGCGGCGCGCCGCGGCGGCCACCGCGTCGAGGGCCGCGTCGCGTCCGGGCCGCTCCGAGAAGAGGGCCGCCGCGAGGTCGGCCACGACCCGCTCGGGGCCCGCGGCGGTCTGGTCGCTCGCGCGCATGGATTTCGTATCGGCAGGCCGTCCGGAAAGTGCAGCGCCGCGCAGGACGCGGGTATCGTCGCCCCGGGCGGCCCGTCCGCCCGGCGTCCCGGACCCGTCCCGGAGGGCAGCCCGTGATCTTCCGCCAGCTCACCCACGACGACCTCGGCTGCGCGAGCTACCTGATCGGGGACGACGACGCGGGCGTCGCAGCGGTCGTCGACCCGCGGCTCGACATCGACGAGTACCTGCGCCTGGCCCGCTACCTCGGGGTGCGCATCGAGCACGTCATCGAGACCCACACCCACGCCGACCACGTCTCCGGCCACGGCCGGCTGGTGGCCGCGACGGGGGCGACCATCCACATCCACCGCGACGCGGCGCCCGCGTACGACCACGAGCCGATCGACGAGGGCTGGGAGCTGCGCCTGGGGGCGCTGGCCGTGCGCGCGCTGCACACCCCGGGCCACCGGCCGGAGCACACGGCGTTCACGCTGACCGACACCGGCCGCAGCGACGAGCCCTGGGCGGTGCTCACCGGCGACTCGCTCTTCGTCGGCGACATCGCCCGCCCGGACCTCGCGGTCGACCGCGAGGAGGGCGCGCGCGGCATCTTCCGGTCGCTCCGCGGGGCGCTGCTGCCGCTGCCCGACACGGTGGAGGTGTGGCCGGGCCATCTCGGCGGCTCGATGTGCGGCGGCCCCGGCATGGACCTCAAGATCTGCTCGACGATCGGCTTCGAGCGGGCCACCCAGGACCTGCTCGGCATCGCCGACGAGGACGCGTTCGTGGAGCGGGCGCTGGCCGGCCTCGGGCCGCAGCCGCCCAACTTCCGCGCCATCGTGGAGCTCAACCGCGGCCCGCTGCTGCGCGAGCCGCTCGACGCCCACCCCCTCACCCCGCGCCAGGTGCGGGCGG
Organism: Miltoncostaea marina; assembly: GCF_018141525.1. Lineage (GTDB taxonomy): Bacteria > Actinomycetota > Thermoleophilia > Miltoncostaeales > Miltoncostaeaceae > Miltoncostaea > Miltoncostaea marina. Next base: position 720,577 of record NZ_CP064655.1, read on the forward strand.
CCGCCGCCGACGGCGCGCTGGTCGTGGACGTGCGCACCGGCTTCCAGTTCGACGAGGCGCACGTGCCGGGCGCGGTCAACATCACGATCCGCCGGGCGGGGTTCGGCTCGAAGCTCGCCTGGATCGCCCAGCCGGGGCAGCCGCTGGTCTTCGCGGGGCGCGACGACGAGACGGCGCTGCAGGCCGCCGGGCTCGCCGCGGCGGTCGGCGTGCGCGAGGTCGCGGGCTACCTGTCCGGCGGCATGACCGCGTGGCGCGACGAGCGGCTGCCCGTGGAACGCGTCGCCCGCATCGACGTGCCGGGCCTGCACGAGCGCTGGCGCGCCGGCGACGGCGTGCAGGTGCTCGACGTGCGGGAGCGCGCCGAGTGGGAGGCGGGACACATCCCCGGCTCGGTGCACATGCCGTACCACGACGTGCGCGGGGTGCCGGCGGGCATCGACCCGGCCCGCCCCGTGGCGGTCGTCTGCGGCTCGGGTCAGCGCTCCGCCGTGGCCACGGGCCTGCTGCGGCGCGGCGGCGTGCGCGAGCCGCTCCACGTGGTGGACGGCGGGGTGCCGGCCTGGGCCCGCGCGGGCTGGCCGATCGCGACCGGCGGGGCCTAGCGGTCGATCAGCCGGCCGTCCGTGATCGTCACGACGCGGTCGGCGTAGTGGGTGATGCGGTCGTCGTGGGTGACGATGATCGCCGCGGTGCCGCGCGACTTCATCTCGTCGCGGATGAGGTGCACGACCTGGTCGCCGAGCTGCGTGTCGAGCGCGGAGGTGGGCTCGTCGAACAGCACGAGATCGGGCTCGTTCATGAGCGCCCGCCCGATCGCCACGCGCTGGCGCTGGCCGCCCGACAGCTGCGCCGGCATGGCGCCGGCCTTGTCGGCCAGGCCGAGCTCCTCGAGCAGCTGGTCCGCCCGCTCCCTCGCCCTGCGTCCAGTGCGCGGCCCCAGCTCGTCCACCACCAGCAGGTTCTCGCGGGCGGTGAGGAACGGGACCAGGTTGACCGTCTGGAAGACGAAGCCGACCGACGTGCGCCGGAACTCCGTGAGCTCCTTCGGCCCATAGCCGGAGATGTCCCGGCCGCCGACCTCCACCCGCCCATCGGTGGTCTGCAGCAGGCCGCCGGCGATGGAGCAGAGGGTCGTCTTGCCCGACCCCGACGGGCCCACGAGCGCGATGATCTCGTCGCCGGCCACGGTCAGGTCGACGTGGTCGAGGGCCACGACCTCGTCGTCGCCGCTGCGGAAGACCTTGCGCACGGCCTCCATGCGCAGCGCGGGGGTCGGCTCGGTGCTCATCTGCGCTCCGTGTCGGGGGGAGGAGGGGGTCGGGCCACGGCCGCTCACTGCTCGCCCCCGATCGCGCGCGCGGGGTCGATGCGCAGCACGCGGCGCAGCGAGAAGGCGCAGCCGACGGCGGCGGCCAGCACGAGGTAGCCCACGTTGGCGGCAAGGCGGACGGGGCTGGCGAGGAACGGCAGCGAGCCCGCGGGCAGCGCGGCGTCGATCGCCAGCGAGGCGGCCACGCCGATCGCCGAGGCGATCAGCGTCACCACGAGCGCCTGCAGCAGCACCCCGGCGAACAGGGTGCCGGACCCGGCGCCGATCGCCTTCAGCACGCCGTAGAGGGCGGTCCGCTCCACGGTGATCAGCGCGAAGAAGAGCGCCACCACGACCAGCGCGATGATGACCGTCACGCCGATGATCTGGGTGAAGACGGTGCGCTGTTGCGACACGCCGGGCAGCGCGTCGATGGCGCCGTCGATCGTCAGCGTCGAGGTGGCCCCGCCGGTCGCGCGGTCGATCGCCTCGGGCGCGGGCGCCGCCCCCGAGCCGTCGCCCACCACGAGGGCCTGCACGACGCCGTCGCCCACCCGCTCGCCGGGCCGGTTGGCGCCCACCACCTCGCGCCAGGTGGCGAGCGAGCCCCACAGCGTGCCCTGGCCGGCGTAGCGGCTGTCCTCGACGAAGCCCACCACCTCGACCGGGGTGCGGGCGGCGCCCAGCCGGATGACGTCGCCCTCGTCCACGCCCTCGGCGCGCAGGGTGTCGTCGGCGTAGACCCGGCCGTCCGGCGGCGGGCCGCCGTCGATGCCCTCCGGCGCGGCCTCGAAGCCGAACAGCACCACGGGCACCAGGTCGCGCGGGCCGCGGCCCTCCAGGCGCGCGCCGAGCTGCACGCTGCCGAGGCCGGCCACCCGCGCGCCGTCCGCCGCCTGCTCCACCCGCGCGCGCTCCTCCGGGGTCAGGCGGCTGCGCACCAGCGACTCCTCGGCGGCGTCCGAGTACACGATCAGGTCCGCCTGCTGGGCGCGCAGCGCGCCGGTGCTGCCGGCGATCAGCCCGTCGAGCAGGCCGCCGAGGAACATCAGCAGCAGCGCGATGAGGGTGAGGATCGCGGTGGTCACGCCGAAGCGCCCCGGCCGCCGGCGCATCTCGCGCAGAGCGAGCCTCATCGCGCGCCCCCGCCGGTCGTCGCCTCGACCGGGTCGATGGCCAGCACGCGGCGGGCGGCGACCAGCGCGCTCAGCAGCCCCAGCACCAGCAGCAGCGCGACCCACGCCGCCACGGCGCGGGCGTCGAAGCTCAGCGCCACCGAGCCGAGCGAGCGCTGCGACAGCGGCGCGTAGAGCAGCACCCCGATCAGCGAGCCGCCGCCGATCACGATCAGCACCTGGACGAGCAGCGCGCGCACGAGCGCTCCGGCCGGCGCGCCGACCGCCCGCAGCAGGGTCAGCGCCCGCGACTTCTGGAAGGTGATGATGAGGAAGAAGAGGCCGGTGACGAGCGGCACCACCAGCGCGAACAGCAGCAAGATCATGTCGAAGGAGCGGCGCACCTCGGCCACGCCGGGCGCCTCGCCGGCCGCCCGGGCGCGCGTCAGCGCGTCGGCCTCGGGCGAGGCCGCGTTGATCCGCCGCGTCAGCTCCTCGTCGGTGACGCCGGCGGCGGGGCGGACGCCGATCGCGCTCGGGGGCACGACCGTCGCGTCGGGGTTGGCGGCCCGGGTCGCGGCGACGTAGTCCGGCCAGGCGACGAACAGGGTGGGGGTCACCTGGATCTGCGCGTCCTCCGTGAGGCCGACCACCCGGATGTCCGGCCCCTCGCCCGGCGTCACAAGCCGCACCCGGTCGCCGACCGCGAAGTCGCCGGCGCTGCCCACCGCCTCGCCCGGGGCGCGCGGCATGCGGCCCTCGCTCAGCTCGTCCGGGCCCCCGAGCGACGGCCGGTCGAACCCGATCAGCGCGGCGTCCGACCGCCCGGCCTCGTCGCCCACCACGGCCGTGAACGTGCCCTGGCCGATGCGGCCCGCCTCCGCCACGCCGTCGACCGCGCGCACGGCGCGCTCCAGCCGCGGCGGCACCACGCTGCCCTGCAGGGTGCGCTGCCCGTCGACCGAGTACACCAGCACGGGCGCCGACTGGCGCTCGATCGCGCCCACGAACGCGCGCACCAGCCCGCTCTGCAGCGCCTGCTGGACCAGGATCAGGAACATGAGCAGCGCGACGGCGGCCACGAGCAGGCCGAAGCGGGCCTTGGCGCGCCGGATCTCGCGGAGGGCCAGGAACACGGCTCAGCCGTCCCGGCCGGGGCGGCGCGGGTGCGCGGTCAGTTCCAGCGCAGGCCCGACCGCCGCGCCCAGTACGCGGCGCTGTCCTCGCGCAGCGGCGCGAGCCGCCGCTCGAGCTCGTCCGACCAGGCCACCGCCTCGGCGCCGAGGTTGCTGCGCAGCGTCGGCACGCTCGCGGCGCCGCTCAGCACCACGCCGGCCCAGGGCCGGGCCAGGGCCGCCGCCAGGGCGAGCGCGTCCGGCGTCGTGCCCGCGTCGGCCGCGGCCTCCCCGAGCAGGGGCGACGGCTCGCGTCCCGCGAGGCGCCCGTTGGCGAGCGCCTCCTTCACGTACACCCGCAGGCCGGCCGCGTGCGCCCGCTCCAAGGCGCCCTCGGCGGCGCGCTCGTGCAGGTTCCACGTCGCCTGCACGCTGTCGAAGGCCTCCAGCTCCAGCGCCCGCCCGATCGTCTCGGCCTGGCTCGTGCCGCTCACGGTGACGCCGACCGCCACGCCCGACGCGCGCAGCGCGGCGAGCTCGGCCAGCACCGCGTCGTCCTCCAGCACGCCGCTCTCGGGCGTCGCGGAGTGGATCTGGTAGAGCGCCAGCCAGTCGCCCAGCAGCCCGCGCGTCTCGCCGATCTGCCGCCGCAGCGTGTCGACGTCGTGGTGCTTCACCTCGGGCGGATCGGCGTCCACCCGCCAGCCCGCCGTGTAGACGTAGCCCCACTTGGAGCTCACGACCACGTCCTGCGGCCGGCGCAGGCGCAGCCACTCCCCGAGGAACTCCTCGGCCCGCCCGTAGGAGCGCGCCGCGTCGAAGGCGCGCACGCCGGCCTCGTAGGCCGCGTCGAGCACCTCGTGGGCCCGGCGCCGCATGCCCTCGACGGAGCGGTCCTCCCCCAGGTCGGCGCCGTGGCCGAGGTTGAGGTACCCGGGCCGCCCCAGCGCGGCGAGGCCAAGCCCGATCCGCGCCGGTGCCGCCTGGGACCCGCTCACGGGGCCGTGGGTGGAGCGCTCGTCATCGTCGCGTCAGGTTCCCCCCCCGCCCGCATCCTGCACACGCCGGGGACGATGACAGATGGAGGGCCGGCGCTCCCCCGGTGGCCCGGCCCGGGGGCGTAGGATGCCGCGGTGCCCTGGCAGGTCCACCTCTCAGGCGAGATCCACTCGGACTGGCGCGAGCGCATCGAGCAGGGCGCGGCGGCAGCCGGCCTGGACGTCGTGTTCACCGCCCCGGTGACCGACCACGCGGCATCCGACGCGGCCGGCACGGCGGTCTTCGGCGACCAGGGGCGCCCCTTCTGGGACGACCACGTCGGGGCCGGCGTCAACGCGATCCGCACGCGGATCCTCATCGAGCGGGCGGACGTGGTCGTGGTGCGGTTCGGCGAGCGCTACCGGCAGTGGAACGCCGCCTTCGACGCCGGCTACGCGGCCGCGCTCGGCACGCCGCTGATCACCCTGCACCCGCCCGAGCACGACCACGCGCTGAAGGAGGTCGACCGCGCGGCGCTGGCCGTCGCGCGCGAGCCCGAGCAGGTGGTCGAGGTGCTGCGCTACGCGCTGGGGGACGCGCCGGCGTAGCCGCCGCGGCACCGGGTCGTCCGGTCGCCCCGGCCGGCCGCGGGCGGCCGGGGTGGGGAGAGGTTCGCCCTGCCGATCCCGCCCCGCTCGCGAGGGGGGTGGCCGGTGGTCAACCGCGGGCGGCCGGCCCGCGCGCCGGCGCCGCGTGACCGCGACCGCCACCGTCGCGGACCCGGCCGGCGGCCGAGGCGGTGGGCGACGCCGGGGCGGGGGCTGGAGCCGGCCCGGCGGCGCGGCTCCGCCGTCTCCGCCGCGGCTGGGGGAGGTCCTCCCCGGCTGGGCGCCCCTGTGCGCGACGAGGCGCGACGTCGTCGTCGCGGCCCTCCGTGCGGCCCGGCGGCAGGGCGCGCCGGCCCTCGCGCGGCGCGCGGCCGCGACCCTGCGCCCGCGACCCTGCGGCCTCGTTGGCGCAGGGTCGCCCCGGGCGGGCCCGCGGCCTGACCGACGCCCGGGCCGGGCGGCGCGGCGGGCAGCGCGCTGTTGCAGCACAACCACACGGTGGTACAGTTGTGCGCATGACCGAACCAGTCGCGATCCCACACCCCCTCCCGGAGCCGCTCGTCGAGCTCATCGCGCAGCGCTTCCGGGTGATCGGCGAGCCCATGCGCATCCGCCTGCTCGACGCGCTGCGCGACGGGCCGCGCACCGTCAACGAGCTCACCGAGGCGCTCGGCGCCACCCAGCAGAACGTCTCCAAGCACGTCGGCGTGCTGGCGCAGGCCGGCATCGTCGCCCGTCGGCGGGACGGCAACCGCGTCCGCTGCTCGATCGCCGACGACACCATCTTCGAGCTCTGCGAGCTGGTCTGCGGCGGCCTGCGCCGGCAGGTCGCCGAGCTCGACGAGCTGCTCGCCGGGGGTGCCGCATGAGCGCCCCCTGCGCCCCGTCCGGCGGCCCGCGCATCGAGCGCCTGCTGTTCGCGCTGGCCGGCACGGTCACGCTGGCGAGCGTGGCCCTCGCCGTCCTCGTGACGCCGTGGTTCCTGCTGCTGACCGTGTTCGTCGGCCTCAACCAGTGGCTGTACGCCGCGGTCGGCGCCTGCCCCGCCTCCCTCATCCTCACGCGGCTCCTCGGTGCGGGGGCCGCCCCCCGCACTCCGCCCACCTCCCAGCCCAGGTGATGCCGATGTCGTCCTCCGCCTCCTACGGTCCGATCGGCCGCCTCGGCCGATGGACCGCGAGCCACTTCCGCCTCGTCGCCATCGCCTGGGCGGTGATCGCCGTCGGCCTCGGCGTGGTCGCGCCGAGGGCCGAGCACGCCCTGTCCGGCGCCGGCTGGGAGGCCGCCGGGTCCGAGTCGCTCAGCGTGCGCGAGACCGTCGACCGCGAGTTCGGCGGCCTGTCGTCGTCGGCGCTGATGGTCGTCGTGCACTCCGACGAGGCGACCGTCGCCGACCCCGCCTTCCGGTCGGTCGTCGCCGAGGCCCAGCGGACGCTGGCCGCCGACCCCCGGGTGACCGAGGTCGTGCCGCCGCGGCCGGGGCAGTCGATCTCGCGCGACGGGCACACCGCCGTCATCCAGGCGGGCGCCGGCACCGACTCCAACGAGATGGTGCGCGCCGCGGACGACCTCAAGGGGCCGCTCGCCGCGCTGCCGGCCGACGGCGTGCAGGTCTCCCTGACCGGCGCGTCCGGCATGTGGTCGGACTTCAACGAGGCCAACAAGGCCGCGATGATGACGTCCGAGCTGATCTCCTGGCCGGTGACCCTCGGCATCCTCCTGCTGGCCTTCGGCTCGCTCGTGGCCGCCGGCCTGCCGCTGATGCTCACCATCCTCGGCCTGGTCGCGTCGGCCGGCTCGCTGTACCTGGGCACCCAGCTCATGGACATCTCGATCTGGGCGATGAACTTCGCGCTGATGTTCGCGCTCGCGCTGGGCATCGACTACGCGCTGTTCATCGTCTACCGCTTCCGCGGGGCGTTCTTCGGCTCGGAGGAGCCCGTCGAGGACGCCGTGGCCGAGACCATGGACACGGCCGGCAAGGCGGTCCTGTTCTCCGGGCTCACCGTGCTGATCTCGCTGAGCGCGGTGCTGCTCGTGCCGTCGCCCGCCTTCCGCTCGATGGCGCTCGGCATCATGCTCTCGGTCATCTTCATCCTGGCGGCGACGCTGACGCTGCTGCCGGCGGTGCTCGCGAAGCTGGGCTCGCGGGTGGACAAGCTCTCGCTGCCGTGGGTGCACTCGGGCGAGCACCGCTCGCCCAGGTTCGCCGCCTGGGGCGAGCGGCTGTGGCGCCGTCCGGTCGCCTACGGCGCGGCGGCGGTCGTCGCCCTGGTCGCGCTGAGCATCCCGGTGTTCGGGCTGCAGACCGGCATGCCGTCCATCAAGGTCGTGCCCGAGGGCGACGGCTCCCGGGTCGCCTACGCCCAGGTGCAGGACGCCTTCGGCCCCGGCGCGCCCGGCTCCCTGCAGATCGTCGCGCCGGCGGCCGACGCGCAGCGGGTCGCCGCGGTCGCCCGGTCCGACGAGGGCGTGGCCCAGGTGATGCCCGCCATGTCCGGGCGCGGCGGCAGCGTGATGGTCCAGGTCGTGCCGCGGCACGACCCGTCGGACCCGGCGGTCGGCGCGACCATCGACCGCCTCCGCGACCAGCTGCCCGAGGGCGCGCTCGTCGGCGGCGCGGTGGCCGAGAACCACGACCTCGAGGGGGCGCTCGCCGCGAAGACGCCGCTCGTGATCGGCGTCGTGCTCGCGCTCGGCTTCCTGCTGCTGCTGGTCGCGTTGCAGGCGCCGATCCTCGCCGCGGTCGGCGTGGTGACGAACCTGCTGGCGGTCGGCGCGGCGTTCGGCGTCGCCCGGCTGATCTTCCAGGAGGGGCACCTGGCCGGCCTGCTCGGCCTGGAGCCGCAGGGCTTCCTCAACGCCTGGGCGCCGGTGTTCTTCTTCGCGATGGTCTTCGCCATCTCGATGGACTACACGGTGTTCCTGCTCTCCTCGGCCAAGGAGCACTGGGACCGCAGCAAGGACCCGCGCGAGGCCATGGTCGGCGGCGTCGCCCACTCCGGGCGCGTCGTCTTCGCCGCCGCCGCCGTGATGGTCGCCGTGTTCTTCACCTTCGCGCTGAGCGGCCCGCTGCCGCCGAAGGAGATGGGCGTCATCCTCGGCATCGCGGTCCTGCTCGACGCCCTGCTGGTGCGCCTGCTGCTCGTGCCGGTCGCCCTGCGGCTGCTGGGCCGGTGGGCGTGGTGGATGCCCAGGTCGCTCAGCCGCGTCCTGCCCGACGTCCGCTTCGGGCACGCGTGATGGGGCTGTTCACGCGCGGCCACTCGATCGACGTCGTCGAGGCCTCGGCCGGGCAGCGGTCCGGCCGGCTGGTCCTGGTCGACGTCCGCGAGCCCTCCGAGCGGGCGCGGGGCGCGGCGCCCGGATCGCGGCATCTGCCGCTCGGCCGGCTCGAGGAGGGCCTCGGCCGGCTGCCGGCCGACCGCCCCGTCGCGTTCATCTGCCAGAGCGGCCGCCGCTCGGCGATGGCCGCGGCGCTCGCGCGGCGCGTCGGTCTGGACGCCCGCAACGTGTCCGGCGGCATGCGGGCCTGGGAGCGCCACGGCCTGGACACGACCGTCCCCGGGGAGGCCCGATGATCTTCCGCCAGCTCACGCACGACGACCTCGGCTGCGCCAGCTACCTCATCGGCGACGAGGAGGCCGGCGTCGCCGCGGTCGTCGACCCCAGGCTCGACATCGACGAGTACCTGCGCCTGGCCCGCTACCTCGGCGTGCGCATCGAGCACGTCCTCGAGACCCACAACCACGCGGACCACGTCTCGGGGCACGGGCGGCTGGTCGCCGCGACCGGCGCGACCATCCACATCCACCGCGACGCGGCGCCCGACTACGACCACGAGCCGTTCGACGACGGCTGGGAGCTGCGCATCGGCGCGCTGACCGTCCGCGCGCTGCACACGCCCGGGCACCGCCCCGAGCACACCGCGTTCGCGCTCATCGACAGGGCGCGCTCGGACGAGCCGTGGGCGGTGCTGACCGGCGACACGCTGTTCGTCGGCGACATCGCCCGCCCCGACCTCGCCGTCGACACGGAGGAGGGCGCGCGCGGCATCTTCCACTCCCTCCACGACACGCTCATGCGCCTGCCCGACACCGCCGAGGTCTGGCCGGGGCACCTCGGCGGGTCGCTCTGCGGCGGACCGGGCATGGACCTCAAGGTGGCCTCGACGATCGGCTTCGAGCGCGCCAACCAGGAGCTGCTGCGCATCGCCGACGAGGACGAGTTCGTCGAGCGGACGACCTCGGCGCTCGGCCCGCAGCCGCCGAACTTCCGCAACATCGTCGCGCTCAACCGCGGCCCGCTGGTGAAGGAGTCCGTCGAGGCGCACCCGCTCACGCCGCGGCAGGTGCGGCAGGCGCGGGCGGACGGGGCCCTGGTGGTCGACGTGCGCACCGAGCGGCAGTTCGACGAGGCCCACATCCCGGGGGCGGTGTCCATCACCGCCCGCCGCGCCGGGTTCGGCTCGAAGCTGGCGTGGCTGGCGCGGCCCGAGCAGCCGCTCGTGCTGGTCGGCCGCGACGACGGCGACGCCGTCGCGGCCGCCCACCTCGCCGGCGCCGTCGGCCTGCGGAACGTCGCGGGCTACCTGGCCGGCGGCATGACCTCGTGGCGCGAGGAGACGCTCGACGTGGAGCGGACGGAGCGGATGACCGTGCCGGAGCTGCACGAGCGCTGGGAGCGCGACCGCGACGGGCTGCAGATCCTGGACGTCCGGGAGCGCAGCGAGTGGGACGACGGGCACATCCCCGGCTCCGTCCACCGGCCCTACCACGACATCCGCGGCGTGCCGGAGGGCATCGACCCCGCCGGGCCGGTCGCGGTCGTCTGCGGCTCGGGCCAGCGCTCCGCCGTGGCCGCGAGCCTGCTGCAGGCCCTCGGCGCAGGGCGGGTCATCCACGTCGTCGACGGCGGCGTTCCGCTGTGGGAGCGCGAGGGCTGGCCGACCGAGCGGTCCGTGACGAGCTGACCGGCGTGCTGCTGGCCATCCCGTTCGGGCTCGCGATGGGGTTGGCCGTCGGCACGCTCGGGGGCGGCGGGTCCGTGCTCGCCGTCCCCATCCTGGTCTACGTCCTCGACCAGAGCGTCCCCGAGGCGACCACCGCCTCGCTCCTGGTGGTCGCCGTCGGCGCGGTCGCCGGCGGGCTGAGCCACGCGCGCGCCGGCCGCGTCTGCTGGCGCCACGCCGGCTCGTTCACCGCCGCGGCGGTGCCGGGCATCGCGCTCGGGACGCTCGCCGGCGAGGCCGTCGGCGGATCGCTGCTGCTCGGCGGCTTCGCCCTGGTGATGCTGGCCGCCGCGCACGCCACCTGGCGCAAGAGCGACGACCGGGGGCCGGAGCCCGACGGTCCCTGGGAGCGCACGGGCGCCTGCCCGCCGCTGCGCCTGCCGCGCGACATCGTCGCGGGGGCCGCGGTCGGGTTCCTCACCGGCCTGTTCGGCGTCGGCGGCGGGTTCCTGATCGTGCCGACGCTCGCGATCGCCCTCGCGTTCACCATGCGCACCGCGGTCGGCACCTCGCTGGCGATCATCACCGCCACGTCGCTGCTCGGCCTCGGCGCCCACCTGATCGCCGGGCGCTCGGCCGACGCCGACGTCACGACCGTCCTGGCGATCGCCTGCGCGGCCGGGGCCGTGGCCGGCGCCTCGATCGCCGGCCGCATCCCGCAGCGGCTGCTCGGCCGCGGCTTCGCGCTGCTCGTGGTCGCCGTGGCCGCGTACCTGCTCGTCTCCGTGGCGTTCCTCGGCGGCCCGCCGGGCGCGTCCTGAACTCCGACCACCCACCTGGAGGCACCATGCACAACGTCGACGTCGACGCCCTCAACGCGACCATCGCCAGGGCCACCGGCGATCCCGCCGCAGTCCGGCAGCCGGTGCGCTTCGAGGGCGAGTGGCAGACCGGCGGCGGCCCGCAGTTCACGGCGTCGATCCCCGTCCCGGGCGGCGACCCCGTCAGGTTCGAGGCCGACTTCCCGCCGCCCATGGGCGGCACCGGCTCGGCGCCCAACCCGCTCGCCTACTGCTTCTGGGGCGGCATGGCGTGCTACGCCATGACCTTCGCGCAGGAGGCCGCCCGCCAGGGCGTCGAGCTGCGGGGCCTGCGGGCGCGCGCGGAGGCCGAGGTCGACCAGTCGCGCGCGCTCGGCGTGACCGGCAACCCGCCGGTCGAGCGCATCGACTGGTACCTCGAGGTCGACGCCGACGCCCCCGCCGAGCGGCTGGAGGAGCTCAAGCGCCTGGCCGACGAGCGCTGCCCCGGCGCCTACTGCGTCCGCAACCCCGTCGAGCTCGCCACCCACCTCGAGCGCGCCTGACGACGGGCCGCCCGCCGGGCGCGGCGCCGCTACATCGCCACGCCCGGCAGGCGGCTCGCCTGCTCGATCCAGCCCACGAGGAGCCCCTCGTCGATCTCGTCGTCCTCGTGGATGTCGAGGTAGCGCACCTCCTCGTGCCTCGACCGCTTCGGCGGCAGGGGGTCGAGCGAGGCGCCGCGCAGGAACTGCACCTGGACGTACCTCGTGTAGCAGCGGACGGCGAGGAACCACCCGTCCGCGTCCTCCGCGCCGTAGAAGGGCTGGTTCCACTTGACCGCCTTGCGGACCCCGGGCACCGCGCCGGCGATCAGCCCGTCGAGCCGCTCGCCGACCGCCCGCTTCCAGCCGGGCATCGCCGCGATGTAGGTCTGCACCGGCCCGTCGCCCTCGCCCTTCGGCACCTGGGGGTTGCCGCCGGAGAGCAGCTTCGGCCCGTCGGTGGACCGCTCGGCGGCGTCGTCGCGCTTCGGCATGGCCTCCTCCGTCAGTCGCCGTGGCCGTCGCCCGGCGCCAGGGTGCCCTGGGGGCTCGACCCGGCGGCCCGGCCGTCACACCGTGGTGGTACCCGCGACTCCTCCGTCCCCGTGCGTGCCGCGGGACCGCCGCCGGCGGTCAGGGCCGGGGCATGCTCCGCATCGGCGCCGTCATCGGCAGGCCGCCCGGCATCCCGCCCGGCGGCCGGGCGCCCGGCGGGGCCGGGATCGGCGTCATCCCGCCCGGCCCGCTCCTGTCGAGCGTGATGGGGGTCGTCAGCGGCGCCGCGAAGACGCGCGGGGCGTCCTCGCCGCACTCCGGGCACGGGGCGCTGGAGGGCGCGGTGCCGAGCGGCAGGGTCAGCTCGAACACGCCGTCGCGCTCGCATCGGTAGTCGTAGCTCGCCATGGGCGCCACCCTACCCGTCCGGCGGGCCGCCCGCAGGCGGGCCGCCGGACGCCCCGGTCCCGCCGGCCCGGCCGGGACGCGGCCGGCGCCCACCCGGGCCGGCCGCGCACCGGTCGCCGGCAGCGGGCTTCAGGCGTGCTCCGCGGGCGGGATGTGGTGGTTGCCCCGGAAGAGGTCGTGCGGGTCGTAGAGCGCCTTGACCTCGCGCAGGCGCGCCCAGGTGGCCGGGTCGAAGAACGCGCTCGCGTCGGCCGGCTCCTCGACGAAGTTCGGGTAGTCGCCCACGTGGTGCGGCGCGACGGCGGCCGCGACCTGCGTCAGCTCGGCGGCCACCGGCTCCTCGGCGCCGGGGTGGGGGACGATCCCGAGGCCGAACAGCGCGATGCGTCCGGGCAGGGTCGCGCGCGCGCCGGCGCCGGGCTCGCGGCGGGCGAGCGCGCCGCCCATGTGCCGCAGCTGGAGCAGCGTGAGCGCCGAGCCGGGGCCGGCGATCCGGGTGAGCTCCTCGATCGCGGCCGGCGGCAGGTCGTCGAGCAGCGCGGTGGTCGTGCGATAGGGCAGCGGGTCGGGCGGGTCCATCGCCAGCTCGGCGAGCGCGATCGGCGGCTGGGTCGCGAAGCTGTCCATCTCGGGGCCCATGGCGCGCAGCGGCCGCAGCATCTCGCGCCCGTCGGCCTCCGTGCCGAGGAACGCCGCCATGACGGTCACGAACGACCGCCCGCGGACCGGCTCGGGCACCTCGGGCAGCGGCGGGAAGTGCATGACGCTCGCCCACGAGGTGATCTCCTCGGGGAGCCCCGGCAGCAGCCCGGTCCACGCCTGCAGCACCTCGGAGGCCCGCTCGACCGGGAAGAACATCGTGCCGGCGTAGAGCTCGCGCACGGGGTGGACCTCGAACTCGATCGCGGTGACGACGCCGAAGTTGCCGCCCCCGCCGCGCAGCGCCCAGAACAGGTCGGGCTCGTGCGCCGCGTCGGCCCGCACCAGGTGACCCTCGGCGGTGACCAGCTCGACGGCGGTGACCGCGTTCGCCTGCATGCCGTGCCTGCGGGCGAGCCAGCCGATGCCGCCGCCCAGCGAGTAGCCGACGATCCCGACGTCGGGCGAGGAGCCGTGCAGCGCGGCGAGCCCCAGCTCGGACAGCCGCGGCGTGACCGCCTCCCACTTCGTGGCCGCGCCGACGCGCATCCGGCGTGCCGCCGCGTTGATCGACACGCCGGTCAGCGCGGAGGTGTGCAGGATCAGCGTCCCCTCCAGCGACCCGAGCGGCCCGGGGTTGTGGCCCGTGGCCTGGGGCGCGACGCGCAGGCCGCGCCCGTGGGCGTACGCGATCACGGCGGCGACCTCGCGCTCGTCGGCCGGGAAGGCGATGGCCTCGGGCCGCTGGTCGATCAGCACGTTGAACGTCGCGCGGGCGGCGTTCCAGTCGGGGTCGCCGGGGCGGACGACGCGCCCGAGGCCCGCCGCGCTGTGGGTGGTGGTGCCCATCGGGGGCTCCTTTCGCTCGATGCCGGGGCCAGCATCCGCGCGGGGCGGGCGGGCGGGCATCGAGGGCGTCCCGGAGCGGCGACCCGAAGGTTTCGGCCGGGTCCCCCTAGGGGATCGCGAGCGCGCGCCCCAGCTCGCGGCGCGAGCCGATGCGCAGCTTGCGGTAGGCGTTGGAGAGGTGGACCTCGACGGTCTTCGGGGTCACGTAGAGCTCCTGGGCGATGTCGCGATTGCTGTGCCCGGCCGCCGCAAGATCGACCACACGACGCTCGCCGGGCGTCAGCGACGCGACCCCGCTCAGGGCGTCGCGCCGGGGGCGGACGCCGGCGGCGCGCAGCTCCGAGCGCACCCGCTCGGCGAGCCCGTCCGCGCCGCAGGCGCCCGCCAGCTCGAGCGCGCGGCGCAGCGGCTCGCGCGCCCCGGCGGGGTCGCGCGCCCGCCGCAGCGCGGAGCCGAGCGCGGCCAGCGCGCGGGCGTGCTCCAGCCGGGCCGTCGAGCCCTCGAGCACCGCCACCGCCTCGCGCAGCCGGTCGAGCCCCTCCTCGCGCTCGAGCGTGCCCAGGGTGCGCAGCGTCCGCCCCAGCGACCAGGGGGCGCCGAAGGCCCGCGTCGCCTCGAGCTCCTCCCGCACCAGATCGATCGCCTCCTCGCGCCGTCCGAGGCGGTCGAGCGCCTCGGCCTTCAGCGATCGCCACCAGAGCCGCGCCGGGTCGGGCATCTGCGCGCAGTGCGCCGCCAGCTCGTCGGCCGCCGCCGCGCCCTCCTCCGCCCGGCCCGTGGCGGTGAGCAGCGCCGCGCGGGCACCGAGCCAGATGCCCGCCGCGTGCGAGCGGGGCCGCACCGGCCCGACCCGCTCCAGCCACCCGGCGGCCTCCTCCAGGCGGCCGCGCTCGCGCAGGACGTCGGCCATGAACGAGCGGCTGTTGGCGCTCGCGTAGCTGTCGTGGCCCCACCGGCCGAACTCGTCCTCGGCGGCCCGCAGCGACTCCTCGGCGGCCACCAGGTCGCCGCGGCGCAGGTGGCTGAGCCCCAGCCAGAGGTGCAGCGACGAGACGGACAGCAGCGATCCGCGCCGGTGCGCGTCGGCCAGGGCGTCGCTCCAGATGGCGACCACCTCCGGGCGGTCGGTCGCGACCAGCGCCACGATGGCGGCGAGCGGGATCAGCGCCGGGTCGGCGTCCCGCAGCTCCCCGCCCTCGAGCGCCGCGAGGGCCAGCTCCGCGCAGTCGGCCGCGGCGCCGTCGGTGCAGACGGCCTCCCAGGCGGCCATGGCGGCCAGCGCCTTCGCGCCGGCGCCGCCCCGCGGACGCCGCCGGTGCTCGCGCAGGGCCGCCAGCGACCGCGGGTCGCCGGCGCCGAAGAAGATCGTCATGTGCTGGAGGGCCTCGAGCTGCATCCGCAGGTCGGCCAGCTCGTCGGGCAGCTCCGCCGCGGCCCGCCGGGCGACGGCGGCGGCCTCGTCCGGGGAGCCCGTGAAGGTGAGCGTCCGGCCCAGCAGGCCCGCCGCCGCCGCCCGCTCCACCGGGTCGGGCAGCTCCTCGTAGGCGCGGGCCAGGTGCCCGGCGGCGGCGGGGCCGCTGGTCATCGCCTCCGCAGCGCCCAGCTCCAGCAGCAGGCGCCCGCGGTCGGCCTCGGCGGGCGCGTCGTCCAGCGCGCGCCGCAGGTAGGCCACCGCGCTGTCGGTCGCCCCGGCGCGCATGGCGGCGCGGCCCGCCTCCCACAGCAACCCTGCCGCCCATGGCTCGGCGCCCGGCGGGGCGTGGAGCAGCTGGGCGGCCACCTGCTCGGTGGGCGCGCCCCCCTCGCGCAGGATGGCGGCCGCGCGGGCGTGCTGCAGCTCGCGCTCCCCCGGCGGCAGCTCGTGGTAGACGGCGTCGCGCACCAGCGGGTGCACGAAGCCCAGCGACCGCTCGGCGCGAAGGATCTCGGCGCGGGCGAGGCTGCGCGTCGCCTCGCCCACCTGCGCCGGGTCGACGCCCGCCAGCGCCGCCACAGCGGAGAGCGGGGCACCGTCGCCCAGCACGGCGACCGCGCGCGCCACCGAGCGGGCCCCGGCCGGCGCGCGCGCCAGTCGCAGCAGCACCGTGCGCGACACGGCGCGCGGCCCGATCTCCGCCACCCGCCCGACCTCGTCCGCCCGCGGGTGCACGCCGTCCGCGCGCAGCGCGGTGACGAGCTGGCTCAGCAGCAGCGGGTTGCCGCCCGTCGAGGCGTGGCACGCCGCCACGAAGGCGCCGTCGGGCGCCGCGCCCAGCCGCTCCCCGATCAGCGCCGCCGCCCCGTCCGCGCTCAGCGGGCCCGGCCGGACGGCCGCCGCCGCCGGGTCGTTGGCGATCTCGCCGAGCAGCGCCGGGTCGGTGCCGGGCTCGGCCTCCCGCAGCCCCGCCAGCAGCAGGACCGGCTGGCTCTCCAGGCGGCGCGCCAGGTAGGCGAGGAACAGCAGCGACGGCCGGTCGCACCACTGCAGGTCGTCGACCACCAGGAGCAGCGGCCCCTCCTCCGCCAGGTTGAGCACGAGCCAGTAGAGCCCGTGCAGCGAGGCGAACGAGGCGCCCCCGCCGTCCCCGCCCTCGCCCGCGCCGGCGTCCGGGTCGCCGAACACCGCCGCCGCCGGCGCCGCCGCCCCGGCGAGCAGCGCCCGCCGCCGCTCCGGCGCCGCCAGCTCGCCCTCCAGCAGCTGCCGGACCACGCCGAAGGCGAACTCGCCCTCCAGCACGCTGCCGCGGGCGGCGAGCACCCGCATCGATCCCTCGCCGCGGCGCCGCGCCTCGGCGAGCAGCCGGCTCTTGCCGATGCCGGCGGGGCCTTCCACGACGACGACGCGCCCCAGGCCCGCGGCGGCCCGCTCGAGGTGGGCATCGATCTCGTCGAGCTCGCGACCGCGCTCCAGCAGTGCGTCCACGACGGCGATCGTATGCCGAGTCGGCCCCGGCGCGGTCACCCGTATCGCAGGCGACGCGCGCGGTTCCGCACGAATCCGCCCCTGACCCGACCGACGGCCCGCCCTCCGTGCTGGCCGCGCGTCACGGGCGGAGGACCCGGACCCCGCGACCTTCGGGTTATGAGCCCGACGGCTCCTCGTCCGTGATCCCGCTTACCATGCGGTTCTCCGCGCCCGGCGCGGTTTCCCGCACCGTCTCCCGCACCGTCCGCGTCGTTTCCGGCGCGTCGAACACCGCCGCCGCGGCGTCGAGCTGCGAGTCGGACAGCAGGTGCGCGTACACCTGCGCGGTGATGTTCGGGTTGGCGTGTCCCAGCTGCCGCGAGACCACGATCAGGGGCACGCCGGCGGCGAGCATCAGCGAGCCGGCCGTGTGCCGGAGGCCGTGGAGCGTCACCAGCGGGCGGCCCTCCGCGTCCACGAGGCCCGCGCGCCGCTGCGTCCGCTCGACGACCTGGGTGGGCGTGTCGGCCGCCATCGGCTCGCCGGCCCGGCCTGGCCAGACGAACCCGCGCGCGTCGGCGCCGCCCTCAACGACCGAGGCGGCGTACAGGTCGGCCAGGCCGCGCGCGTGGTCCTCGGAGATCGCGACCGCCCGCTGCCGGCGCCCCTTCGTCGGCTTCTCGATCCGCCAGCCACGCTCGAGGCCGGTGCGCTCCTGCCAGACCGAGCGGCGCACGTTCAGGCGCCGGGCCGGCAAGTCCACGTCGGGCCAGCGGAGGCCGATCAGCTCGCCCCGGCGGAGGCCCGCCTCGCCGGCCGCCCGGATGAGCGTCCGGTGGGCGAGCGTGGTCGCCCCCTCTGCGACCAGCAGGCGCAGCTGCTCGAGCGTCAGTACCCGCTCGACTGCCTGGTCCTTGTGCGTCTCGCGGGCCGGCAGTCGGATGCGGGTCGCCGGGTTGGCGGGGATGCGGCCCCACTCGACCGCCATCGCCAGGATCACGCGCAGCGCCTCCACGGTCTTGGTGACCATCCGGCGGCTCGAGGACGACGCGATCAGCTCTCCGACAAAGAGCTCGACGCGCTCGCGGGTGATCTCCGCCAATGGCAGGTGGCCGAGGGCGGGGGAGACGCGTAGCCGGTACGACTCCTCGGTCGAGTAGATCGCCGCCGGCGTCAGCACCGCCGAGCGCGCCCGCAGGTACGCCGCGGCGAACTCGTCGAGCGTGCCGGGCTCCAGGGCGACGGGCGGCGGCTCCGGCCGGCCGGCGGCCAGCAGCCGGCGGCGCTCGGCCCGCGCCTCGGCGAGCGTGCCGTGCAGGGTGACCATCCGCGTGGTGCCCAACGAGTGCCCGGGCACCTTCGCCTGCAGCGGGCAGTCGCAACGGCCCTTCGGCCTGCGGTCGGTCGAACGCGGGCAGCCGACGCGGTGCGCGCGGTACAGCCCGGGCTCGAGCGGCTCGCGCCAGCCGCGACGCGCGCGGCCGGCGGGGGGATCGGACATGGCGACACCTCCGGGGTCCGGGCCCGGGCGCCGGGCGGCACCCGGGCGCTCTGGTTGGTGGGCCACGACGTTAGGCCGCGGGGCGGTCGTCGCGCCACCAGCCGGGCGCCAGAGGCGCGCGCGGGCCAGTGGAGGTAGCGGCGGCCTTCCCGTGGGTTCGTCGGCCGTTCCGCGCCGCCTGAGCGGCCTGCACGGGCGCTCGGCGCGCCGCCGCCTGGGCGCGCTCCCAGGCGGCGAGGTCATCGACGCGCACCACCAGGTGCCCGGCGACGAGGAAGCCACCTGCGGCGTCCATCAGCCGGCGCGCGGCGCGCCGGTCGCGCAATCCGTAGCGCGCCATCACCTCGGGCACGCCGATCACCGGAGGCAGCTCGCTCATGGGCCGGCGCCATGAGCGCACACCGATGCGGGCGAGGGGAACCCTCTGACCGGCCACAGTCCGAACGGCGCCCCGAGCGTTTGCAGGCGGGGTGTGGGGGCGATGACGACGCAGGTGATGGGAACGGCCACGAACACCCCTCCGGTGAACGGTATGCGGTCCCATCACCTCGTAGATGCAGGAGCCGGCCGGTTTCCACCCCCCCGGCGACGACATCGGCGACGACGCACCACGCGACGAGGTCCATCGCGAGTGCGAGGACGCCCGGCCGGCCTCTTGGGGGCCGTCCGGGCTGCTCACGCTGGACGCCCGCCCCCGCTGTCCTGTCACCCCACCCGGACGCCGAACGGACACGATCTTGAACGGACCACACACTGGCATCCGTGATGCGGCGGCCCCGTGTCCGGACGTCCGGCCGACAGAACTCGCTCGCGGACACCATCACAGGTAAGCCAGGTCTGACGACGAGATCCGCCCTTAAGAGGCAGGAGCCGTTGCCTCGACGATCCCCGAGCCGACCATAGGCCTTGGCTCAGTCTGTCGTCGCTGGCGCTTCACGGTCGCGCATACTCAGTTCCGCAACGTTCCGGAGGACGGTCAGAACGGAAGGCGGAAGCCGACCCTCGCTTGCCAGTATTGAGGCGCAGCGGGCCGAGGCCGCCGGCGACTTCGAAGAGGTGCCAAGTTCGCTGGCAACGTCGCGGACCAGCTCGCGGTATCTCGGAACCTCTTCCGCGAGCATCGTTTCAAAATCGTTCTCCCAGAGCGCGACGGATTCGCTGACGGTGGTGGGGGGGAACGGGTCGAACTGAGCGCCAGCCTGTCGAATGAGCACGCTGTTCAGCTCCAGGTTTCTCTGGACCTGGTCCGGCCGGCAGCGTCCGTCCGCATCGGCCACTACAAAGCACGGAATCTCGAACGAGGCGAGAACGTCGCGCACGCTGGCAAGCGCGGCCTTACCGCCAACCGGCACGACGGCGACGTTCATTTCGTCCAAGTCGATGCCCGCGGCGCGCCCAAAAATCGGGAAGCAAAGGGCCTCGGTCGGCCCCTCGACAAGCAGGGCTGCGGAGGCAAACAGAGCCTCGGAACGACGGTCATCGAGCCAACTGCCAAGGTGAGCGCGCAGGGCCGCCTCCGATGAATCCCTTCGCCTGCTCTTCTGCGCCTCGATCACGCTCTCGACGCTCACTTGGAGCGCGTCGGTGCCCCATCCAGCCGGCCCTATGCGCTTTCTAACGCGTACTATCTCATCGAAATGCGCCAGATCGAGCATCGACGCTGAATGTGTGGTGTAAAAGACCTGCAGGGGTTCGCGCCCGTCTGTTGGATAAGCTAGTTCTCTGAGTAAGCGATAGAGCCTTCGCACCCCCTGAGGGTGAAGGAAGAGTTCGGGTTCTTCGATCGCGATGACCGCTCGGTCGCCACGCGCCAAGGCGGCGTACGTCCGCACGATGCCAATCACGAGGAGAGACTGTAGACCCGCGCCCCCTTGGTCGCCACGCATCCGCATCCCGCACTCCACGAAAATTAGATGCAGCAGGCGGTAGAAGCTCCACGGGTCTTTCAGGGCAAGATCTACGTCGATATCGTCGATACCGTGCCCAAGCTGCTCCGCCATGTTGCGCTTGAGCGCTGTGCGCAGGACGTCGAAGCTCGGTGTAGCTTGGAGCACGTCGTGCTGCAGTCGCTCTAGAGCGTCCTCAAAGTCCTGAAGGCGCTCGCTTGAGGCGTTTAACTCCTCGTCAACATCCTGCAGGAGGCGCCCTAGCAGGGACCAGCGGTTCGTCGGCGCCTGCTGAGAGACACGACGATCCGTGCCAATTCGTAATAGCGAGAAGCGCCGCCACTCTTCGCGCGACACGCCTCTACTCCAACCGCCGCTCGCGTTGCCCTTATGCAGCGTGAGCGCCGGATCATCGAAGCCTTTATGGAAGGAGAAATCAACGGGCGTGGGCGTCTCGGCCGTCGTCCATCTCACGCAGATCTCCGGCTGCAGCGCACGGTCGCCGAAGCAGCGGTCTTCGTCGTTGAACGAGGCTTCGCTCGGGTATCGACTGCCGAAAACCAAGTCGAGAGCGGAAAGAATGTTCGACTTCCCCGCGTTGTTGGGGCCCACCAACGCGCACAGGGGGCGGGGGGTGATCCTCAAGCGGCGGATGGACCGCCAGTTGAGAATGTCGATGTGCTCGATCATGGGCACTCCGAGACTGTCGCATACGCGCAGGACGGCGACAGGCTGGGCGATGGATCCGCCGCCGAGCAGCGCCAAGGAGCCCCCTCGGAGAGACCCCAGATCGACAGCGCCGTCTGGGCGGTAAAGTCGCCTGCATGGGCACAACCCCCGCCCCAACACCGCCGCGGTCCATCGATGCGCTGTGGGCTGCGATCACGCGAGCGCCCGCCTCGCCCGAAAGGCGACTGCAGCGTCATCGGCCAGCACTCGCGCTTGCCCAGTCGCGCGGCGCTGAGGAGGCGGGCGAAATTCTCTTCAGAGCGATGGCGGACGACGGGGAGCAGCCCATCATCGGAGACGAAGACCTAGGCGTTCGGGAGGGCATCGATGTCAGGCCGGATTCGGCCGGCGTGGTCGGCCCCGGGCGAGGCATGAGCGTTGCGCCACGGACGCCGAGAAACCTGCACATCAACCACCGCCCAGCGTCGCTCGATGGCACGGGTACGAAGCCCGTCTGGCGAATCGAAAGAGAGCGAATCGACGACCCGCTCGCCTACCGTCAGACTTCGACCAAGCACGGTCAGATCGAGCCGGTGACCGCAGTCGCGCTTTCAAAGTACCGCTGCGATCTCGCGGCCACCCGCGACGACTGGACACTGCATGCCCGGTGACCTGGAGCGGCGGCACGCTGACCGGGCAACCGTCGAAAGCGTGCAGGATCTCCGTGAGCTATTGGCGGGCGGCGCTTCCCTTGAGGCGATCGCGGCCGGCCTTTCCGCGCTGCAAACGAGAGGTCTCGAGCGCTCGGAGCTCCAGGTCCACGTAGAGCGTATGCGCGCCGAGAACGCCAGCGGCAGGCAGGATCCCGCCCTGGAGCGTAACGCCCAGCTTGCGCTCGACCTGATTCTGGGCTCTTCTCTCCCCGAGTCTCTTTCGTGGGATGCGCCCCGCATGGCCGCCGTCCATGCGGCCCATGTCCTCACCGAAGACGTTGTCCATTTTTCGGCGGAGTTTGCTCAAAGGCCTAGTGACCTTCTGCCGCCGCGGCCGATCGCCCGTGTCTCCGCGGAGCTACTGAGTGAGTTAGCGCACCGAGCCGCGGCAACAATCAGAGCAGGCACGGCGGAGCCCACACCTGCTGACTTCTTTCGAGTTCCAAAGGACCCCTTTACGACCCGTCCAGCGGCGCTCCTTGCGTGGAATGACCGCCTTCTCTTCGAGAGCCTCGCCTCCGTCTATGAAGATGCGCTCGTAGAGCGCTTGCCGAAGGCGGCGCGGTGGCCGCGCGGCCGGCGATGGGGCCGCTTCACCCCGATCAATGAGACCGTAGCAACGTGGGCCGCGCCTTACGTTGTGCGCGCGGACGTCGAGGCCTTCTACGAGTCAGTCGACCATGCCCTCCTGGCGGAACTCCTCGATTACCACTTTCCAAGCACTGACCAAGACGCGCCCAGGGCCGTTCGGACGTTCCTCGATGCAATAATGGCGAGCGGGGTTGGGTTGCCGCAAGGCGTTGCTGCGAGCGATGTCTTCGCTGGCGTGTATGTCGCACCGCTAGACCTGAGACTCGAACTGGACCGGTGGGACTGGACTCGGGTGGGCGACGACTACTGGTTTCCCGCGACGTCTATCGACGACGCTCGGCGACGACTTGCCACGCTGGAGGAATGGCTACAAACACTCGGCCTCCGCCTCAATGGAGATAAGACGCTCGTGCTGAAGGCTGAAACCTTCAGGCGCCTTGAGCGGCCCAGGAAGAACCGAATCGAGCGACATCTGGAGCGGCTCAGGCAAGCGGCCGGCCATGCCATCCTCGAAGGCGATACCAATGAGATCATTGAACGACTCCGGCAGCAGGGTGTACCGGAGGAGCAGCTATGGTCGGTCTTCTATCATGGCCAGACCCCCCTTCCGGACCTGATCGAGGACCTTAGAGCGCAACTTGCTCCTCAGCTTGTCGATCTGTACGACGCGCGGCTAAGCGAAATCGTTGAGAGAGTCAGGCGACGTGATGTCCCAGGCGAGCGACGAGCGGAAATGGAGACGGAACTCCGTGACGCGCTCAGTGCCTTTTCGGGGTCAGACATACAAATTGAAGGCGACGACGTGGCGGTAGTCCTCAGCTGGTTCCCACGTTTGGCGCCTGCATTCAGCGGTTACCTGCGCCATGCCGAAGGTGAATATCTTGAGCGCGTCTTGCCGCCATTGATTGACGCTTCTACGAGCGACTGGATAAGTGCCTGGCTCGTCGCCGCCGTGGAGGAGCGACCGAGCGTTGTTGTGGGGAGTCTCGCCGATGCGCTTGAGCGGGTTGTCGTGCATCGGGCAGACAAGCCGCTGAGCCGTGTCGCCGCCATGCGTTCCATCGCGAGAGTGGGCACGCTATCCGGCGAGACCCTGGCGCGTGTATGGGAGGAAGCGACTCCGGCCGTGCGGTCGGAGATCGCGCTCTCTGTGTTTGCTGAGCCGCATCACTACGACGTCGGTGAAGGGCGTGACGTGACGCGAAGGTACGGTGCGCTCCGCTAGAAACCGTCAAGGACCGAGCCGTGGCGGTTTGACCCGCGCTCGAGCGCGTGCAACCACAGTATCTGCTTGCCGACGCGCGGCCAGTCCGCTTGCCTGCGGGATCGACCACGCCGGCGCCGGGACCCGCAACACCACGTTCCCGGGCTCACCGTCTGGGGGGACGCGAGAGGGCGTACGTCTACCGGCCGTCATCGAACCCGTCCGCTTGCTCGTAGCCCTTGAGGCGATCTACCGGGAAGAGCTCCGCGCCGTCGTGAGCCGCCGCGGCGATCGCCGCGGTGGCGGGGAATCGTTGCCGATGCGCCGCATGGCGGCCAGGTGGGCGACGAGGGGGTGCAGCTAGGCGCGGCCGATCAGCCCCCTGCGGCGCTAGGTGGGCGAACCGCTTCTGGTGCTCTCATGCTCGCTTCCGCTCAGGCCCGGGAGGGTGGCCGCTGCCCCAGGGCCGAGCGGGTTGAGAACCCCGGCCCGGCGCACGCTGCGCCAGCCGGGGATCGACGTAGTTGACCCACGGCCAGCCCCTCGGCGCGCCCGCAGCTTCTCCGTATCGGCGAGCGCGTCCTCGGCCGGACGCCGCGAGCCGGGTCGAGGACGACCACCCCGGGCCGCTGCCGACCGGCGAGGCGACCCCGCTAGACTCGGTTGCTCGGGCAACGCTGACGCCGATGCGATGGCGCACCACTGGCTCCGTTAGCGGAACAAGAGTGGCACGCGGGCAGGCTGACGTCACGACGGTGCGGGGCGATTCCCCGCACCGTCTCCCGCACCGTCGACGACGTTCCCGCACCGTCCCGCACCGTATTCGGACGCTTTCGGGGCTCTGGGGTAAATCGGCCCCGGACAGACGAAAGGCCCGGAAATCCGGGCCTTTCTGAGGTAGCGGGGGCAGGATTCGAACCTGCGACCTTCGGGTTATGAGCCCGACGAGCTACCAGACTGCTCCACCCCGCGGCGGTCCAAGAAGTGTAGCGCCTGCCTCCCGAGGGTCAAGCGCCGCCCGTCACGCGCACGGGGTCGCCCACCCGCACCCGGCCGGGACGGGTCACCTGCGCGTAGACGCCGAACAGGTTCTCGCGGTCGCGGGCCAGGCCGGCGAGGACGCGGTTGTCGCGCTCGAGCGTGTCGGGGTCGAAGGTGGTGACGGCGCAGCGCTCGGTCTCGACCACGATCCGCAGCTCGGGGCCGTCGTCGCCGATCGCGACGGTGCGGCCGACCCAGGCGGCCTCGGCGAAGGGTTCGTCGTCGTCGGTCTCGAGGACGAGGTTGGCGCGGAAGCGGCGGCGGTCGAGCGGCTCGCCGGCGGTCCAGCCGGCGGCGGCGGCGAGGGAGGCGAGGGTGACGAGGTGGATGGGGGCGGCGTCGTGGACGCCCAGCGGGCTGCGCACCAGGCGGACGCCACGGCCGAGGGTGCGGCCGAGCTCGTCGGCGACCGCGGGGTCGTCCCAGGGGACGGTGAGGCCGGCAGGGGTGGTGACCTCGACGCCCTCGCCGACCTCGACGCGGGCCGCGGCGTCGGCCTCGGCCTCGGCCGCGGCCAGAGCCTCGACGCCGGCCCCGGCGCCGGCCCGGGCACCGACGCAGCGCGCGGCGAACCCGAGCATGTGGCGCGCGCGGCGGGCGGTGAGGGTCTCGCCGTCGTCGGCGACGGCCACGTGGCAGCGGTCGCCGAGGATGCCGAACGGCCCGACGAACGCCGTGCGGAGCCGCTCGCCCCCGAACGACTTCACGGGGAAGCGCCAGAGGTCCGAGACGATCCCGGCGGTCACGGCGGGGGCGTCAGCGGGTGAGGGCGAGGACGACGATGACGATCACGAGGACCGCGAGGCCGGCGTAGACCCACCGCAGCACCGTGCGTCGCACCTCGTAGAGCTCGCGGATGCGGGCCTGGGACTGCTCGAGCTTCTCCGGGTCGCGCAGCGGCTCGGGCTCGGGTTCCTCGTCGTCGTACGCCATGGCGCGATGCTACCCCCGCAACGAGCGAGGGGCCCGTCGCCGGGCCCCTCGTCGTTCACCTCGTCCGCTGCGCGCGGGGCGCTACGCGACGTCGCGCAGGCGCTGCGCCTCGGCGAGGCTAGCCAGCTTCTGCAGCGACTGGTTCTCGATCTGGCGGATGCGCTCCCGCGTGACGTTGAACGTCCGCCCGACCTCGTCGAGCGTGCGGGGGTGCTCGCCGCCGAGCCCGTAGCGCAGCTCCAGCACGCGGCGCTCCCGGTATGAGAGCGAGTTGAGGACGTCGCGCAGGGCCTCGTTGCGGAGGACGGTCTCGGCCGCCGCCTCGGGGGCGACCGCCTTCTCGTCCGCCAGGAACTGGCCGAACTCCGACTCCTCGTCGTCGCCCACCGGCTTCTCGAGCGAGACCGGCGTCTGCGCGCTGCGCTTGATCGACTCGACCTCCGCCTCCGGCAGCTTGACCGCGTCGGCGATCTCGGGGATGGACGGCTCGCGGCCCAGCTCGCTGACGAGCTTGCGCTCGGCGCGGTTGATCTTGTTGAGCTTCTCGACGACGTGGACCGGCATCCGGATGGTGCGGCCCTTGTCGGCGATCGCGCGGGCGACGGCCTGGCGGATCCACCAGGTCGCGTAGGTCGAGAACTTGAAGCCCTTGCGGTAGTCGAACTTCTCCGCCGCGCGCACCAGGCCGAGCGTGCCCTCCTGGATCAGGTCGAGGAAGGCCAGCCCCTGGTTGCGGTAGTTCTTCGCGATGGAGACGACGAGGCGCAGGTTGGCCTCGACCATCTTCTTCTTGGCGCCGAGGTCGCCCAGCTCGATGAGCTTGGCCAGCTCGACCTCCTGGGCGGCCGTGAGCAGCGGCACGCGGCCCACGTCCTTGAGGAAGAGCTGGAGCGCGTCGGTGCTGGTGTCCGCCTTCAGGTTGAGCTTGCGCGGCGGCCGGTCGGCGGCCTCGGCGATCGCGGCCAGCCGGTCGCGCGCCTCCTGATCCTCCACCAGCTCGACCCCGAGCTCGTCGAGGTGACGGTACAGCTCCTCCGCGGCGCCCTCGTCGAGGGAGACGCCCTCGACCGACTTGGCGACCTCGTCGATGCTCAGGAAGCCCTGCTCCTGCCCGCGTGCGAGCAGCTGCTGGACCTCCTCCAGCTCGACCATCTCACTCACCGTCATGTCCTCACCTCCGGCTGGACGCCATCGGAGCGCGTGGCCGAATCCACGCATCCCACGGCCGGCCGTCCACTGCGAACGCCCGTTCGGGATGGTAACGCTTCACTCTTTGAAGTCAAGGACGACACCAGCCTCCGAGCTGTCGGTCGGCATCCGGCTCCCGAGCCGTCAACCTTCTCTACGGGCCCCTCGGCAGATCGGATCCCCGGCCGGTTCACGGCGGTAGGGATCCTCTTTGCCCACACTGACGTCGGATCCAACCAGGGCCGCCTTAAGCGGCGATTAAGCGGGAATGCGGACCGGGTGAACTCGCGTCGTGCTCATGGGTTTCGGCCGGTCGGGGGGTTTTCGAGAGCCTCGACGAGCGCGCGGGCCGTCAGGCCCAGGCGCGTGCCCGGCCCGAGCGACGCCGCGCGCCGCAGCGCCTGGGCGGCCTGCGCCCCGCGCCGGCGGTAGACCTCGAGCCACCCCTGGTTGAACGCCACGAGCTGGCTGCGCGGGTGGGCGCGCGCCAGGCGCTCGAGCTGCGTCGCGGCCGCCTGCCCGGCCGCCGGGTCGGCCGTGGCGCCGACCAGCGCCAGCCCCACGCGGGCCGCGACCTCGTCGCCGCCGATCGCGATGGCGCGGCGGTAGGCCGCGGCCGCGCCATCGTCGTCGCCCGAGAGCTGCAGCACGGTGCCGAGCTCCACGTGGCGCCGCGCGGGGGCGTCGGCGGTGGCGAGGGCCCGCAGGCGCTCGGCCTGCTCGGCGGGCTGCAGGTCGGCGAGGCCCGCCGGCAGCGGCCGGTCGAGCACGACCGCGAGCGGCGGCAGCCGGCCGGCGAGACCCCCCTGGTCGCCGTGCTCGCCCTCCGGCGCCTCCGGCGTGGTGACCACCGGGCCGGGCACGGCCGGCTGGGCGGCGTCGCGCTCGCCCGCGCCCACCGGGTCGTCCAGCGCCCGGGCGCCCAGCAGCGCGCCGCCGGCGACGACCACCCACACGACGAGCACGGCGGCGAGCCGCCGGCCGGGGACGCGGGGGCGGCCGGGGCTGGGTCTGTTCGCGGTCACGGCCCTGGACGTTAGCGGGCGCGCCGCCGGGGCCCGTCCCGGCCGCGGGGGACGGACGTCGTCGGCGCCGCGCTCATGCCGGGGCCCGCGCCTGCCGAAGGAGCCTGCGTGACCCAGACCGCGGACCCGGGGAGCCCCGACCTCCAGGCGCTGCTGACGCGCGCCGTGGAGATGGGCGCGAGCGACCTCCACCTGAAGGTGCCGGCCCGGCCGGTGGTGCGGGTGCACGGCGGGCTGACGCCGATCCCCGGCGTGCGGCCGCTGACGGTGCACGACACCGTGCGCTTCGCCGACGAGATCCTGCGCGGCCAGGACGACAAGCGCGCGGAGCTCGAGCAGATGGGCGAGACGGACCTCTCGCACGCCCGCGAGGGCCTGGGGCGCTTCCGGGTCAACCTCTTCCGCCAGCGCGGGTCGATCAGCCTCGTGCTGCGGGTGGTGCCCTTCAAGGTGCTGTCGATCGAGGACCTCTCGTTGCCGCCGGTCGTCGGCACGCTGGCCGACGAGGAGCGCGGCATCGTGCTCGTGACGGGCACCACCGGGTCCGGCAAGAGCACCACGCTCGCCGCGATGATCGACCGGATCAACCGCACCTCGCACAAGCACGTGGTGACGATCGAGGACCCCATCGAGATCCTCCACGTCGACCGCGCCTCGCTGATCAACCAGCGCGAGGTCGGCCTCGACACCGAGTCGTTCGGCAGCGCCCTGCGCCGGGTGCTGCGCCAGGACCCGGACGTGATCATGATCGGCGAGATCCGCGACCTGGTCACGATGGAGACGGCGCTCAACGCCGCCGAGACCGGCCACCTGGTGCTGTCGACCATGCACACCCTCGACGCCACCGAGACGGTCAACCGGGCGATCGGCTTCTTCCCGCTGCACCAGCAGGGCCAGGTGCGCGCCATGCTCGCCGGCACGCTGCGCGGGGTGGTCTCGCAGCGCCTCGTGCGCACGCTCGACGGGCACGGCCGCGTGCCGGCGGTCGAGGTGCTGGTCACCACCGGCCGGGCCCGCGACATGATCGTGAACCCCGACGAGACGGGCCGCCTGCACGAGGTGATCCGCGACGGCGACTACTACGGCATGCAGACCTTCGACCAGTCGCTGTTCGGCCACGTGACCGCCGGCCGGGTGAGCCTGGCGGCCGCGATGGAGGCCGCCTCGAGCCCGCACGACTTCAAGCTGATGCTGGACGCTGGCGCCGCGCGCCGCACCGCCGAGCAGTACGCCTGAGCGCCCGCCCGGCGCCGGCTCGGGGATTTCGTGACGCGGTGGTATCGTCCGTTGCGACCATGAGGGCCCTCGCACCCGCGGAACCCGCCGCGACCGAATGCCCGGTCGTCGCCACGGCGCGCATCGTGTCCGGCAAGTGGACGCTCCTGATGCTGCGCGACCTGGCCGAGGGGCCGCGCCGCTTCAGCGCGCTGCAGCGCTCGCTGGAGGGCATCAGCCCGCGCACCCTGTCGATCCGGCTGCGCGCGCTGGAGGAGGAGGGCATCGTGGAGCGGCGCGAGTACGCCGAGATGCCGCCGCGGGTGGAGTACCGCCTGACGGCCAAGGGCGCCGACCTGGTGCCGATCGTGGAGGCCATGCGCCGCTACGGCAGCCGCTGGCTCGGCGCCGCCGAGCACTGCGACGAGGCCGCCGTCGGCCTCACCCCGCTCAGGAGCGCCGCGGCCTCGCGCTAGCCGGGCCGCCGCGTGCGCAGGAAGCGCAGCGGCAGGTAGAGCGTGTGGGGGGTGCGGCGCTCGAGCACCCGGCGCAGCTCGTCGCGGCCCTCCTCGCCGAGCACCCGGGCGATGTAGGTGCGCCCGAAGAGGGCCCAGGCGTCCTCGACGTCCTCCATCACCACGGCGAACTGGACGTCCTGCTCCTCGACCGTGGCCAGGCCGACCTCGCGGAAGGCGTAGGCGTCGGCGGGCTCGTGCGGGATGCTGGCCCGGCTGGCGCGGCCGGCCAGCGCCCCCGGGGCATGGCGGCCGACCACGGCGATGACCGCCCCCATGAACGAGGCGTCGATCGGGCGCAGGCGGTCGAAGGCGGTCACCGAGGCCACGAACCGCCCGCCCGGGCGCAGGATGCGGAAGACCTCGGTGAGCACCGGCTCGAGGTCGTCCACGGTGTCGAGCACCATGCTCGCCAGGGCGCAGTCGAAGGTGCGGTCGGGGACGGTGCCGAGGCGGCGGACGTCGCCGCGCCGGTAGAGCACGGGCAGCTCCGGGTCGGTGCGCGACCGGGCCTCGTCGAGCGCCTCGGGGCTCATGTCGATGCCCACCACCATGCCCTCGGGGCCGGTCAGGCGGGCGGCGGCGCGCGTGGCCCCGCCGGAGCCGCAGCCGAGGTCGACCACCTGCTCGCCGGGCACGATGGGCGCCCACGAGACCAGCGTCTCGTAGAGGTGCACGCCGCGGTTGCCGGGCAGCGGCGCCAGCGACTCCTCGGTGGCGGCCGGGTCGAGCGCGTGCACCGCGCGGTAGAAGCGCGAGGCCAGCGAGCCGGTCAGTGGGGCGCCGCCGGCCACGAGCTCGCGGACCTCCTCGAGCTCGTCCTCCGGCCGCCGCTCGAGCGGCGGCGCGGCCGCCGGCGGTGGGTCGTGCGCGTCCACGCGGGGACTGTATCCCCGGGGCGGCTCAGCCGGCCGCCGCGGGGGCGAACGGCGCGGCCGGCACCCGCGGCGGGCGCCCGAGCACCAGGTCGGCGACCAACTCGCCGGTGGCGGGCGCGAGCAGGATGCCGTTGCGGAAGTGGCCGACCGCGGCGACCACGCCGGGCGCCACCTCGCCGATCGTCGGTGCCGGCACCGGCGACCAGGGCCGGAAGCCCGCCCAGGCGTCGATCCGGGCGCCCAGGCCGGGGATGGCCCCGCGGGCCCAGCGCTCGAGCCGGTCGAGGTCCTCGGCCACGGTGGCGGCGGCGAAGCCGGCGTCCTCCATCGTCGTGCCGGCCACCACGCGCCCGTCCGCGCGCGGCACGGCCACGCCCTCGTTGACGGGCTCCATCAGGATGGTCCCGAGCCGGCCGCGGTCGAAGAGCAGCATCTGGCCGCGCCGGGGCGCGACCGGCAGGTCGAGGCCCGCCTCGGCCAGGTGCGCGGCCGCCCAGGCGCCGGTGGCCACCACCACGACGTCGGCCCGCGCGCGCAGCTCCTCGAGCGGCGGGGCGGGGCGGGCCTCCACGGTGATGCCGCCGAGCAGCGCGCCCGCCGCGCGCGGGGGGCGCACGAGGCCGACGCCGGGGAAGCGCATCGCCGGCTCCGCCGACCCGTCGGCCCGGGTCCAGAGGACCTCCTCGACCGGCAGCCCGCGGGCCTCGCGCCAGTCCCGCCAGGCGGGGTCGCCGCCCAGCACGGTCACGCCGGGCCGGCGCAGCTCGACCTGGGGCGCCCGCGCGGCGAGGTCGTCCCACAGCTCCAGGCTGCGCGCCGCCAGCGCGTGGACGTGGTCCGGCAGGCGCTCGGGGTGGGAGGGGGAGAGGATGCCCGCCGCGGCCCAGCTGCCCGCCGCCCGGCCGGCGCCCGGGTCGAGCACCCGCACCCGCGCGCCGCCGTCGGCCAGGTGGCGGGCGCAGGCCGCGCCGACGACCCCGGCGCCCAGCACCACCACCCGCGGACCGGTGCCCGGCGCCACGCCGCTAGGCGCCGAGGGCGGCGCCCACCTCGGCGATGCCGGCCAGCTCAACCGGCTCGCGCGCGAGCGCCGGCACCTCCACCACCCGGCGGCCGCCGATCGCGCCCGTCAGCCCCTCGCGCGCGTCGAGGTCGCGCAGCCCCAGGGTCTGCCGCTCCTCCAGCGTGGCGGCGGCGTGGCGCGCCAGCGCGCCGGGGTCGTGGGCGCCGGCGTCGGCCAGGGCGGCCTCGAGCGCCCCGGCGCGCGGCAGGCCGCCGGGCGGCAGCGGGTGGACCCGGTTGAGCACCACCCCGAGCAGCGGGAAGCCCTCGGCGTCGAGCCGCTCGGCCAGCGCCACGGCCTGCCCCAGCGGGTCGGGCTCGGGCGCCGACACGATCACGAACGCCGCCTCGGGCGAGCCCAGCAGGCGCCGCACCGCCATCGCGCGCTCGGCGAAGCCGCCGTACATGCCCTCGAAGCCCGCCAGGAAGTCGCCGACGTCGCGCAGCAGCTGGGCGCCGGTCAGCCGCTCCAGCAGCGACAGCACCGTGCCGCTGCCGGCGTGGAGGATCTTCCACCCGAGGCCCCCGGCGGCGAGGCCCGGCCGCACCAGCATGCGCAGCGCGCGCCCCTCGATGAAGCGGGTGATGCGCTCCGGCGCGTCGAGGAAGTCGAGCGCGTTGGTGGCGGGCGGGGTGTCGAGCACGATGTGGTCGTAGCCGCCCTCCTCCACGAGCTCGTGGAGGCGCTCGACCGCCATGTACTCCTGGGCGCCCGCGACCGCCCCGGAGAGGTGGCGGTAGATGCGGTTGCCGAGCACCCGCTCGCGCGCGGCCTCGTCGGGCGCGTAGCGGGTCACGAGGCGGTCGAAGGTCGCCTTCGCGTCGAGCTGCAGCGCCCACAGCTCGCCGCCGGCGCCGAGCAGCTCGTGCGCCGGCACGCGCTGGGGCTGGTCGGCGAGGCCGTGCATGCCGAGGGCGGAGGCGAGCCGCCGCGCCGGGTCGATGGTGACCACCGCCACCCGCCGGCCGCGGCCGGCGAGCCGCAGGCCGAGGGCCGCCGACACGGTCGTCTTGCCCACGCCGCCGGCGCCCGCGCACACCACGAGCCTGCGCCCGGCGAGCTCGTCGATCACGCCGCCCCCACGGGGACGCTCTCCTCCAGGCCGTCCGCCAGGCGCTCGAGGGCGCGGATGTCCATGTGGCGGCCGATCACCCGGGGCAGGGCGATGACCGGCACGCCGACCCCCTCGGCCAGGCGCTCGCGGTAGGCGGCGTCGGCGCGCTGGTGGGCGAGGTGGGCCAGCGCGGCGCGGGCCGCGCCGGCCACGGGCCCCTCGCCGCGGGCCACCCGCTCGAGGGCCGGCGCGTCGGCCAGCGAGAAGCGCACCGGGCGCACGCCGTTCAGCACCGTGGCGGCCACCGGCAGGCTGTGCTCGCGCAGCAGGGCCGCGGCCTCGACCGCCTCGGTCACCGCGAGCTCCTCCGGCAGGGCGACGATCACCACGCCGGTGGCCGCCGGGTGCGTGACCACCTCCTGGATGCGGGCCGCCTGGTCGCGGATCGGGCCGCCCGCCGCGAGCTCCTCCACGTTGCCGGCGGTGGCCAGCAGCGCGATGCCGTGGCCGGTGGCCGGGCAGTCGACGATCACGGTGTCCCACACCGGCCGCCCGGTGGAGCGGTCGATCGCGATCGCGAGGCTCCAGATCTTGCCCACCGTCACGAGCTCGGGCAGGCCCGGCGCCGCCGCCGCGAAGCTGTGGAAGGCGCGGCTGCGGGTGAGCACCTCGACCAGGGGGCGGATCTTGAGCTGGCCGGCCAGGTACTCCTCGGTGGCGCGCTCGGCGTCGATCGAGATGCCGAACAGGCCGGGCGCGAGCTCGGTCTCGCGCTCGCTGCCCACGTCGGCCGCCCGGAACAGGCGCGACACCTGGTGCTGCCCCGCCACCTCGGCCAC
Organism: Miltoncostaea marina; assembly: GCF_018141525.1. Lineage (GTDB taxonomy): Bacteria > Actinomycetota > Thermoleophilia > Miltoncostaeales > Miltoncostaeaceae > Miltoncostaea > Miltoncostaea marina. Next base: position 753,591 of record NZ_CP064655.1, read on the forward strand.
GAGCGCGCGGGCCCCCGCCCGGGCCGCCGCGAGCCCCAGGGCCGCCGCCACGGTGCTCTTGCCCGCGCCGCCCTTGCCGAGCACGAAGCGGAGCCGCCGCTCGGCGAGCGGCGGGCCCGCGCTGGCGTCGTCAGGCCGCAGGCGCGCTCCGGGTGAGGTCACGGGTGCCCTCGCGGAGCCATCCGCGGCGGCCGGCGCGGCCGGTGCAGAGCGGGCACACCAGGTGGCGCCGGTGCCCGCGGCGGGGGTCCTCGAAGTACTGGGCCGGTTCGCCGGGGAGGACGACCCGCCCGCACACCTCGCAGTCGCCGGGCCCCTCCGAGGCCCTACGCCGCATCCGCGCCCTCCAGCAGCCGCAGCCGCGCGCGCACGATGCCGAGCACCGACTCGTCCAGGCCGGCCGCGGCGCCGACGGCGAGCGCCTCCTCGAAGCGGGCGCGGGCACGGTCCCGGGCGCCGGCGTCGTGGCGGTTCTTCAGCGTGTTGTCGCCCGACAACAGCAGCCGCCGCACGCGCCGCCGCGCCTCATCGTCCTCGCTCATCGCTCGGCTCCTCCACCGACCGCCGGGAGCGGGAGCTTACCGCCGCGGCGGCCCCCGCGCCCCCTCACGTGGTGACGAGCCGGCCCTCGAAGAGCGGCACCACGCGGCCGCCGATCTGCACGCCCCGCGGGACGCCGCCCTCGCAGCGCACGCGCACCGCGACCTCGCCGCCGCGGCCCCCCGGCCGGCCCTGGCGCACGACCATCTCCAGGTCGCCGCCGCCGCCCGCCCCGCCGGCCGCCAGGCAGGCGCCGAGCGCCCCCGCGGCCGAGCCGGTCACCGGGTCCTCGGGCACGCCGATGAGCGGCGCGAAGTGGCGCACCCGCACCGTGGTGCGGCCGTCGCCGGCGCCGTCGTCGGGCGCGTACACGCTCACCCCGAGCCAGCCGTCGCGCTCGGCGAGCCGCGCCAGCGCGTCGGCGTCGGGCCGCGCGCGCTCGACCTCGCCGGGGCCGTCGGCGCGCAGCATCAGCTGCGGCACCCCGGCGCTCCAGACCCGCGCGGCGACCCCGTCGGCGGGGCGCACGCCGGCCGCGGCCGCGGCCTCCCGGGCGTCGGCCTCGGGGCCCCGCTGCGGCGCCGCCAGCGCCACCGTCGCCACCGGCCCCCGGGCGCGGACGGCCAGCACGCCGGCGGCGGTCTCGAGCCGGCCCTCGTCGCCGAGGCGCCCCGCCGCGCGCAGCACCCACGTGGCGCCCACCACCGGGTGGCCGGCCAGCGGCAGCTCGCGGCGCGGCGTGAAGATGCGCACGCGGTGGTCGGCGCCGGCCTCGGTCGGGGGCAGCACGTAGGCGGTCTCCGAGATGCCGAGCTCGGCCGCGAGGGCCTGCATGCGCCCCGCGTCCCAGCCGCCGGCGTCGAGCACGACCGCCAGCGGGTTGCCGGTCATGGGGGCCGACGCGAACACGTCCACCCAGGCGAGGGCGCTCACCCGGCCCGCGCCTCGGCGACGGCCCGGGCGAGCTCGTCGGCGACCAGCTCCGGGGCCAGCGAGGAGGGCGCCGGCCGGCCGCGCCCGCCGGCCGGGTAGAGGCGGGCCATGATGACCTCCGCGCCCTCCCAGACCCACCGGCCCGGGCCCCGCTCGAGCCCCTGCAGGCGGCGCGCCAGCGGGCCCAGGTCGATCCGCGGCGACAGCGGGCGCGAGACGTAGTCGACCCAGGTCTCGTAGCGGTGCGCCACCCCGAGCACGCCCTCCGGCGTGACCGTCATCACGCGCATGCGACGGGTGCGCGGGTGCACCGCCATGCGGTGCAGCGGCCGCGGCGCGCGGACGATCGCCAGGTCGGCGTCGCGGCGCTCCTCGATCGTCGCCGCGCCGGCGTCGAGCAGCGCCGCGTCGGCCTCCACCCGCGACCACTCGGTCGCCCACAGCAGGCGGTGGCGGCCGGGGTCGCGCAGCAGGCCGCCGACCCGCGGCAGGATGGCGCGGTGCAGCCGGCCGGCGGGGTCGGTGCCGCCCGCGCGGGCGAGGATGCGCCCGACCTCCGGGAAGGGCGTCGTGGCCCGCTCGGCCATGGCCATGAGGGCGATCGCCACCCGCGGCGCCCAGGGGTCGGTCCACGTGCCGAAGTCGCCGGCCTCGGCGGCGGCCACGGCCAGGCGCCGCTCCGGCGAGCCGGCCGGTGGCCGCTCCATCAGCAGCCAGATCGCCAGCAGGCCGTCCTCGTCGTAGTGGTTCGTGGTGACGACGCCCACCTCGGGGCCCTCGGGCGCGGCGGCCAGGTAGCGCTCCACGATGAGCGCGCTGGTGTCGGCGCGCAGGGCGCCGGGCGTGCCGCTGCCGGGCCAGTGGGAGAGCGAGAGCACCGTGCCCTCGAGCCGGGCGCCGTCCACCTGCACGTTGGGCGCGCCCGCGAGCTCCTCCTCCGGCACGAACTCCGCGTCCTCGCGCACCCGGGGCAGGCTGCGCGCGTCGGTCGGCGTGGCGGTGCTCATCCCGGCCGCGACGATACCTGGGCTGCGATACTGCCGGCGTGGACTTCGTGGTGGACAACGCCGTGCCGCTCTCGGCGATCGTGCTCGGCGTGCTCGTGCTGGCGGGCCTCGCGGTGCTCGGCCTGGCGGGCTGGCGCCTGTGGCGGGTGCTGAAGCGCGCGCAGTCGCGGCTCACCGAGGCCGGCGCCGCGCTGGCCGCCGAGGCCGATCGGCTGCAGGCCCAGGCCGCCGCGCTGCCGGAGCGCCAGGCCGAGCTGCAGGCGGCGATCGCCTCGGTGCAGCGCCGCGCCGCCGTGCTGGGCGTGCTGGCCGGATCGGCGTCGGAGGCCCTCGCGGTGCTGAAGGCGCCGCTGCGCTACGTCGGACGGTGAGCGGGGCTGACGGCCGCCTGGCGGTCGTCGACGTCGGCTCCAACTCCGTGCGCCTGCTGCTGTGCGAGCGCATCGGCCCGGCGGGCCCCGAGGGGGAGCGGCTCGCCACCGTCACGGGGCTCCGGCGGGGCGCCGCGGACGACGGCGCGATCGCCGAGGACGCCCTCGCGCGCCTCGACGCCTGCCTCGCCGGCTACGCCGGGCGCATCGCGGCCTTCGCCCCGGCCCGGGTGGTCGCCGTGGGCACGAGCGCGGTGCGCGACGCGCCGAACGCCGGCCGGGTCGACGCCGTCGTGCGGGCGCGCCTGGGCACCGGCCTCACCGTGCTGAGCGGGGAGCGGGAGGCCGCGGCGGCCTTCGCGGGCGCGCGCCTCGGCGCGCCGGGCGACGGGGCCGTGATGGTGGTCGACATCGGCGGCGGCTCCACCGAGCTGGTGCGCGGGGGGTCCGGCCCGGAGGGCGCGGTGAGCCTGCAGCTCGGCGCCGTGCGCCAGACCGAGCGCCACCTGCGCTCCGATCCCCCGGCGCCCGCCGAGGTGGCCGCCCTGCGCGTCGACGCCGCCGCGCTCCTGGCCGGCGGGCTCGAGGCGATCGGCGGCCCCGCGCCCGCGGTCGGCGTGGCCGGCACGATCACGAGCCTGGCGGCGATCGACCTCGGCGAGTACCGGCCGGAGCGGGTCCACGGCCACCGGCTCACCCGCGAGCGCGCGGAGGCGCTCACCGCGTCGCTGTGCCGGGCGACGGTCGCGGAGCGCCGCCGGCTGCCGGGCCTCGACCCGGCCCGCGCCGGCGTCATCGCCGGGGGCGCGCTGATCGCCTGCGCGGTGCTCGAGGCCGCCGGCCTCGACGCCATGACGGTCAGCGAGCGCGACCTGCTGGACGGCGTGGCGATGGCGGCGTCCCGCCCGGGCGGCGGGTACCCGATGTGACGATCGTTGCGTACAATCGGGCGCCATGAGCACGACGCGCACGCCGACCGGCGGGGACGTGATGGAGGGGCGCCGCACGATCATGGCCTCGGGCGCCAACATGCGGCACGTCCGGCACGCCGAGATCCTGGCCAGGTGGCCGATCCTGCCGGAGGGCTGGGCGAAGGCGATCGAGGACACCCGCCTGTCGTCCGTGGACCGCACGCCGGGCACCGCGAGCTTCGGCCGCTGAGCCGGCCGGCCGCCGTCGCGGCCTGGGATAGCCTGGACGCGGCCGGAGTGGCGGAACTGGCAGACGCGGGGGACTTAAACTCCTCTGCCCTCGGGCGTCCGGGTTCGAGTCCCGGCTCCGGCATCCGGGCGGCGGGGGCGCGGTGAGCGAGGCGGGCTCGTGGGGCTTCGCGGAGGGCGACGAGATCGCGCCCGGCCGCCACGCCGTGCGCCTGCTGGGCGGGGGGACGCGGTTCGAGGCCTACCTCGCCTGGGACGACGCGCTGCTGGCGATGGTCGTGGTGAAGGTGCTGCGCCCCGGGCATGCCGCCCGGCCGGACGCGCTCGAGGGGCTCGCCGCGGAGGTGGAGGCCCTGCGCCGGCTGCAGCACCCGGCGATCGTGCGCTCGTTCGGGCACGCCCTGGTCGGCCGGCGCCCGCACGTTGTGCTCGAGTTCCTCGACGGGCCGCGCCTGTCGACGCTGCTGCGCCGTCACGGCATGGCGATCGAGCAGGCGCTGTCGCTGGGGCTGCAGCTGTGCTCGGCCGTCCACTACATGGGCCGCGCCGGGGTGGTGCACCTCGACATCAAGCCGAGCAACGTGATCATGGGCGCGCCGCCGCGGCTCATCGACCTGAGCGTGGCGCGCACGCTCGACGCCCTCGCCGGGATCCCGGCCGGGGTCGGCACCGACGCCTACATGGCGCCCGAGCAGGCCGACCCGGCGCGCCTGGGCGAGATCGGGCCGGCCAGCGACGTCTGGGGGCTCGGCGCGACCCTCTACGAGGCGCTCTGCGGGCGCCGCGCCGTCCCGCGCCCGCGGGCGGGCGGGCCGCGCCACCCGCAGCTCAGCGTCGCGCCCGAGCCGATCCCCGCCCGCGCCGGCGTGCCGCCGGCGGTTGCCGCGGCGGTGATGGCCTGCATGAGCCCGTCGCCGGCCGATCGCCCGTCCGCGGCCGAGGTCGCGGCCGTGCTGGAGCCCGCCGTGGCCGCGCTGCCCAAGCCGCGCCTCGGGCGCTTCCGGCCCGGCGTGCGGCGCGGGTGAGCGCGCGCTCGTCCGCGCCGCACATGGCGCTGGTCCGTCCGGGGTACGGTGGCTCCACGGCGCACGACGGGGAGGACGTGATGCTGGGACGGACGGCGGTGGCCGGGCTGGGCGCTGCGGTGCTGCTCGGCGCGGGCGGGGCGGGGGCGATGGCGTTCGACGACGCACGTGACGGCCCGATCCCGGCCGACATGCGAAAGCCGGAGGACGACGTCGGCGTCGAGCTGGTCGACGACGACGAGGGCGACGGCGACGGCGACGGCGCCAGGGACGAGATGCAGACCGGCACGGGCACCGGCACGGGCGACGCGGCCACGAGCACGGGCAGCCCGGACACGGCCACGAACTCGGCGACGGAGTCGCGGGCCGGCACGGGCACCGGCAGCCCGGACACCGCCACGAACACCGGCACGACCTCCGGCGGCCGGGCCGCCGCCGGCGGCGTGCGGGTGTCGGCGGGCCAGCTGCTGATCAACCAGCGCATCTCGCAGGCGGCGCTGCGCCGCCTGGCGGTGGTCGAGGCACTGCGGGCGAACCGCCCGCCGCCGCGGGCCCGCGACCGCTCGGACGACGGGCGCCGGGTGACCGTCTCGGCGGCGCAGCTGCGCATCAACCAGCGCATCGCGCAGGCCGCCGTGCGGCGGGCGAACGCGCTCGCGGGGCGTCCGACCCCGCCGCGGGCGTCGTCGGGGCGCATCACGCTCTCGGCGCGCCAGCTGCTGATCAACCAGCGCATCTCGCAGGCGGCCGTGCGGCGCGCCAACGCGCTGCTGGCGGGCGAGCGGCGCTAGCGGAAGGCCGGCGACGGGGCCCCGGCGCGCCGGGGCCCCGGTCGGCTACCGGGTCGGGTCGACCGGCTTCGTCCGCTCGGTGTCCTGGTTGCCGCCCACGTCGGCGCGGGTCTCCAGGTCGGCGTCGGGCTGGCCCGCGGCCGCGGGGTCGTCCTTCGTCGCCCGCATCGTCTGGCGGGTCTCGGGGGTCGGGCCCTGCGTGGTGTCGCGCACGTCGTCGTCGCCGGCCGTCTCGCCGATGGCGCTGTCCCCCTCGGCGAAGTCCCTGCCCTCGACGTGCCCGGCCGGGTGCCGGGTCTCGGGCGTCGGCCCTCGGGAGAGGTCCTCGCCGGACAGGTCCTCGCGCGGGGCGCCGGTCGCCGGGTCGATGTTGTCGTTGTCCATCGGATTCCTCGAATCCTCGGGTGGCAGTGGGCCGCACCTACCCGCACCCGGCCGGCGCGATGCATCGCCCGGGCGCCCGTCGACGCCCTCAGCCCGGCGAGGGCGTGCCCGAGGCGCGCATGCGCGCGATGGCGCGCTCGATGAGGGCGTCGGCCTCGTCCTCGCCGACGCCCGTCGCGGCGGCGACCTCGGAGAGGGTCCGGCGCCGCCCCGGCCGCCCGGCCGCGAGCAGGTCGACGCCGAGCCGCGCCTCCACCGCGGCGCGCTCGGCGGCGGGCAGCAGGCCCAGCCGGTCGCGCTGCAGCGCCAGCTCGGCGACGTTGGAGCAGCCGGTCGCGAGGTGCACGGCGTCCTCCAGCACCGTGACGCGCGCGTGGTCGTCCGCCGAGACGACCGGCGGCGGCGTCTCGGCGGGCGGCGTCTCGGGGGTGGGCCCCGGGTCGGGCGGGCGGGGCGCCGGGGGCGGCTCGGTGCCCGGCGGGCGCTCGGTCACCGGTGCCCCCGCGGCGGGGCGGTGTGGGTCGTGCACGTCGGCCTCCTGGTCGCGTCGACCCCCCGGTACCCCGCGGCGGCGCCGCGCGCACCGGGCGGGTACGATCGCGCGGTGACCGCGGGAGGCCGACGCTGAGCGACCCCAGGATCGCGTCGCTCGCGCACCTGGCGGTGCGGGTGGGCGCCAACGTGCAGCCGGGGCAGGTCGTCTCGGTGAGCGCGCGCCCCGGCCAGGAGGCGCTCGCCCGCGCGATCGCCGACGCCGCCTACCGCGAGGGCGCCCGCTTCGTCGACCTCGCCTGGTTCGACCCGTGGGTCAAGCTCGCCCGCCTGCGCCACGCGCCCGGCGACACGCTGGACTTCGTGCCGCCCTGGTACGGGCAGCGGGCCGTCGGCCTGGGGGAGGCCGGGGCCGCGACGATCGCGCTGGCCGGGCCCACGACCCCCGGCCTCTACGACGACGTCGACCCCGCGCGCGCCGGGCGCGACCGGCTGCCGTCGGTGCGCGAGGGCATCGAGGTGATCATGGCCGCGAAGGTCAACTGGACCGTCGTGCCCTGCCCCAACCCGGAGTGGGCGCGCCTGGTCTTCCCCGGCCTGGAGCCCGGCGCGGCGCTCGAGCGCCTGTGGGAGCAGGTGGCGCACGTCTGCCGGCTCGACGAGCCCGACCCCGCCGCGGCCTGGCGCGCGCGGTCGGCCGAGCTGGAGGCCTCGGCCGCGCGGCTGGACGCGCGCCGGCTGTCGGCCCTGCGCTTCACCGGCCCGGGGACCGACCTCACCGTGGGCCTGCTCCCCGGCTCGCGCTGGGTGGGCGGGGGGGACCGCCGCCGCGACGGGCTGGCGCACCTGCCCAACATCCCCACCGAGGAGGTCTTCACGACGCCCGACCCGGAGCGCACCGAGGGGGTCGTGACCGCCACCCGGCCGCTCGACCTGGGCGGCACGATCGTGGAGGGCCTGCGGGTGCGCTTCAGCGGCGGGCGCGCGGTGGAGATCACGGCCGACGCCGGCGCGGAGGCGCTGCGGGCGCGGGTCGCGGTCGACGAGGGCGGCTCGCGCCTGGGCGAGGTCGCGCTCGTGGACGGCAGCGGGCGGATCGGCCCGCTCGGCACCGTCTTCTACGACACCCTGCTGGACGAGAACGCCACGAGCCACATCGCGCTCGGCGCCGGCTACCCGAAGGGCGCCTCGGACGAGGGCGCGCCGCGGATCAACGACAGCCGCATCCACATCGACTTCATGATCGGCGGGCCGCAGGTCACGGTGCTCGGCGTCGGCCCCGACGGCCGCGAGGCCCCGGTGCTCGAGGGCGGCGCCTGGCGCTGAGCGCGGCCGGCCGGCCCGGGGTCAGGCGGCCTGGCGGCGCCGCTCGTTCTCGACGGCGCGCTCGAAGTAGGCGAGCACGTCGGCCGGGACGGGCCCGGGCGGCGGGTCGAGGTCCATCTCCGCCAGCCGGCGGGGGGACGCGGGGCGCGCGGGCGCCGGGGCGGGGGCGGGCGCCGGTCGGGACACGCGCAGGGTGTCGCCGTCGGCGTGGTCGAGGAAGGTGTGGGTGCTCATGGCCCCGTGGTTCGCCGCCGGTCGCCGGCCTCCTCGGAAACGGGCGTTGCACGCGGCGAGTGGTCCTCCAGGTGGATGAGCACGTCCGTGTCGGGCAGGGCCCGGCGCACCGCCGACTTCACCCGCCCGCTCAGCGCGTGCCCCTCCCGCACGGTGGTCTCGGGCGGGACCACCATGTGCAGGTCGACGTGGCGCTTGCTGCCCGCACGACGGCCGCGCAGCGCGTGGAACGAGACGCCGTCCTCGCCGGCGAAGTCGTCGAGCACGCCGGCGATCGTGGCCAGCTCGTCGTCGGGGAGCGCCCGGTCCATCAGCACCTGGACGGCCCGCCAGGCCAGGCGGCCGCCGACGAACACGACGTAGCCCGCGATCGCCAGCGCGACGATGGCGTCGAGCGGCGTCCAGCCGGTGACGGCGACGAGCGCGAGCCCGAACGCTGCGCCGGCCGAGGTGAACACGTCCGAGCCGATGTGCGCGGCGTCGGCCTCGATGGCCGGCGAGCCGGTGCGGCGGGCCACCCGCCGCAGCCGCGCCGCGACGACCACGTTGACGAGGGCCGAGCCCGCCATCACGGCGATGGCCAGGTCGAGCCGGGCGATGGCCGTGCCGCCCTCCAACAGGCGGCGGACCGCCTCGACCGCCACCGCCGCGCCGGCCGCGAGCACGAGCGCGCCCTCGGCGGCCGCCGCCAGGTTCTCGCTCTTCTCGTGGCCGTAGGGGTGGTCCTCGTCGGCCGGGCGCGCCGCCGCCCGCACGCCGGCGAACGCGATGCCCGACGCCACGAGGTCGCCGGCCGAGTTGGCCGCGTCCGAGAGCACCGCCACCGACCCGGTGAGCAGGCCGATGGCCAGCTTCACGACGGCCTGCACGGCGTTCGACGCCACCGAGAGCAGCGCCGCGGCCCGGTTCTGTCGGTGGCGGTCGTCCATCGGGGGCGGACGGTAGCCCGTTAGCCTGTTGCTACGTCAAGTCGCCGCCGCCGGCGCGGTCCGCCCGCTAGCCGCGGCTAACGGCCGGGAGGACCCGGATGCCGCGCATGCCCCGGGCGCCCGCCGTGCGGGCGCGCATCGACCTGTACGACGCGCACGCCGCCGCGGTGCGCCTGGAGCCCGCGCCGGGCCGCTGGCCGGCGCACGAGCGGGCCGACCGGCTGCGGCTGGGCGCCGCGGCGCGGCCCGGCGCCTGGTGGCGCCGGCGGTGCCGGCCGGGGCCTGGGACGCCTACCGGCGGGCGCTCGCGGCGCTCGCCGCCCGGCTCGCCGCGGCGGAGGCCGGCGCGCTGCCGGGCGACCTGATCCCGCTGGCGCCGTGGGGGCGCGGCGGCGTGGTGTCGGTGGTGCCCTGGCGCGGCGAGGGGCCGGCGCGGGCGGCGGTCGACCTGCTCGCCGCGCGCGCGGGGGTCACGCCGCGCCTGGCCGAGCGGCCGCGCGAGGCGGGTCCGGCGCTGGAGGTGGCGTCGCTGGCCGCCGTCGTGGCGCTGGCCGTCGACGCCCCGGCGGACCGGCTGGCGCTGGCGCTGGCGCTCGAGGGGGTGCTGGCATGGCACCGCGAGTCGGACCGGCGCTCGGCGCCGCGCGACGCGCTGGCCTTCGCCCTGGCGCACGCGGCCGGCCGCCTCGCCGAGGCCGGCCGCCCGGTCCCGCCCGGCCTGTAGCCGCGGGCGGGGCCGGCCGGCGCGGTCCTAGGACCCCTCGCTGGAGCGGGCCGACTCCGCCATGCCCGCGATCTCCTGCACGACCTCCTCGTTGGCGAGCGTCGTCACGTCGCCGAGCTGCCGGTTCTCGGAGATGTCACGCAGCAGCCGCCGCATGATCTTGCCCGAGCGGGTCTTCGGCAGGTCGTCGGTCAGCACGATCGACTTCGGCCGGGCGATGGCACCGATCTTCGTGGCGACGTGCTGGCGCAGCTCGGCGATGATCGACTCGTCGCCGGTGGCGTGGCCCTTCAGGGTGACGAAGGCGGCGATCGCCTGGCCGGTGGTGGCGTCGGCGCGGCCCACCACCGCCGCCTCGGCCACCAGCGGGTGGTCGACCAGCGCGCTCTCGATCTCGATCGTCGACAGGCGGTGGCCCGAGACGTTCATCACGTCGTCGATGCGCCCGAGCAGCCAGTAGTCGCCGTCGTCGTCGCGGCGGGCGCCGTCGCCGGCCAGGTACATGCCCTCGTACGTGCTCCAGTACGTGTCGACGTAGCGCTCGTCGTCGCCGTAGAGGGTCCGCAGCATCGCCGGCCACGGCCTGCGCAGCACGAGGTAGCCGCCCTGGCCCAGCGGCACGCTCTCGCCGCGGGCGTCGACCACGTCGGCAGTGATGCCGGGCAGCGGCCGGGTGGCGGAGCCGGGCTTGAGGGTGGTCACGCCCGGCAGCGGCGAGATCATGATCTGGCCGGTCTCGGTCTGCCACCAGGTGTCGACCACCGGCACCCGCTCGCCGCCGATGTGGGTGCGGTACCAGATCCAGGCCTCGGGGTTGATCGGCTCGCCCACCGTGCCGAGCAGGCGGATGGACGAGAGGTCGTGGCGCTCGGGGTACTCGGTGCCCCACTTCATGAAGCTGCGGATGGCGGTGGGCGCGCAGTAGAGGATCGTGACGCCGTACCTGGCCACGATGCTCCACCAGCGGTCCTTGTCGGGGGTGCTCGGCGCGCCCTCGTAGAGCACGCTGGTCGCCCCGTTGGCGAGCGGCCCGTAGACGATGTACGAGTGCCCGGTGACCCAGCCGACGTCGGCGGCGCACCAGTAGACGTCGTCGTCCTTCAGGTCGAAGCACCAGCGGTGGGTCGCGGCCACGCCGGTCAGGTAGCCGCCGGTGGTGTGCAGGATGCCCTTGGGCTTCCCGGTGCTGCCGCTCGTGTAGAGGATGTAGAGCGGGTCCTCGGCCGCCATGCGCTCCGGGTCGCACTCGGCCGGCTGGTCGGCCACGAGCTCGTGGTACCAGACGTCGCGCCCCTCGCTCCAGGCGATCTCGCTCTCGGTGCGCCGCACCACGACGCTCGTGTGCACGTCGGGGCACGACTCCAGGGCCGCGTCGGCGTTCCGCTTCAGGGGGATCACCTTGCCGGCGCGCCAGCTGCCGTCGGCGGTGATGAGCGCGGTGCAGCCGCAGTCGATGATGCGGTCGCGCAGGCTGTCGGGCGAGAAGCCGCCGAAGACCACCGTGTGCGGCGCGCCGATGCGGGCGCAGGCGAGGATGGCCACGACGGCCTCGGGCACCATGCCCAGGTAGATCGCCACCCGGTCGCCCTTGCCGATCCCGCGGGCGCGCAGGCCGTTGGCCAGGCGGCAGACCCGCTCGTGGAGGTCGCGGTACGTGATGTCCAGGCGCTCGCCCGGCTCGCCCTCCCAATGGAACGCCACCCGGTCGCCGCGCGCCGCCAGGTGGCGGTCGAGGCAGTTGACGCTCGCGTTGAGCACGCCGTCGGTGAACCACTTGAAGAACGGCGGGTTCGCGGCGTCGCAGGCGACCGTCGGCGGCGTGTACCAGTCGAGGATCTCGCGCGCCTGCTCGAGCCAGAACGCCTCGGGGTCGGCCGCGGCCCGGTCGTAGAGCTCGGCCGTCGCGACGGCGCTCGCGGCGAAGTCGTCCGGCGGCGGGAACCGGCGGTCCTCGGACTCCAGGGACCTGATCGTCGGGCCGTCACTGCTCATGGCGTGCGCTCCTCCCGGGTGTCGGGCTCGTCCTGTGAGAGCCGGGGGACATCGTAACGCCCGCCACGATCGGCGCCCGCCCCGCGGTCCGTCGGCGCGCGCGGTTAGGTTTCCCGCATGGAGCTGCTGCCCGGCGAGACGATCCTCTGGCAGGGCCGCCCGTCGTGGCGCGCCCACCTGAGCCACTTCCTCGTGTGGATCCCGCTCGCGCTGCTGCCCGTGATCATCGCCGGCATCGTGCGCGCCAACGACGCGGGCACCGGGCTGCCCTACTGGCAGTGGCTCGCCATCTCGCTGCTGCTGGTGGCGGGCGTGGTGGTCTACGACGGCCTGCGGCGCTACGCGACACTCTACGTGGTCACCACGGAGCGGCTGCGGGTGCGCACCGGCATCCTCAGCCGCCGCGAGAAGACGGCGGCCTTCGGGCGGGTGCAGAACGTCAACGTCTCGCAGAGCCTCATGGACCGCCTGCTGCGCGTCGGCACGGTCGAGTTCGACACCGCCGGCTCCGACGTGTCCGACAGCGGCTTCGACTACGCGGGCATCGCCGACCCGCACGGGCTGGTGCGCATCGTGGCCCACCATTCGCGCGTGGGGGACGAGCCCACGGTGGGCCTCTGATCCAGGTGACCGGGGTCCTCATGTCGACCCCGACGCGGCCGAAGAGGGGGGCGACATCAACCCGCCGGCACCCGCGACCGGCGCCTCCCAGGAGACCCGCGTGACCCCGCCGACCGCCGCCCTGCCGAGCCTCCCCGCGCCGGCGCCCGTCGCCCCGCGCCGTCGCAGCCGGGCCAAGCCGAAGCCCCCCCGCCCGCGCGTCGTGGTGATGTCCGAGCTCCGCGGCCTCGGCGGCCTCGTGCTGGAGCAGGCCCTGCTCGACCGCGACGCCGAGCCCCAGGTGAGCCTCGTCGTGTGGGCCAACCGCCTCGCCGCCGAGCTGGACGTGGAGGGGGCGGGGAGCCCCCCGACCTACCGCGAGCTGATGCAGCGCATCGTGCTGATCCACCGCCGCGCCCTCGCCGACCCCGAGCGCCCGATGGTGGCGCTGCCGCCCGCGCCCAGGTAGCGCTCAGCCGTCGGATCCCGGGCCGCCGAGGTCGTCCGGGTTCGCGACGGCCAGCGTGCCGAGGCCGATGAACGCGGCGAGGAGCACCACGCCGGCGACGCGCGCAACCGCGTGATCGACCACGATCAGCAGGGCCGCGCCCGCCGCCAGGCACGCCAGCGCCGCGCCCATGATGGCCCTGGGCGTCACGGCAGCGGCGCCCCCGATCCCGGCGCGGGGTCCTTGTCCAGCCGCCCGCGCAGCACGAGCCGGAAGAGGTAGGCGAGCGAGGGCACCAGCACGAGCGCCCCGATCCCGCTCGACACCAGCACGGCGAGGAGCGTCGGCCGCCCCGCGGCCGCCTCATCGATCGTCAGCTCGCCGGGGAGCAGCGCGGGCGACTGGGCCACGGCCCAGCCCCAGAGCACCGCGGCCACGGCCAGGGCGCCGGTCACGCGCGCGAGCCCCAGCAGGCGCCGCCACACCAGCACGAGGGTCGCCACGCCGGCCGCTCCGGACAGCACGACGATCGGAAGCGCCTCCTCCACGAGCCCGTCGTAGAGCGGGCGTGCGTCCTCGCGGACCACCGCCAGGCCGCCCAGCGCGAGCGCGCCCGCCGCAACGCCCGAGGCGAGGGCGCGGGCGCGGAAGGCCTCGACGAGCTCGGCGCGCCCCGTGCGACGGGCGTCGGCGGCCAGGTAGACGGCCGCCAGGTGGGCACCGGTCGCCACCGCGACCGCCCCCGCCAGGACGGAGGTGGGGTTCCACCAGCTCGCCACGGCGTCGCCCGCCGCGTTGCCGACCGGCACCCGCCCCGAGGCGATCGCGCCGAGGGCGGCCGCGAGGAAGAACGGCGTCAGCAGCGATGAGGTGGCGAACAGGGCGCCGTACCAGCGGCGCGCGCGCGGGCCGCCGCCGACGCCGCGCGTGGCGAAGGCGGCGCCGCGGAGGATGATCCCCACGGCCGCCAGGAAGAGCGGCACGTAGAGCGTCGAGGCGACCGAGCCGAACGCCACCGGGAACGCCGTCCAGGTCACCACCAGCACGAAGATCAGCCAGACGTGGTTGGCCTCCCAGACTGGGCCCATGGAGCTCTCCACGAGCCGGTGCACCTCCCGGCGGCGACGTCGTCCGGCCGTCAGCTCCCACAGCCCCGTGCCGAAGTCGGCGCCGCCGAGCACCGCGTAGGCCGTGAGGCCGAGCATCACGAGCACGGCGCACGCGTCGGCCAGGCTCACGCCGGCCTCCGCGGCAGGGTCGACGCGCCCTCGACCTCCTCGTCGAGCGGCGCACGTGCCACCCGGCGCAGCATCCAGACCGCCACCGCCGACAGCGCCGCGTACACCGCGGCGACAAACCCGTACCCGACGGGGATGCCGTCCGCGGCGGTCACCGCCTCCTCCACCCGCATGACGCGGTAGACGATCCACGGCTGGCGGCCGACCTCGGTGACGATCCAGCCGCAGATCAGCGCGACGACGGCCGCCGGGCCGGCGAGGACGGCCGCCCGGTGGAACCACGGCGAGGCCGGCGGCCCGCGCCGCCGCCACCACGCGACGACGAACAGCACGCCCAGCAGCGCGAGCGCGGACCCGATGCCGACCATCGCCTGGAAGGCCAGCCGCACCACGTTGACGGGCGGCCGCTCGTCCGGCGGCACGCTGTCGAGACCGGCGACGACCGCGTCGGGATCGTGGGCGGCGAGCAGCGAGAGCATGCGCGGCAGCTCGATGCCGCCGATCACCTCGCCGTCGCGGTACCAGCCGCCGAGGTGCAGCGAGGCGCCCGCCTGGGTCGAGCCGAGGCCCTCGAACGCGGCCAGCTTGACCGGCTGGGTCTCGCCCACCTGGCGGGCCGCCCAGTCGCCGACCACCACCTGGGCGGGGCTCGCGAGCGCGGCGACGGTGAACGGCACGAGGAACGCCACCCGGTGGTAGCGGTCGCGCCGCCCGCGCAGCAGACCCCACGCGTAGACCCCGGCGACGCAGAAGCCGGCGACCATGTAGCCCGCCAGCAGCATGTGCACCAGCTCGTGCCAGACGTGGTCGTTCAGCAGCGCGTCCACCGGGCGGACGTCGGTCACCCGGCCGTCCTCGAGGCTGAAGCCGGTCGGGGCGTTCATCCAGCCGTTGACCATGAGCACGAACATCGACCCGGTGACGCCGGCGATCGCGACCGGGATCCCGGTGAGGAAGTGCACCCAAGCCGGCAGACGGTCCCACCCGTAGACGTAGATCGCGATGAAGATCGCCTCCACGAAGAACGAGAAGCCCTCGAGCGCGAAGCCGAGCCCGAAGACGTCGCCGAACGTCGCCATGAACTCGGGCCACAGCATTCCGAGCTCGAACGAGAGGATCGTCCCGGAGACCACGCCGACGGCGAACAGGACCAGCATCGCCTTGGACCAGCGCTTGGCGATGACGCGGTAGAGGGGGTCGCCCGTGCGCAGGTGGAGCGCCTCCATGAAGAGCACGATCGCCGGGAACGCCACCCCGAAGCACACGATGACGATGTGCCATCCCAGCGAGAGCGCCTGCATCTGGCGCGCCTGGAACAGGTGCTCCTGCTCCGGCGCGCCGCCCAGCGCCCCCGACGCCTGCAGCGCGAGGCCGGCGAGCGAGGCGATGAGGTCGGTCACGTGCGGGTCCTCCCGGCCGCGGGCCCCTATCGTACCTCAGCGAGCCTAGGGCGGCGCGGGCCCGGGGTCAGCGGGCCGGATGTCACCCGCCCGGCGGCCGCCGCGCACCAGCCAGGCCGCGATCGCCGCCGCGGGCAGCACCACGGCCAGGCCGCCGGCGATGTCGAGGATCCAGTGGTTGCCGGTGACCACGATCGAGATCGCGATCAGCACCGGGTAGAGCAGCCCCAGCAGGCGGGTCGGCCACCAGGGGGTGAGCGCCCACAGCGCCCAGCCCACCACGACGGCCAGCCCCACGTGCAGGCTCGGCATCGCCGCGACCGGGTTGTAGAAGGCCTGGATGAAGTCGGACTCGAGGTCGACCGGCGTCTGGGCGCTCACCGTGTCGGCCAGCGGGTCGGCCATCAGCCGGGGCGGCGCGACCGGCTGCACCGCGTACCAGACCAGCCCCGCGCACCAGGCGATGAGCGCCATGCCGCGCAGCGCCGCGTAGGCGCGGCGCGCGAACAGGAAGACCAGGATCAGCGTGAGCGGCAGGGCGACGATCTGGCTCACGAGGTAGAGCGCGCTCCAGAAGGGCATCGCCAGCCCGTGGTCGACGAAGAACCGCTGCAGGGCCGGCTCCCAGTGGACGCCGAGCGAGCGCTCCAGCTCGACGAGCCCGTCCGCGTTGGCGCGCCCCTCGTCGAGCGTTCCGCCCCACAGGCCCCGCACGGCGTTGTAGAGGCCGTAGGCCCCGGCCATGATCAGCGCCTCGCGGCGCCCGTCGCCCACCGTGGCGGCCGCGCGGCGCAGGCGCGCGAGGCCCGCCGCGAGACGGCGGGCGACCGCGCGCCCGCCGCGTCCCAGCTCGCCCGCCAGCGCCATCAGCGCGGCCACGAGCCCGCCGCCCCACGGGCGGCGGGGGAGCCCCTCATCCGATGACTGCGCCACGCGTCACCACCACGGTCCCCGCCGGACCGGGCGACCGTAACATCCGTCACATGGCGGGGGCAGCCACCAGGTGGCGCGCCGCCAGGATGCCGCTGCGCACCGCGCCCTCCATCGTCGCCGGCCAGCCGGTGGCGGTCCACGCGCCGGCCAGGGCGACGCGGGCGAGCGCCGTCGCGGTGCCGGGCCGGCGGGCGGCCTGGCCGGGCCCCTGCGCGAAGGTGGCGCGCGGCTCCTTGACCACGGCGCTCGCCACCAGCTCCGCCCGCCGGCTGGCCGGCAGCACGTGGTCGAGCTCGGCGCGCAGCTCGGCGGCGAGGCGCTCGCGCGGCACGCCGACCTCCCGCCGGGCGCCGGACATGGAGACGGCCACGTGGTGCTCGCCCTCGCGGGCGACGGCGCCCATCGCGCTGCGGTTGAAGATCCACTGGGCGGGGCCGTCGACGACGGCGGTGAACGGCTCGTCCATGACCGGGCGGTCGTACCAGAGGTGCACGTTGACGATCGGCGAGGCGCCGAGAGCGGGGTCGGCGGGGAGCGCCTCCGGCGCGGCCGCGCGGGCCCGCTCCGGGGGCAGCGCCAGCACGACGCCGTCGGCCGGCAGGCGCTCGCCGTCGCGCAGGGCGACGCCGTCGCCGTCGGCGCGCTCCACGGCGCGCCCGGTCAGCACGCGCCCGCCGCGGGCCTCGAGGAACGCCCGTGCGGCGGGGTCGACCAGGCGGGTGAGGCCGACGCGCGACCAGCCGATCGCCGAGCCGCGGGTCGAGCGCAGCACGCCGCGCTGGAAGACGAAGGCGGCGAGCGCCGCCGAGACCCGGTCGCTGCGGTCGTTGCAGGTCGGCAGCACGATGAGGTCCCAGAAGCGGGCGATGGCGCGCTCGCCCTGGCCGTGGTCGCGCAGCCAGTCGGCGAAGGTGCGCTCGTCGAGGCGGTCGGTCGGCCCCGGCGGCAGGGCGGTGAGCACGGCGAGCGCGCGCAGCGCGGCGGCCTTCTCGCGCGCCGACAGGTGCGGGTAGGCGGCGAACGAGGCGCCCAGGTGCAGCGGCGGCGGCAGCGGGGCGGCGGCGAGCACGCCGCGCCGGCCGTCGCGGTCGCGCACCGGCGCGCGCAGGCGGGGCTGCAGGGTCGTCCTGCCGAGCGTGCCGAGCAGCCGCAGCAGCCCGATGTACGCCGGGCAGCAGCCCAGGTAGACGTGCTGGCCGTTGTCCACTTCGCGCCCGCTGGCGGGGTCGGTGAAGCTGAACGCGCGCCCGCCGAGGAAGGGCCGGCGCTCGACCAGGGTCACCTCGGCGCCGCGCAGCGCGGCCTCGCAGGCGGCGGCGACGCCCGCCAGCCCGCCGCCGCACACGACGATGCGCGGGCGGGCGCTCACGTCAGCGCGCGGGCGCTCCTGCGCGCCAGCAGGGTCGCCTTGCGCGCCGGCGACAGCGCGACCCGGGGGCCGAAGACGTCGTACTGGCGGGCCTCGATCTCGCGCAGGATCTCGCGGTAGAGCCCGGAGAGCATCGCCACGCACATGCGGGCGCGCCGGTCGAGCAGCGGCAGCAGGCGCTCGCCGCCTGCGATGTGCTCGTGCGCGCGCGCCGCCTGGGCGGCCATCAGGGCGCGGAAGCCCGGCGTCACGACCCCCCGGGCCAGCTGCCCGGCGTCCACGCCGTGGGCCCGCATCTCGTCGGCCGGCAGGTAGACGCGCCCGCGCGCGGCGTCCTCGGCCACGTCGCGCATGATGTTGACCACCTGCAGGCCCACCCCGAGCTCCTCGGCGTGGGCGGGCGCGCGGGGGTCGTCGAAGCCGAAGACGTGGAGGCTCACCAGCCCCACCGCGCCCGCCACGCGGTCGCAGTAGCCGCGCAGGGCGGCCCAGTCGGGGTAGCTCGTGACCGTCAGGTCCATCTCGACGCCGTCGAGCAGCGCGTCGAGGTGGCGGCGCGGGATGGCGAAGCGGCGGATGGTGTCGGCGAGCGCCACGAGCACCGGGTCGTCGGGCGGCGGCGTCCCCGCCACGCAGGCGTCGAGCTGCCCGCGCATGGCGTCGACGGCCGCGCGCCGTGCGCCCGGGTCGCGGCCGTCGTCGACGCTGTCGTCGGCCCGCCGGCTGAACGCGTACGCGGCGTAGATCCCCGCCCGCCGCTCCGGCGGCAGCAGGATGAAGCCGTAGTAGAAGTTGCGCGCCTCGGAGCGGGCGACCGCCCGGCAGTGGCCGTAGGCCTCCTCGAGCGTCATGCCCCGCGCAGCGCGCGCCGCGCCGCGCCGGCCGCGATGCGCGCGCGCCCCAGCCGGCCGGGCGCCGGGCGGCCGCGCAGCGTGTCGAAGCCCTGCCGGGCGATCGCGTCGCACAGGGCGAGGCCGCCGGCGGTGAACATCCGGATGTCGAGCGACACGCGCGCCGGCACCAGGCGGTGCAGGCCCGCGCCGGCCCGCAGGTGGCCGCGCGCGCGCTCGACCTCGCTCGCCACCAGCGCCCGCACCGCCGGCGTCGCGGCGGCGCGGCGCAGGTCGTCCTCGGTCACGCCGAAGGCCGCCATCGCCGCCCGGGGCAGGTAGACGCGGTCGCGCTCGCGCAGGTCGCGGGCGATGTCCTGCCAGAAGTTGACCAGCTGCAGCCCGACGCAGGTGTGGTCGCTCATCGCCACCCGCCAACGGTCGCGGTAGCCGAGCACCCCGAGCACCATCTCGCCGACCGGGGTCGCCGAGTGGCGGCAGTAGTCGAGCAGCTCCTCGTGGGTGTCCCAGCGCGAGCGGCGCTGATCCATGCGGTTGGCCTCGATCAGGCGGGTGAAGGGGTCGAGCGCCAGCCCCCGCCGCTCGATGACGTCCGCGACCGCGCGGGCCAGCGGGCCCGCCGCGCCGCCGCCGGCGGCGCGGCGCAGCTCGTCCTCCCAGCGGTCGAGCGCGACCAGCCGCTCCCCCGGGCCGTCCGGGCCCTCGTCGCCGAGGTCGTCCGTGGCGCGGCAGAACGCGTAGACCGTCGCCATGTCGTCGCGCACGTCGCGCGGCGCGAGCAGGAAGGCGACCGGGAAGTTCTCGTCGTGCGCGCGCACGGCCTCCCGCCCGGGGTGCCGGGCCGCCTGCGGGCGGACGGCGCTCACCCGGCCAGCCGCCCCAGCGCGCTGACCGGGAAGACCTGCCGGTAGAGGTGGTACCGGATCATGAAGTCGGACGGGAAGCCGGTGCCGGTGAAGTGCTCCTCGTCCCAGGAGCCGTCGTCGTTCTGGGTCTCGGCGAGGAACGCCAGGCCGCGGTCGACGGCGGGGTGGTCCGGCTCGGCGGCGTGCAGCGCGAGCAGCGCCCAGGCGGTCTGCGAGGCCGTCGAGGGGCCGCGCGCGATCCAGTCGGGGTCGGCGTAGCTCTCGATGCGCTCGCCCCAGCCGCCGTCGTCGTTCTGGTGCCCGGCGAGGAACGCCACGGCGCGCCGCACCGCCGGGCAGCTCATGTCCTCGCCGGCCGCCGCGAGGGCGGGCAGCACGGCGCCGGTGCCGTAGAGGTGGTTGACCCCCCAGCGCCCCCACCAGGAGCCGTCGGGCCGCTGCGAGCGCCAGAGGAACGCCACGCCGCGGCGCACCGCCGGGTGCGAGCGCGGCACGCCGCAGTGCACGAGCGCCTCGACCACGTGCGCGGTGACGTCCTCGGTGGGCGGATCGATGACCTCGCCGAAGTCGCACAGCGGCAGCTGGCGCATGATCGCGTGGTCGTTGTCGACGTCGAACGCGCCCCAGCCGCCGTTGCGGCTCTGCATCGCCAGCAGCCAGTCGACGCCGCGCCGCACGGCCGGGTGGGAGGCGGGCAGCCCCGAGCGGCGCAGCGCGATCAGCACCTCGGCCGTGTCGTCGGTGTCGGGGTACCACTCGTTCTCGAACTCGAACGACCAGCCGCCGGCCCGCCCGCGCCGCGGGATGGCGCGCCAGTCGCCGATGCGGGTGACCTCCTTCGAGAGCAGCCAGTCGCAGGCGGCCCGCAGGGCCGGGTCGTCCTGCGCGACGCCGGCGTCCTCGAGCGCCACCGCGGCGAGCGCGGTGTCCCAGATCGGCGACAGGCACGCCTGGATGCGCAGCCGCTCGCCGTCGTCGGGGTGCAGCGAGAAGGTGTCGTCGAAGCCGTGCAGGGCGCGCGCGATGACCGGGTGGTCCAGCGGGTACCCCAGCGCGTGCAGGGCGAAGATCGAGTAGATCCACGGCGGCTGGATGCCGCCCCAGGAGCCGTCCGCCTCCTGGCGCTCACAGATCCAGCGCGCGATGCGCCGCTCGGCGAGGCGGCGCAGCGGCCGGACGGGCCGGCGGTTGTAGGCGGCGGCGAGGCCCATCAGGCGGGTCAGGATCGGCGTCCAGCGCCCGGGCGTGCGCGGCCCCGGCATCGGCCCGGCGCCGGGCTCCTCGAGGAAGAGCTCGTCCAGGCCGACGGCCTGTGGGTACGTGGGGCGACGCGACAGCACCACCATCAGGGCCACGAACGTGCCGCGCGCCCAGCAGGCGAAGCGGTAGGGCGACAGCGGCGCGCGGGGCGGCAGCAGGATCATCTCGGGCGGCAGCACCGGGATGCGGTCCCAGGGGTAGCGGCCCATCACGGCCAGCCAGAGCTTGGTGAAGAAGCGCGCCCGGTTGACGCCGCCGAGCGCCCGGGCGACCTCCCGCGCGCGCGCCATGCGCGGGTCGTCGGCCGGCACGCCGCACAGCCGCAGGGCGTAGTAGGCCTCCACGGTGGTGGAGAGGTCGGCCGGGCCCTCGTGCCAGACGCGCCAGGCGCCGTCCTCCCCCTGCGTGGCCAGCAGCTCGTTGGCCAGGCGCCGGCGCAGGTCGTCGGTGGCGAGCCCCAGCGCGTGCAGCATCATCGTGTGCTCGGCGGTGATGGTCGCGTTGGACTCGAGCTCGGCCCACCAGTACCCGGCGTCGTGCTGCTGGGAGCGCAGGCGCTCCACGCCGCGCCGCAGCGCGTCGCGCGCGGCCTCCCGCGCGCCGGGGTCGTGTGCCGCCCGGGTCGTCACGCCGCCACCTCCCGCGTCCTGAACCACGCGATCGCGTCCGCGAGCGCGTCCCGCACCGGCGAGCGCGGCGCGCCGAGCTCGCGCACGGCGCGCGAGGGGTCGACGAACATGCGCTTGCGCGACATGAGCGCGCCGTCGAGCGGCGCGAGGGGCTCGCGTCCCATGATCCGGCCCTCCACCAGCTCGTCCGCCGCGGCCACGGCGACGGCCAGCGCGTGGGGGATGCGCACGCGCGGCGGACGTCGGCCGGCGAGCGCCGCGAGCAGGTGCAGGATCTCGCGGAGGGTCATGTTCTCGTTGCCGAGGATGTAGCGCCGGCCGCTGCGCCCGCGCTCGAGGGCGAGCAGGTGGCCGGCGGCCACGTCGCGCACGTCGACCAGGTTGAGCCCCGTGTCGACGTAGGCGGGCATGCGGCCGGCCAGAGCGTCGGTGACGATGCGGCCGGTGGGCGTGGGGACGTGGTCGCCGGGGCCCACCGGGGCGGTCGGGTTGACGACCACCACGTGCTGACCCTCGGCGGCCGCCTCCAGCGCCAGCCGCTCCGAGGCGACCTTCGAGCGCTTGTAGGCGCCGATCACGATGGCCGGGTCGAGCGGGGTCTCCTCGTCGCCCGGCGTGCCGTCGGCCGGCAGGCCGATCGTCGCCACCGACGAGGTGTGCACGAGCGGCACGCCCTCCTCCCGCGCGGCCCGCAGCACGTTGGCGGTGCCCTCGACGTTGGTCCGCGCCACCTCGGCCGCCCGCGAGCGCGCCAGCGAGTAGCGGGCCGCGACGTGGAAGACGGCGTCCACGCCGCCGGCCGCCGCGCGGACGGCGGCCGGGTCGAGCAGGTCGCCGACCGCCGGCTCGCAGCCGGCCGGCAGGCGCCCCGACGCCACGCTCTCGGGTCGCACGAGCGCACGCACGCGCCAGCCCTCGCCCAGCAGGTGCGCGGCGACGTGGCCGCCGACGAACCCGGTGGCCCCGGTCACGAGCGCCAGCCGGCTCATCACAGCGCCTCGACCAGCCGCTCCACGCCCGCCCGCAGTGAGCCGCCGGCGGTGCGCGCCGCCGGGCCCAGGCGCACGAGCGCCGGGATCTCGCGCGGGTGCAGGGCGAAGTGCACCAGCCCGGCGCCAGGGGTGAGCCGCCCCGCGGCGTCGACCACGCGGTCCATGTCGGGCAGCCGGTGGCGGGTCTCGTCGGTCACCGCCCGCAAGGCGAGGAACGGCGTCCCCCGCCCGGCGGCCTCGCGCGCGATCGCCGCGCTCTCCATGTCGACGGCCAGCCCGTCCAGGCGGGCCCGGTCCCGCGGCGTGCGCGCGAGCCGCCGGGCGCTGACGATCGTGCCGCGCCGCCCGGGGGCCGCCGCCAGCAGCCGCCCGTCGGCGGGGAAGCGCTCGCCGGAGGCCTCGTCGAGCACCTCCTCGCCGGCGACGAGGTCGCCCACGCGCAGGGTCGGGTCGAGCGCGCCGCAGAACCCGGCCGACAGGATCGCCCGCAGGCCCCCGGGCAGGGCGGCCGCCGCGCGGCCGGCGGCCGCGGCGCCCATCCCGGAGAGGTGCAGGGAGAGGTCCGGCCCGGCGAGGCCCGCGAGGGCCCGCCGTTCCGCGGGGACGGCGCAGACCACCGCGATCACGCCCTGGCCAGCGTCACCAGGTCGCGGGGCTTCGAGAACGCGTCGAGGATCGTGCTCGCCTCGTAGCCGCAGTGCATCAGGCAGTTCGCGCAGCGCGGGTCGCGGTCCGTGCCGTACGCGTCCCAGTCCGTCTCCTCGTACAGCTCCTTGAGGCTGCCCACGTGCTTGTCGGCCAGCAGGTAGCAGGGGCTGCGCCAGCCCTCGACGGTGTACGTCGGCATCGCCCACGCCGTGCAGCGGTAGTCGCGCTTGCCCTGCAGGAACTCGTGGAAGAGCGGGTTGTTGTAGAAGGGGATGTCCATGTCGTCGCAGAGCTCGTGCACGCGCGAGTAGAGCTCCTGCGACTCCCGCTTGGCGAGGAACTGCTCGCGGTCGTGGGTGACCGACTCGTAGTCGAAGCCCGGCGCGGTGATGCAGCCCTCGACGCCCATCTCCTTGAGGAAGGCGAACAGCTCCACGTACTCCTCGGCGGGGACGCCGCGGTAGATCGTGGTGTTGGTGCACACGCGGTAGCCCAGCTCGATGGCCTCGCGCATGTAGCCGGTCGCCTTGTCGAACACGCCGTCGCGGTCGACCGCGCGGTCGTGCACCTCGCGCATGCCGTCCAGGTGCACCACGAAGGCGAACCTGGTGCTCGGCGGGATGCGGCCGAACGCCCGGTTCATGAGCAGCCCGTTGGTGCACATGTAGACGAAGCGGCCCTGCGCGGTGATGCCGTTGACGATCTCGTCGATCTGCTTGTGGATCATCGGCTCGCCGCCGGGGATGTTCACGATCGGCGCGCCGGCCTCCTCGGCCACCCGCAGGCACTCCTCGACCGGCATGCGCTTGTCGAAGACGTGCTCGTACTCGCGGATGCGCCCGCACCCGTGGCAGGCCAGGTTGCAGATCTCGAGCGGCTCGAGCATCAACGTCACGGGGAAGCGGGCCTCGCGCTTGATGAGGCGCTTCTTGATCAGGTACGTCGCCATACCGATCTCGAGTGCGCGTGGACGATTGGGCACCGTGACGCTCCTAGTGCGCGCGTGGCCGAACCGTTCGACTGTATCCCACGTCGCGGCCGCCTCGCACAGGGCGACTGTTCAGTAACTGTGCGGTGTGTGGATCCGCGCGCGGGCGCCCCGGGGCGGCGCGCCGCAGGCCCGCCGCACGACCGCCCGGCGCGTCGCGACCGCGACGCCGGCGGGGCCGCGGACCGTCAGCCGCACCACCACCCGCCCGCACGGCAGGGCCCGCCGCGGCCGCAGCGCCGTGACCCGGCGCCGGCCCGCGGCCGCCCACCCGCCGGCGCGCGCGACCACCGCCCGGGCGCCCGCCCGGCGGGCCTCGACGCGGTACCGCAGGCGGCCCTCGCCGGCCCGCCCGGCGCGCCAGGCCACGCGCAGGCACGGCGCGCGCCGGGGCCCGCAGGCGGTCGCCCCCACGGCGAGCAGGCGCGCGCGGGGCCGGGCCGGCCGCGGGGCGGGTGGCGCGGCGGTGGGCGGGCCCGCGCCGGTGAACGGGCCCGCGGTGCGGGTGGCGCAGTTGCGGTTCGCGTCGCAGGCCGTCGCACGGAACCAGAGCGGCTGCGCCGGGCTCGCCTCGTAGCGGCCGTCGAGGGGCGCCGCGCCGCCCGTCGGGAGCGCCGCGAAGGCGGCGCCGTCGCGCGACCAACCCACCTCCAGCGCCACGCCGCCGGCGGTCTCGCGGCCGGGTGCCGAGGCGTCGTCGGCCGCCGCCCGCACCCGGACGGCGCCGGGCGACTCCTCGGCCGTGAACCGCAGCGCGGGCGCCGTGAGGTCGTAGCGCCGCGCGAGCTCCACCGCGGCCGTCACGTCGAGCACCCCGGCGCCGGTGCGCTCGTCCCAGCCGCCGCCGGCCGCCGGCCGCGCGGAGCGGCGGATGACGTGGGCGACCTGGTCGGCGCGCAGCCCCGGCTCCGCCTGGCGCACCAGCGCCGCGGCCCCGGCGACGAGCGGCGCCGAGAAGCTCGTGCCCTCGCCGTAGGCGTAGCGGCCGCGCCCGTGGAGCGGCCCCTCGAACGTCCGGTCGCACGGCCCGCCGGCCCACAGCGCGGCGGTCGCGGGGATGGCGGAGTAGACGCCCTCCGTGCACGGCCCCGCGCCGGCGCCCGGGGCGGCCACCGACACCGTGGGGCCGTGCGTGGAGAAGGGCGCCGGCCTGCCGAGCGGGTCCGTGGCGGCCACGCTCAGCCCGCTGCTCCAGCCGCCCTCGTGCCCGCCGAGGGCGGCCGCCGGGTACTCGGGCGCGTTGCCGTCGAGCGCGCCGTTGCCGGCCGAGGCGACCACCAGCACGTCGCGGCCCGCGGCGTAGTCCAGCGCGTCGCGCTCCACCTGCGACAGCCGGGGGCCGCCGATGCTCACGTTCACCACCCGGGCGCCCAGGTCGACGGCCGCCACGATGCCGGCCGCCAGGTCGGCGCTCGTCACGCCCGGGCCCGTCGACACGCGCACCGGCACGACCGGCGTGGCGCCGGCCACGCCGCGTCCTCCTGCGCCGTTGCCGTCGGCGGCGGCGATCAGCGCGGCGACGAAGGTGCCGTGGCCGACGAGGTCCTCGACCGAGCCGGCCCCGAGCACGTCGCGGCCCGGACGCACCCGGCCGGCCAGGTCGGGGTGGCCGGCGTCCACGCCCGAGTCGACCACGGCGACGGGCACGTCCGGCGCGCCGCCGCCCACCGCGGACAGGCCGCCGGCGGCGTTCACGGCGTCGAAGGCCCAGTCGAAGGCGCGGCCCGTGGCCGGGTCGATCGCCTGGGCCGGCTCGCCGTGCAGGCGCCGCTCCAGGCGGCGCTCCACGTAGTCCACCCCGCCGGCGTCCTCCAGGGCGGCGGCGACCGCGGCGCGGTCGCCGCCTGCCACGACGAGGGCGCCGAGCGGGCGGATGCGCTCCACCCGGGCGCCGGCCGCCCGCAGCTCGTGCGCGACGGCCGCCGCCGGCGCGCCGGCCTCCAGCCCGACCACCCACGACACGGGGCCGGCGGGCGGCGGCGTCGCGGCCGGGGCGGGCGTCGCCCCCGCCCCCGCGAGGGCGGCGAGGGCGAGCGCGGTGGCGGCGAGCCGGCCCACCGCGGCGCTCAGGCGCGCAGGCTGCGCGAGCGGGTGAGCGTGCGGGACGCGTCGCGGACGGTCAGCGTGGCCGTGACCCTCGCGCCGGCCCAGGCCCGGGGCACGCGCACGGTGCGCGTCACGACCCGCGTGCCGGCGGCGCCGGCGCCGCGGACGGTGCGGGTGGCGGTGCGCCCGTCGGCGCGCGCCCGCAGCCGCAGCGTCCACACCACCCGGCCCGCGCCGCGCGCCCAGCCGATGCGCGCCCGGATCGCGCCGCCGCGCCGGGTGAGGGCGAAGCTGCGCACCACCAGCGGCTGCGCCGCCGGGGGCCGGACCGCCCCCGTCCCCGCCGCCGCCGGCGCGGGGCCCGCCGCCGGCGGCGCGGCGACCGGCGCCGCGGCGGGCGGCGCGGCCGCGCCGGCGGTGAAGGCGAACGGCGCGAGCCCCGGCTCGGGGGCGAAGTCGAAGTAGTCGTCGTAGTAGCCCTGGTAGATCGACCCGAAGTGCAGGGTCGTCGGCGTCCCGGGGAGGACGCCGAGCTCGCCCGCCGCCATCGACCAGACGACGTCGGTGGCGCCCGAGGGGAGGCCGATCAGGGAGCCTGACGAGACGGGCTGCCAGTCGACGCCGCTCCAGCGCGTCGCGCCGACGGCGTCGGTGCCGGTCTGGCCGATGATCGAGACGGCGACGTCGGCGCCGTCGAACGTGGGCGAGCCCGTCGCCGGGTTCCCGTCCGCGTTGACGAACGTGGTGACGGCGTCGCCCTCGACGAGCGCGTTCGTGTCCAGCCCGATCGCCACCGTGTAGCGGCCGTCGTCGCTCGTGAACGGCATCATCGTCGTCAGGTCAGGCGCGAGCAGGCTGTCGCCGAGGGCGTCGCCGAACACGGCGCTCGCCGTGACCGCCCTCAGTCGTCCGCCCGACGGCCGCGGCAGCGGCCGCGCCGTGGCCTGGGGGACCGGCACGGCGGCCTCGACGGCGTCCGCCATCGAGGCGCGGGCGTCCGCCGCGTCGTCCGCCAGCGCGGGGGGCGCGGCGGCCCCCGCCGCCATCGCGGCGCCCGCGCAGCACAGCAGTGCGGCGCGCCGCGCGGCGCGCCTCGTCCTCTCCGACCTCATCGCGACATCTCCATCCCTGGTGGCCGCCGGGGGCTCGTCCCCCGGGACCTCGGTCGCACCAGGATCCGCCCCGGGCGCCCGGCCGGTCATCGGCCGTTCGGATGGTCGGGGGGTGGACGGCCGGGCGGGACGGCTGCGGGGAACCCGCAGGCGGCCGCGGGGCCGACCCCTAGTGCTGGCGCGCGAAGGTGAGGTCGGCGATGCCCACCAGGTCGTCGGCCGGTCCCGGCAGGGCGCCGAGGGCCCGGAGCGTGCGCTCGTGGGTCTCGGCGGCCAGCCGCCGCGCCCCGGCCAGGCCGTACGCGCTCACGTACGTCACCTTGCCGCGCTTGGCGTCGCCGCCCACGGCCTTGCCGAGGCGCTCCTCGGAGCCCTCGACGTCGAGGATGTCGTCGACGATCTGGAACAGCAGCCCCAGCTCGCGGGCGAACGTGCGCAGCGCGGCGTCGACGGCCGGCCCGGGCCGCGCCAGGACGAGGGCGCAGTGGACCGCGCAGGCCATCAGGCGGCCGGTCTTCAGCGCGTGCACCCGGCGCAGCGCCGTGCCGGAGGCGGCGCCCGCGTCCTGCAGGTCGAGGAACTGGCCGCCCACCATGCCGCCGACCCCGGTGGCGCGGCTCAGCTCGAGCAGGATCCCCACCTGCGCCGCCGGCCCGCCGTCCTGGCGCTCGGCCACCAGCCGGACGGCCTCGGCGAAGAGCGCGTCGCCGGCCAGGATCGCGGTGTCCTCGCCGAACAGCTTGTGGCAGGTCGGCCGCCCGCGGCGCAGGTCGTCGTCGTCCATCGCCGGCAGGTCGTCGTGGATCAGCGAGTAGGTGTGGACGAGCTCGAGCGCGGCGGCCGCCGGCAGCAGCCGCTCGGCGGGCTCGCCCAGCGCCTCGCAGGTGGCGAGCGCCAGCACGGGGCGGATCCGCTTGCCCCCGGCCAGCAGGGAGTGGCGCATGGCCTTGACGAGCCCCTCGGTGCCCGCCATCTCCTCGCGCTCGAGGGGGTCGGTGGCCGCGAAGTCGAGGCCCTGGAGGTACTCCTCGACGAGCGTGCGCAGGTGCTCTGGGTAGGGCGTGGAAACCTCCGGTGGGGACGCCGCGGCGCAGCCTAGTGGGTGTAGCGTCGGGTGGAGGGCATGCGAACACTGATGCTGCACGGCGCGGGGGACCTGCGCCTGGAGGAGGTCCCCGACCCGCGCCCCGGGCCCGGCGAGGTCGTCGTGGCCGTGGAGGCCGCGCTGACCTGCGCGACCGACGCGAAGATGCTCGCCGCGGGGGCCCACCCCGCGCTCGGGCCGCTGCCGGCGCCGCTCGGGCACGAGGTGGCCGGCGCGGTCGCCGAGGTGGGCGTGGGCGTGCGCGGGCTGCGCGAGGGCGACCGCGTGATCGTGGGCAACTCGGCCGGCTGCGGGCGCTGCCCGGACTGCGCCGCCGGGCGGCCCAACCTGTGCGCCGGGATCGTGTTCCTGACCGGCGCCTTCGCCGACCGCCTGCGGGTGCCGGCGCCGATCGTCGAGCGCAACGTGCACCCGATCCCGGCCGGCATGCCGCCGGAGGTGGCGGCGATGGCCGAGCCGTTCGCCTGCGCCGTGCACACGGCCGCGCGGTGCGGGGCCGTCGAGGGGCGGCAGGTGCTCGTGCTCGGCGGCGGCGTGCAGGGCCAGCTGCTGACGCGCCTGCTCGCCGCGGCGGGCGCGGCGGTGCACGTGGCCGACCCGCACGCCGACCGCCGCGAGCGCGCGCTGCGCATGGGCGCGGCGGGCGCGCACGCGGTGCCGCGCGATCCCGCCGGCGTCGCGGCGCTGCGGGCGGCGCTCGGCGACGGGCGCGGCGCGGGGCTGGTGGTCGAGGCCGTCGGCCGCCCCCAGGCCTGGCAGGCGGCGGTCGCCCTGGCGCGCCCGGGCGGCGAGGTGGTGCTGCACGGCGGCTGCCCGGCCGGCTCGGTCGTCGAGCTGCCGACCGGCCCGCTGCACTACTCGGAGATCACGATCCGCGGGTCGTTCCACCACACGCCCGACGCGTTCCGCGCGGCGCTCGGCCACCTGTCACGCGACCCGGCGCCCGCCCGCGAGCTGCTGCGCGGGCCCATCGGCCTCGATGGCGTCGCGGAGGCGCTCACGGCCGCACGGGGCGAGAAGCACCCCGTGCGGCCGTAGCGTGAATCACATCTTGTCGAGCAGGTTCTTCAACTTGCCGAACTGCTCCGACTGCGAACGCAGCGTCGCGAGCTCCTTCTCCTGGGCGCGCACCACGCCCGCGAGCTCCTGCAGGGCGTCCATCGCCTTGGCGAGGGCCGCCGACGCGTCGCCGGACTGGGTCGCCCCCCGGCCCGCGCCGCGGCGCCCGCGGCTCCCGCGCGGCGCGCGCGGTTGCAGGGCGGCGCCGCGCTGGCGGGCCACCCGGTAGTAGTTGGCGGCGACGGTGCCGGCGCGCCGCCCCGTCTGCTCGGAGAGTCGCTGGAACGCGTTCGTGCGGCTGAGGCCCTCGTCCTTCATGAGCTGCTCGACCTGCTCGAAGATCTCGTTGCCGATGCTTCCGCGACGCCCGCCGTCCCCTGCTTCGTCCACGTGACCTCCACCGATTTGTACATGTCGGGCGGAGTATGCACCGCGGTCACACGAGGAGAAACATCGACACGCAATTCACATGGAGGGCGGTGTGAACTACACGTCGGGGTGATCCCCGGGCTCGACGCCGAACAGCACCATCGTGGCGGTGAAGCCGTGCAGGAAGCTGCGCCCGCCGACGGGCCCGATCTCGCCGTTGCAGAACAGCCCGGCGACGGGCACGGGCCCCAGCTCCGCGGCGATCGCCGACGCGTCGTGGTCGGGCTCCGCGAACATGTTGCTGCCGCGGCCGTTGCACGTGAACAGGATGGCGCCGCCCGGCTCGGCGTCGCCGAGCTCGGCCCGCGCGCGCCGCAGGGCCAGGCGCAGGTCCTCGTCGGCGGAGTCCGCGTCGCGCACGTGGAAGCGCATCGTCTGGCCCACGCGCACGCCCTGGCCGACCATCAGCGCGCCGCTCTCGCGGTCGCCCCCGTGGATGGGCCGCACCAGGAAGTCGCCGCGCTCGTACTCGGGCCGGTTCTCGTCGATGACGACGCCGGTCAGCAGGCCGTTGAGGGCGAGGTCGCGCTCCCGCGGCTCGAGCGCCTCGATCACCTCCTGCAGCTTCTGCAGCGCGGGCCGGCCGGCGAGCTCGTGCACTGCCGCGCCCTCGGCCGCGGTCACCGTCATCTCCGGCCCCACCGGCCGGCAGCCCTGGCTGACGACGGTCCGCAGGTGCGCCCCGCGCAGGGCCACGGCCACCGCGCCCTCCTCGAGCACGTCCCGGCCCGCGAAGAGCCGGTGGTCGCCCTGGCGCCGGGCGCCCGAGACCAGGCCGCCCACCACCACCGGGGCGCCGGGCTCCTGGTTGAGCTCGTCGAGCAGGCCGTCCGCCGGGAAGGTGAACGGGTCGGCCAGCATGACGACGGGGCCGATGTTGCCGGCGGGCGCGTCGGCGACGGCGTCCGGCCAGCCCAGCACGCCGAGCCCCTCGCCGAGCGGGCGCGCGACCAGCCGGAAGGGGATCACCTCGATGCCGGGCAGGCGCGCCGCCCACACCGCCAGCCCGCTGCCGCCCTCCACCTCGCGCCCCTCGGCGACCACGGCCTCGGCCATCCCGCCGATGAGGTGCTCGGGGGCGAGCTCGCCGTGGACCGCCTCGAGCAGCGCGTCGCCGTCGTCGCAGAGGTCCGGCGAGGCGAACACCACGACGAGGGTCGGCGCCCCGGGGCCCAGCCCGGCCCGCGCCGCCGCGCACGCCTCGGCGGCCGCCGCCCGGGCGTCCGCCGACCGCGACAGGCCGGCGCCGAATGTCGCGCGCGCTCCCACGCCGACGATGATGGCGCACCGGCCCGGCCCGCGCCCGTCTTCTCAGGCGGGCGCGTCGCCGATCGGCTCGTAGGGGTCGAGCAGCGCCCGGGCCTCGAGCTCGCGGTCGGCGGGCACGAGCAGCTCGCGCGGTCCGCCGGCGAGCATGTCCGGCACGTCCATCGTCGTGCGGCGCACCAGCACGGGGATGTCCAGCTCGGCGAGCAGGCCGGCGAGCATCTCGGCCTCCGGCTGGTGGCGGGCGAAACCCACGCGCACCCAGCGCGCGGGCTCCGGTCGGCGCGGGCCCCGGCGGAGCAGCCCCACGGCCCGCCTCACCAGCGCGGCACGGAGAGCGGCGCCGCGGGCGGCGGCGGCTCCTCGCGGCCGAGCAGGAAGGGCCGGATCAGCACCGCGCCGGCCACGAAGCCGCCGATGTGCGCGAGGTAGGCCACGCCGCCGCCGTTCGAGGTGGCGGCGTCGCCCAGGTAGAGGAACTGGGTCGCGAAGTAGATCCCGAGCCAGATCCAGGCGGGCAGCTTGAACGGCAGGAAGACCAGCGGCAGCACCACCGTCCAGATGCGCACGCGCGGCCACAGCACGAGGTAGGCGCCGAGCACCCCCGAGATGGCGCCCGACGCCCCGATCAGGGGGATCGTCGAGCCCGGGTCGGAGGCCGACTGCGCGAGGCCGGCGGCCGCCCCGCAGAGGAGGAAGAACGGCACGAAGCGCAACCGCCCCAGGCGATCCTCGACGTTGTTGCCGAAGACCCACAGGAACAGCATGTTGAAGATCAGGTGGAGGGCGTCCGCGTGCAGGAACTGGCTGGTGACCAGGCCCGTCCAGCGGTCCTGCCGCTGGTTCAGCGCCAGGCAGGCGTCGTCGGGGCGCTGGGGGCCGTCGATCACGTGCTCGGCGATGAGGCCGTACTCGCAGATGAACGCCTGGCGGCCCCCCAGCGAGCCGTCGTCGGGCTTCGCCGACTGGTACGCGAAGACGAGTGTCGCGATGACGATCAGCGCGATCGTCAGGTAGGCCGGACGCCGGGTGGGGTTGACGTCCTTGAGCGGGATCACCCGGGGCCGGGCCTCACCGGGGCGGGGGAAGGATGTGCGCCAGCAGGGCCGCCTGGGCGTGCATCCGGTTCTCGGCCTGGTCCCAGACGGCCGAGCGCGGTCCGTGCAGGACCTCGTACGTGATCTCGTCGCCGGCGTGGGCCGGCAGGCAGTGGAGGGCGACCGCGTCGGGCGCCGCCGCGTCCATCAGGGCGTCGTCGATGCGGTACGGCGCGAACACGGCCCGCCGCTCCCCCTCCGAGCCCTCGTCGCCCATCGACACCCACGTGTCGGTGTAGAGCGCCCGCGCACCGGCGACGGCCTCGCGCGGGTCCTCCACCACCCGGGCCGCGCCGCCGCGCTCGCGGGCGACCGCGTCGGCCCAGGCGACGGTCTCCGGGTCGGGCGCGAACCCCGGCGGGCAGGCCGCCGTCACCCGCATGCCGGTCAGCGCGCCGACGATCATCAGCGACACGCACACGTTGTTGCCGTCGCCGAGGTAGGTCACCGGCAGGCCGGCGAGGTCGCCGAAGCGCTCGAGCAGGGTCTGCGCGTCGGCGAGCGCCTGGCAGGGGTGGTGCTCGTAGGTGAGGCCGTTGACGACGGGCACGCCGGCGTGGCGGTCGAGCTCCTCGAGGGTGGCGTGGGGCCCCGTGCGCAGCACGACCGCGTCGACCATCCGGCCGAGCACCTTGGCGGTGTCCTCGACGGTCTCGCCGCGGCCCAGCTGCAGGTCCGACGACGACAGCACCATGCTGGTGCCGCCGAGGCGGGCGATGCCGCTCGCGAACGAGACGCGCGTGCGGGTGGACGGGCGCTCGAAGATGAGGGCGACCACCCGGCCGGCGAGCATCGGCGGCCAGCCGGCGTCGCGCGTCGCGCGCAGGCGCATCGCGAGCTCGAGCACCGCCCGGATCGCGTCCGGCGGGTGGTTCCGCATCGTCAACAACGAGCGGCCGGGCATGGCCGGATGCGGCGTGAACGGCGCTGGGGTCACCGCGGGAGTCTATCCGCCGGCGATCCGTCCGACCCCGCCATTAGGGTCGCCGCCGTCCTCCACGGAAGGCCGTCAGATCCCCGACGCGGTCCACGATCGATACGCGGCGCGCGAGCGCCGGGCGCACGCCCGGCGTCGCGGCATCGCCCTCGCCGCGGCGATCCTGGTCCCGGCCCTGCTGGTGCTGGCGGGCGCGACGTCGGCCTGGCCCCTCTTCTCGCTGCCGCTCGCGCTGGCGCTGCCGCTGGGCGGCGCGCAGGGCATGGCCGCCGCGCTCGCGGCCGCGGGCCTCACCGTGACCGTCGCCTCCGGGCGGCCCGGCGTGGACGGCACCGCGCTGGGCCTCGGCCTCGCCGCCTTCGCGGCCACCGGGCTCGCCGTGG
Source organism: Miltoncostaea marina (assembly GCF_018141525.1). Lineage (GTDB taxonomy): Bacteria > Actinomycetota > Thermoleophilia > Miltoncostaeales > Miltoncostaeaceae > Miltoncostaea > Miltoncostaea marina. Next base: position 787,155 of record NZ_CP064655.1, read on the forward strand.
GCGCCCGCCACCGCGCGCAGGCCCGCGAGGCCCGGCGCATCGCGAGCCAGTCGATCACCGACCGCCTCACGGGCGTCCACAACTACGCGTTCTTCGCCGACGCGCTGCCGCGCGAGTGCCGCCGGGCCGAGCGCTACGGCGCGCCGCTGTCGCTCGTGCTGCTCGACATCGACGACTTCAAGGGCTTCAACGACCGCCACGGCCACGACGCCGGCAACCGCCTGCTGAGCGCGGTGGGCGAGCGCATCCGGGCCAACTGCCGCGCGTCGGACATCGCGGCCCGCTACGGCGGGGAGGAGTTCGCGCTGCTCGTGCCCGGGCCGGCCGAGGAGGCGCTCGAGGCCGCCGAGCGCATCCGCGCCGCCGTGGCGGCGGTGGCGGTGCTCGTGGCCGGCGGCGAGCACGCCGTGGCCACCGTCTCGGCGGGCGTGGCCGAGTACCACCACGGCGAGGAGGACGACGGCTCCCGGCTGCTCGACCAGGCCGACAAGGCGCTCTACCACTCGAAGGCCACCGGCAAGGACCGCGTCAGCCGGTTCGCGCCCGAGCACCGCTGGATGGCCGCCTCGTAGGGCCGGCCGCGCGCTAGTGCGGCTCCGCCTCCTCGCCGGCGGCGGCGTCCGCCGGGCGGTCGAGCACCGTCGCCAGCGCCCGGGGGAACGGGGCGGCCGCCGCGAGCAGCGAGAGGGCGGCGAGCGCCAGGTGCAGCGCCACGACGTCCCCGTCCCGCGTGAGGAGCTGGGTGGCCGAGTCGCCGATCGCCACCGCGAGCAGCGCCCACAGCGCCAGCAGGACGCCCGCGCCGACGAGGTAGGCGCGGCAGCCGGCGGTGCGCGCGCACATCGCGACCCCGACGAGCCCGAGCAGGAGCCAGGCGAGCCCGGTCAGCGGGTGCACCGTGAAGACCAGGAACTCCTCGGCGCTGTCCGAGCCGAGGTCGTCGAGGCTCGTCTTCAGCACGCCCAGCAGGCCAAGCGTCACGAGCAGCCCGCTCACCAGCCGGCCGATCGCGGTCACGGCGCGGGCGCGCGGGCCGTCGATGGGCGGGAGGGCCGGGCTCATGCGGCGCCTAACCTAACCGCTCGCCCACGAGCCGCTCCACCGCGAGCGCGGCGACGACGCCCACGAGGGCACCGGCGGCGATGTCGGCCGGCTCGTGCTCCGCCGCGGCGACCCGCGCCAGCAGGCCGGCCGCGGCCGCGACCGCGAGGGCCCGGCGCACGCGCGGTCGGCCCTGCCGGCGGCGAGCGCGATGGCCACGAGGCGGCCGCGTGGCGGCTGGGGAAGCCGCCCTCCGTCCGGGCGCCGGGCCGCGGGCGGCCGAGGCGGTCGCGCAGCGCCCGCGCGACCAGGCTCGCCCCGCGCCCGCCGCCAGCGCCTCCATGCCCGCGCCCCGCGTCGGCGCCCGCGCCACCATGGCCGCCACCACGATGCGGAACGCCGGGCTCATCGCGCCCGCCACCGCCCGCGCCGCCCCCGGGCCGGCGGGCAGGGCGTGCGTTGCGCGGCGCACCGCCGTGCCGAGCCGCCGGTCCATGCGGGAGAGCGCCCTCATCGCCGGGCGAGGCTACCGGTGCCCGTTGCTATCGTCGGCGCGTGGTCCGCGCGCTCGTCCTGGCCCTGCTCGTCGGCGTGGCCGCCGTGGCCGCCGGGTGCTCGGAGACCGCGGGGCTCGGCGGCGAGGTCGACCAGCGGCTGCGCCCGGTGGCCGAGCGCGCCCCCGCGCCGCGCTTCTCGGTGCCGCGGCTCACCGGCGAGGGCGCCTTCGATCTGGCGGAGCGCCGCGGCCGCCCCGTGCTCCTCAACTTCTGGGCCTCGTGGTGCGACCCGTGCCGCAGGGAGATGCCCGCGCTCGCCGAGTTCGCGCGCGAGCACCCCGAGATCGACGTCGTGGGCCTCGCCGTCAACGACCGGCCCGACGACAGCCGGCGCTTCGCCGACCGCGTGGGTGCCCGCTTCGACCTGGGGATCGACCGCCGCGGCGACGTCGCCGCCGACTTCGACGTCCCCGGCCTGCCCGTCACCGTGGTGATCTACCGGCAGGGGCGCGTCGCCTCCAACCACGTCGGCCCGATCGACCGGGCGCAGCTCGACTCCTACGCGGATCAGCTCGGCTCCTGAGCGCCGCCGCGGGCGACCGCGCCGCCCCCGCCGTTCCCGCCCGCGGCCCCGGTGAGCCCGTCGAGGGCCGCGGCGCACACCGCCATCCCCAGCTCCCGCAACGCCCGGGCGCCCATCCACGCGTCCTCCGCCCCGGCCAGCACGTTCGACACGCCGAGCACGCAGCCGGCCGCCACGCCGTGGCGGCCGGCGAGCGCGAAGATCGTGGCGGCCTCCATCTCGACCGCCAGCAGCCCGCGCGCCGCCCAGCCGGGCGCCCGCGGGCCCGCCGGGTCATGGAAGAGGTCGGTCGAGACCACCGGCCCCCGCGCCCACGCCCGTCCCGAGGCGACCGCGGCCGCGACCAGCCGGTCCGTCAGCGGCGCGTCCGGCGGCGGCGACGTCGTCCCGGCGAGCGTCAGGCCCACGCCGTCGTCGGCCACCGCGGCGTCCGCCACCACCAGCGCGCCGGCCGGCAGGTCGGGCTGCAGGCCGCCGCACGATCCCGCCCGCACGAGCGCCCGCGCGCCCAGCTCGACGAGCTCGGTCACCACGATCGCCGTGCTGGCGCCGCCCATCCCCGTCGCCTGGATCGACACCGGCACGCCCCGCCAGCGGCCCGTGAACCCGAGCAACCCGCGCGCCCGCGTCGTCTCGCGCGCGCCCTCGAGCAGCTCGCGGGCCGCGAGCGCCGCCCGGTCGGGGTCGCCGGGGCAGACGACGAGCTCCGCCAGCTCCGCCGGCGAGGTGGTGAGGTGGACGGGCACCGCCCGTCCAGCCTACGGCCCGTCCCGGTCGCCGGCCTCGGGGGACGCGCCGATCGGGCGGGCGCCCGGGGTCCACTCGGACCTCTCGCCGCCCCGGCCGGCAGGCCCGCGGACGGCCCGTCGGCGGGGAGGGGTCCGATCGGCCGAGCGGTCGAGGTCCACTTGGACCATCCCCGTGAGCGAAGGCTCGGGGCCCGCGCCGGCATCGCCGCCTCCGGACGGCCCTCGGCGGGGGCGGTTCAATTGGGCGGATGCTCGGGGTCCACTTGGACATCCCTGCCACCGGAGGCCCTCGGGCGGCCCGTCGGGCGGGTCCGGCCGATCGGGCGAGCGGTCGAGGTCCACTTGGACCGTCCCATCGACACGGCCCCCGGAGGGCCGGTCGGGCGGCTCCCGCCGCCGGCCGTCCATGTGGGCGGAGGCTCGGGGTCCACTTGGACATCTCTGCCACCGGCGTGCCCTCGGGCGGCCCGTCGGCGGGAAGGGTCCGATCGCGCGAGCGGTCGAGGTCCACTTGGACCGTCCCCCATCGAGGCGCCCTCCGGGGGCCTCGCGGGACCGGCCGCCCGGGCGCCCGCCGACCGCCTGCCGACGTCGCGTGGGCGGGCAGGCGATAATCCGCCCGTGCCGAGCTCCCTCGCGGCCCGGGTCGCCGACCATTGCCGACGTCACGGCCTCCTGCCGCCGGGGCGGCCGGTGCTCGCGATGGTCTCGGGCGGCGCCGACTCCACCTGCCTGATGCACCTGCTGGCCGAGGTCCACGACGGGCCGGTCGGGGTGCTGAGCGTCGACCACGGGCTGCGCGAGGCGTCGGCGGAGGAGGCGGCCGCGGTGGCCGCGGCGGCGGAGGGCCTCGGCTTGCGGGCGCACGTCGCGGCGCCGGGCCTGGCGCCGGGGCCGGCGGTGCAGGAGCGGGCGCGCGAGGCGCGGCTGGCGGCGGCGCGGGCGACCGCGGCGGAGTGGGGCTACGAGCGCATCGCGACCGGGCACACCGCGAGCGACCAGGCCGAGACGGTGCTCTTCCGGATGGCGCGCGGCACCGGGCGAACCGGGGCCCTGGGGATGGCGCCCCGGGCGGGCGACCTGGTGCGGCCGCTGCTGGCCGTGTCGGGCGAGGAGACGCGCGCGTGGTGCGCCGAGCGCGGCCTGGACGTCGTGCGCGACCCCTCCAACGAGGACCCCGCGTACGCGCGGGCGCGGGTGCGGGGCGGCCTGCTGCCCGCGCTGCGCGAGGTGCACCCGGCGGCCGAGCGGCACGTCGCCGCCCTCGCGGCGACGCTGCGCGACGAGGCCGAGCTGCTGGAGCCACTCGTGGACGCCGCGTGGGCGCGGGCGGCCGCGCCGGCGGGGGACGGGCTGGCGGTGGCCGCGCTCCGCACGGAGCGGCCTGCCATGCGGCGGCTGCTGGCCCGGCGCCTGATCGCCGCGGCGGGGCTCGGCGGCGACGCGCTCGGCGCCGCGGCGGTGGAGCGCGTGCTCGCGCTCGCCGCGGGCGGCGGGGCGGCCGCCGGCCTGCCGGGCGGCGGGCGCGCGCTCGTGGAGCGCGGCGCGCTGGTGGTGAGCGGGCCGCCCGGGCCGGCGCCCGCGCCGGCCCGGCTGGGCGTGCCGGGCGTCGCGCGCTTCGGCGGCGCGACGCTGCGCGCCCGCCCGGGCGAGGGGCTGCCCCCCTCGCCGGAGCGCGTCGCGGTGCGCCCGGAGCTCGCGGGCGGCGCCGGTGCCGAGCACCTGCGGGTGCGCGCGCCCCGCGACGGCGACCGCCTGCCCCTCCCGGGCGGCGGGCACCAGGCCGTCGGCCGGCTGCTCGCCGCGCGCGGCGTGCCGGCGCGGCTGCGCGCGGGCGTCCCCGTGGTCGCCAGCGGCGACCGCGTCGTATGGGTGGCCGGCCACCGCGCGGCGGACGACCTCGTCGTGCGCGCCGGCCCGGCACTGGTCCTCGAGATGGAGCGGGCATGAGCACGGAGGCAGCGGCGGAGATCGGCGACGTCCTCATCGGCGAGGAGGAGCTGCAGCGGCGCGTGTCCGAGCTGGCGGCGCAGATCTCCGCCGACTACGCGGGCCGCGAGCTGCTCGTGATCGGCGTGCTGAAGGGCGCGGTCTTCTTCATCGCCGACCTCGTGCGGCGCCTGGAGGTGCCGTGCGAGCTCGACTTCATGGCCGTCTCGTCGTACGGCTCCTCGACCCACTCATCCGGCGTCGTGCGGATCCTGAAGGACCTCGACACCCCGATCGCCGGCCGCCACGTGCTGGTGGTGGAGGACGTCATCGACTCGGGGCTGACGCTCTCCTACCTGATGAAGAACCTCGCCTCGCGCGACCCGGCGTCGCTCGAGATCTGCAGCCTGCTCACCAAACCGGGCCACCGGCGGCTCAGCATGCGCACCCGCTACGTCGGCTTCGACCTGCCGGACGTGTTCGTGATCGGCTACGGGCTGGACCACCAGGAGCGGCACCGCACGCTGCCGTACATCGCCGCCCTGCGGCTGTAGGGGGCCCGCCGGACCGCTGCTATCCTCGGCGCGGAGGCACGATCCGTCGTCGCGGTCATCGCACCCGGGCCGGTCGACGCCCGTCCCGAGGGTCGTCAGGAGCACGGTGAGCAAGTTCCTCAAGAGCGCGGCGTTCCCGATCCTGATCGTGATCCTGCTGGTGTTCGTGGCCCAGCGGCTGGTGGTCTCCTCGGAGCCGTCCACCCCGGCGCCCACCTTCGACCAGTTCGTCACCATGATCGGCCAGGGCGAGGTCGAGCGGGCGACGATCAAGGTGGAGTCCAAGGAGGTGGACGTCACCCTGAAGGACGAGCGCACCTTCACCACCGGCTACCCCGAGGACTACTCGGAGAACCTGGTCAACCAGCTCGAGGCCAACAAGGTGCCCTTCCAGGTCAAGGGCATCTCCCAGTCGCCCTGGTGGTCGAGCCTGATCTGGCTGGCGCCCTTCATCCTGTTCATCGGCTTCTGGATCTACCTGATGAACCGCATGCAGGGCGGCGGCTCCAAGGTGATGAGCTTCGGCAAGTCGCGCGCCAAGCGGATGTCGGCCGACGCCCCCAAGATCACCTTCGCCGACGTGGCCGGCGCCGACGAGGCGGTCGAGGAGCTGCACGAGATCAAGGAGTTCCTCGAGAACCCCAAGAAGTTCCAGGCGCTGGGGGCCCGCATCCCCAAGGGGGTGCTGCTGTTCGGCCCGCCCGGCACCGGCAAGACCCTCCTGGCCCGGGCGGTGGCCGGCGAGGCCGGGGTGCCCTTCTTCTCGATCTCGGGGAGCGACTTCGTCGAGATGTTCGTCGGCGTGGGCGCATCCAGGGTGCGCGACCTGTTCGAGCAGGCCAAGCAGTCGAGCCCCTGCATCATCTTCATGGACGAGATCGACGCCGTCGGCCGCCACCGCGGGGCGGGCCTGGGCGGTGGCCACGACGAGCGCGAGCAGACCCTCAACCAGCTGCTGGTCGAGATGGACGGCTTCGAGGCCAAGGACAACATCATCCTGATCGCGGCCACCAACCGGCCCGACATCCTCGACCCGGCCCTGCTGCGCCCCGGCCGCTTCGACCGCCAGATCGTGGTCGACCGCCCCGACCGCGAGGGGCGGGCCAAGATCCTGCGCGTCCACACCAAGGGCAAGCCGATCGCCAAGGACATCGACCTGATGGCCCTGGCCGGCCAGACCCCCGGCTTCACCGGCGCCGACCTGGCCAACCTGGTCAACGAGGCGGCGCTGCTTGCGGCCCGAAAGGGCCGGCGGGTGATCGACCAGGCCGAGCTCGAGGAGGGGATCATGCGCGTGATCGCCGGCCCCGAGAAGAAGTCGCGCCTGCTCTCGGAGAAGGAGCGGGTGGTGACCGCCTACCACGAGATGGGCCACGCCCTGGTCGGCCACTTCCTGCCCGAGGCCGACCCGGTCCACAAGATCAGCGTGGTCAGCCGCGGCCAGGCCCTCGGCTACACCATCTCGATGCCGGCCGAGGACACCTTCCTGACCACCCGCGCCCAGCTCGAGGACCAGATGGCGATGACCCTCGGCGGGCGGGCCGCCGAGGAGCTGTCTTCTCCGAGATCACCACCGGGGCGGCCAACGACCTGGAGAAGGTGACCGCCACCGCCAAGCAGATGACGATGCGCTTCGGCATGTCCGACAAGCTCGGCCCGCGGGTGCTCGGCCACAACCAGGGCGCCCCCTTCCTCGGCCGCGACATGCACTCCGAGCCCGACTACTCCGATGACCTGGCCCGCACCATCGACTCGGAGATCCGGCGCATCATCGAGGAGGCCCACCAGCGGGCCCGCGACATCCTCACCGAGCACCGCTTCGAGCTCGAGCGCCTCTCGCAGATCCTGCTGCGCCGCGAGACCATCGAGCGCGACCAGTTCATCGCCCTGCTCGACGGCGCCTCCGAGGACCGGGTCTTCGCCGCCGCCGACGCCCGCGCCGCCGAGCTGGCCCGCGCCGCCGACCAGGCCAGCCCCGAGCCCCCCAAGCCCAAGCGCCTGCCCTACCCCGGCGCCGGGGAGCCCCTCACCGACCTGTGACGGGGGCCGGCGCGGGCGGATATCGTCGCCCGGCCATGCGCCGCCGCCGCCCACGAACCGCACCGCCACGTTGAGCGCAGTGCACCCGTCCCCGACGCCCGGCGACCGCAGCGGGGCCATCCGCGTGCTCCTGGTGGAGGACGACGACGGCGACGCCTTCCTGGTCGAGGAGGAGCTCGCCGAGCTCGCCACGCCGTTCGTCGTCACGCGGGCGCGCACCGTGCGGGAGGCGCTCGAGGCGCTCGACCAGCTCGGGCCGGTGGTGGACTGCGTGCTGCTCGACCTGGGCCTGCCGGACTCGATGGGGCTCGACGCGCTGGCGCGGGTGCGCGAGGCCGCGCCGAGCCTGGCCGTTGTGGTGCTGACGGGGCTCGACGACGAGGCGGCCGGTGTGCGGGCGGTGCAGTCGGGCGCCCAGGACTACCTGGTGAAGGGGCAGTCGCGCGGCGACGCCCTGCTGCGCGCGATCCGCTACGCGATCGGCCGCAGCCACGGCGAGGAGGCGCGCCGCCAGCTCGAGATCGCCGCCGTCCACGCCCAGGAGAACGCCCGCCTTGAGCGCGGCCTGCTGCCGAGCCCGTCGGTCGACGACGCGTCGATCCGGGTCACCACCTGCTCCCGCCCCGGGCGCCGGCGCGCGCTGCTCGGGGGCGACTTCTTCGACGTGGTCGAGACGCCCGACGGCGTCCTGCACGTGCTGATCGGCGACGTCTGCGGCCACGGCCCCGACGAGGCGGCGCTCGGCGTGTGCCTGCGCAGCTCGTGGCGCGCGCTGGTGCTGTCGGGCGCCCGCGGCAACCTGGTGCTGGCCACGCTCCAGCGCGTGCTGGAGCGCGAGCGCCACCTCGCGAGCCTGTTCGCGACGGTCTGCGCGGTCGAGATCGCGCCGGGCAGGCGCGACCTCACGATGTGGCGGGCGGGCCACCTGGCGCCGCTGCTGCTGTCCGGCGGCGCGGTGACGCCGCTGCCCGAGCGCCCTGGCGGACGGCCGCTCGGGGTGGCGTCCGAGGGCTGGCCGGAGGTGCGGGTCGACCTGCCGGAGGGCTGGTCGCTGCTGCTCTACACCGACGGCCTGAGCGAGGCGCGGGTGGGCGACGACCTGCTGGGCGACGACGGCCTCGTGCGGCTGGTCGCCGAGCACGTGATGGGCGACGGCCCGGCCGACGCGCCGCGCGCCCGCCTGGAGGGCCTCATCGAGCGGGTGGAGGACCTGCACGGCGGCCCGCTGCGCGACGACGTCGCCCTGCTGATGCTCGAGTCGCGCGCCGGGGGCCGCGGGGCGGGGTGACCGGCGAGGGGTCCGAGGGGCCGCCGCCGAGGCGATCGTCCCGGCTGGCGCGGCTCGGGGTGGGGCAGATCCTGGCCGCCTCCATCGGCGTGCTGCTGCTCGTGGCCGTCGCGAGCATCGTCGTGGGCGTCCGCGCCAACGAGCGCCTCACCGACCGGCGCACGTTCCTCGTCGACGGCATCGACGCCGCGCTCAACCGCGCGCTGGCCCTCGAGAACGCGCTGGTCGACCAGGAGACCGGCGTGCGCGGGTACGCGCTGACCGGCCAGGACGCCTTCCTCGAGCCCTACCGCGCCGGGGTGCGCGCCGAGCGCGACGCCTACCGCGGCTTCGAGCGCCTGGAGCGCGGGGCAGAGGAGTTCGCCGACGAGGCCGCCCGGGTGCGCGAGCGCGCGGACGCCTGGCGCGACGGCTTCGCCGACGAGGCGCTGCGGCGCGTCGACGCGGGCGAGCCGGTGCCCGGCGCGCTCGTCCGCCGCGGCCGCGAGCTCTTCGACGGCGTCCGCGCCTCGGCCGGCGAGCTGCGCGCCGACCTCGAGACCCGCCGGGCCACCGCGCGCGAGGGGCTCTTCGACGCCGCGCGCGGGCTGCGCAACGTCTTCGTCCTCGTGGGCGTGCTGATCGTCGTGAGCGTCGCCGCGGCCGGCCTGCTGCTGCACGCGATCGTGACGCGGCCGCTCGGGCGCCTGGGCGCCGAGGCGCGCCGCGTGGCGACCGGCGACTTCGACGCGCCGCTCGAGCCCGTGCGCGGGCCCCGCGAGGTCGACCAGGTGGGGCGCGACGTCGAGGCGATGCGCGCGCGGATCGTCGAGGAGCTGGCGGCCGTGCGGTCGGCGCGCGCCACGGTCGAGGCGCAGGCCGCCGAGCTCGCCCGCTCGAACGCCGACCTCGAGCAGTTCGCGTACGTCGCCTCCCACGACCTGCAGGAGCCGCTGCGCAAGGTGGCGAGCTTCTGCCAGGTGCTCGAGCGCCGCTACAAGGGGCAGCTCGACGAGCGCGCCGACCAGTACATCCACTTCATCGTGGACGGCGCCAAGCGGATGCAGCTCCTGATCAACGACCTGCTCGCCTTCTCGCGGGTGGGCCGCAAGGGCGCGGCGCGCGAGACGGTCGACGCGAACGATCTGGTCGAGCAGGCCCGCGCCGCCCTCAGCGCGCGGCTGGAGGAGGCCGGGGCGGTCGTCGAGGCGGGCGACCTGCCCGCCGTGGACGGCGAGCGGGTGCTGCTGGTGGCCGTGTTCCAGAACCTGATCGGCAACGGCGTCAAGTTCCGCGGCGACGACCCGCCCCGGGTGCGCATCGAGGCGCACGACGCCGGCGACGCCTGGGAGTTCTGGTGCACCGACAACGGCATCGGGATCGACGAGGAGTTCGCCGAGCGCATCTTCGTCATCTTCCAGCGCCTCCACCCCCGCGAGACGTACGACGGGACCGGGATCGGGCTGGCACTCTGCCGCAAGATCATCGAGTACCACGGCGGGCGCATCTGGCTCGACACGGAACATCGCGGGGGCACGCGCTTCCGCTTCACGCTCCCCAAGGTGAAGGAGGCGGCATGAAGGCCGAGCTCATCGAGGTCCTCCTCGTGGAGGACGACCCCGGCGACGTCATGCTCATCAAGGAGGCCTTCGACGACAAGAAGGTGGGCAACCGCCTCTCGGTCGTCGGCGACGGGGTGGAGGCGATGGCCTTCCTGCGCCGCGAGGGCGGGTACGCCGACGCCGCGCGGCCGGACCTCATCCTGCTCGACCTCAACCTGCCGCGGAAGAACGGCCGCGAGGTGCTGGCCGAGATCAAGAGCGACCCCGACCTGAGCCTCATCCCGGTGATCGTGCTCACGACCTCCGAGGCCGAGGAGGACATCGTGCGCTCGTACCAGCTCCACGCGAACGCGTACATCACGAAGCCGGTCGACTTCGACCAGTTCGCCGGCGTCGTGCACCAGATCGACGAGTTCTTCGTCGGCGTGGTGAAGCTGCCCAGCCGCTGAGCCCCGCGGGGCGCCCGCGTACCCCCGCGGGAGTAGTCCCGCCTGCGCCCGGGGACCGATGACGCGCCCGCGGGGTCGCCGCTACGGTGACCCCGTGAGCCTGAGCGAGCTGCGGGAGCGCCTGCGCCGGGTCCCCCCGGCGGCGGCGGACGCCGTCGTGGCGGCGGCGGTGGCCCTCGGCGTGTCGGTCGCGATCGCCGCGCGGCAGGAGCCCGACGCCGCCGAGCCGGACGCGCTGGCCTACCTCGTGGGCGTCGCCATCGCGGCCCCGCTGCTCGTGCGCCGTCGCCGCCCGCTGGGCGGCTTCCTGGTGTCGGCGGCGCTCGTGATGGCCTATCACGCGCTCGGGTACCCGGCGATCGGCCTCGCCGCCCCGCTCGCCGTGGGCCTCTACTCGGCCGCCCGGGCCGGCCGGGCGCTGCCCGCGCTGGCGGTGATGCTGCTGCTGGAGGTGAACGGCTTCGCCTACCAGGTGCTCGTGGAGGGCGGCTCCCTCGTCTCGGTGGTGGGGAGCCAGCTGATGATCGAGCTGCTGCTGATCGCCGCGCTGCTGCTGCTGGCCGAGGCGCTGCGCAGCCGGCGCGCCTGGATGGACGAGGTCACCGAGCGCCTGCGCCGCACGGAGGAGGAGCGCGAGCGCGAGGCGCAGGCGCGCCTGGAGGCCGAGCGGCGGCGCATCGCCCGGGAGATGCACGACGTCCTGGCCCACACGGTCGCCGTGATCGGCGTGCAGGCCGGCGTCGCCGCCGAGGCGGTCGCCGACGCGCCCGACGAGGCGCGCGCCGCCCTGGGCGTCATCCGCGAGAAGAGCCGCGAGGCGATGGCGGAGATCCGCGCCGCCGTGGGCGTCCTGCGCGAGCCCGGGGGGGCGGCGCCGCGCGCGCCCGCGCCGGGCCTCGCCCGCCTGGAGGACCTCGTCGGCGCCGCCGAGGCGGCCGACCTGCGCGTGGAGGTCAGCGTGTCGGGCCGCGCGCGCCCGCTGCCCGGCGCGGTCGACCTGACGGCGTACCGGATCGTGCAGGAGTCGCTGACCAACGTGCTGCGCCACGCCCGCGCGGGCGTGGCGCGGGTGGCGATCGGCTACGAGCCGGGCGCGCTGGTCGTGGAGGTCGGCGACGACGGCGCGGGGCACGGCGGCCGCCCGCCTGCCGTCGGGCACGGCCTGGCGGGCATGCGCGAGCGCGCCGCGGCCCTCGGGGGGCGGCTGGAGGCCGGTCCGGGCGACGGCGCGGGCTTCCGGGTGCGCGCCTGGCTGCCGACCGCGGAGGGCCCGACGTGAGCGTGCGGGTCGTGCTCGCCGACGACCAGACGCTCGTGCGCTCGGGCCTGCGCGCCCTGCTCGAGCGGGCCGACGACATCGAGGTCGTCGACGAGGCCGCCGACGGCGAGGGCGCCGTGGCCGCCGCCCGGGCCCACCGCCCCGACGTGCTGCTGATGGACATCCGCATGCCCGGCGTCGACGGCATCGAGGCCACCCGGCGCATCGCGGCCGACGCCGGGCTGGCGTCGGTGCGGGTGGTGATGCTGACCACCTACGAGCTCGACGAGTACGTGTTCGAGGCGCTCTACGCCGGCGCGAGCGGCTTCCTGCTGAAGGAGATCGAGCCGGAGGAGCTGCGCGAGGCCGTCCGCGTGGTGGCCCGGGGCGACGCCCTGCTCGCGCCGAGCGTCACCCGCCGCCTCATCCGGGAGTTCACCGCACAGCCCGGCCGCCGCCGGCCGCCGCCGGAGGGGCTCGGCGAGCTCACCGACCGTGAGCGCGAGGTGGTGGCGCTGGTCGCGCAGGGCCTCTCGAACGCGGCGATCGCCGAGCGGCTCGTGATCAGCCCGGCGACGGCCAAGACCCACGTGAGCCGCGCGATGACCAAGCTGCACGCGCACGACCGCGCCCAGCTCGTGGTGCTGGCCTACGAGACCGGGTTGGTGCGGCCCGCGCCGTAGGGCGCCCGTACCCCCGCCGGCGTAGCGGGCCGCCGGGGGCCACCCCGCCGGGCGCAGCGCAGGTGACCCCCGCGCGACGACGACGCGGCGCGCCCCGGCGCCGACCATGACGGGCGGTCACGGTCACCGGACACGGGAGGCACCCCGCGATGCACGCACACCCGACGCCTGCAGGCGGCGCGCTCGGCGCGCTGACCCGGGCCGTCCTGCGCCACCGGCGCCTCGTGGCGGTGGCGTGGGCGGTCCTGGCGCTGGCCGGCCTGGCCGCCGCCGGCCCGGCCTCCGACGCGCTCGACGACGACTTCGCGATGCCGGGCAGCGCGGCCTACGCCGCCAACGAGCGCATCGAGCGGGCCCTCGGCTCGGGCGGCGGCTCGCCGGCGCTCGCGGCCGTGGTGCGGCTGCCCGCGGGAGCCGCGCCGGGCGACCCGGCGGTGCGCGCCGACCTGCGGGCCCTCGAGCGGCGCCTGGCGGCCGCCCTGCCGGGCGCCCGCGTGGCGTCGTACGGCTCGCTGCCGGACGACGCCCTGGTCGGCGACGACGGCCGCACGACCTTCGCGCTCGCGCACCTGCCGGCCGGCGCCGTGGGCGCGCAGGGCGCGGTCGACCCGGCGGCCCTCGCGGCCGCGAGGGGCGCGGCCGCCGGCTCGCGGGTGGCGGGCGCGCCGGTCGTGCTGACCGGCACGCCCGTGCTGCAGCAGGCGGCCGAGGACGAGGCGGGCGGCACGGGCGTCCTGGTGGAGACGCTGCTGGCCGGCGTCGCGGCGCTCGCCGTGCTGGCGTTCGTCTTCGCCTCGGCGCTCGCCCTCGTGCCGGCGGTGATCGCGGCGGTCGCCATCCCCACGAGCCTGCTCGCGGTCTGGGGGCTCGCCTCGCTGACCGACGTGAGCTCGATCGTGCTGTTCCTGGTCTCGCTGATCGGGCTCGGCATCGCGATCGACTACGCCCTGCTGGTCGTGACCCGCTGGCGCGAGGAGCGCGACGCGGGGGCGGGCGACGACGAGGCCGTGGCGGTCGCGATGGCGACCGCGGGCCGGGCGGTCGTGCTGAGCGGCGCCACCGTGGCGATCGGGCTGCTCGCGGCCGTCGCGCTGCCGGTCCCGTTCCTGCGCTCCATGGCGATCGGCGGCCTGCTGGTCCCGCTCGTGTCGGTGGCCGTCGCCCTCACCCTGCTGCCGGTGCTGCTGGCGACGATCGGCCCACGCGCCGACCGCCGCCGCCTGCGGCGCACGGACCGGGCCGAGCGCCACTGGGCGGCGTGGGCGCGGCTCGTGCTGCGGCGCCGCTGGGCGGCGACGGCCGGCGGCCTGGCCGTGCTCGGCGCGCTGGCGGCGGTGGCGGGCGGCATGCTGCTGGGCCTGCCGGAGGCGGGCTCGCTCGACTCCTCGGGGCCGCCCCGGGCCGCCCTGCAGGCGCTCGAGCGCTCGGGCGTCGGCGCGGCGCCGCTCGCGCCGGTGGAGGTGCTCGCCCCCGCCGGCCGGGCCGAGGAGGTCGCCCGCGAGCTGGGGGCGGTGGAGGGCGTGCGCGGCGCGATCGCGCCGCAGGGGGACGGCTGGCGAGCCGGCGGTCTCGCCGCCATCGACGTGCTGCCGGCGGTCGACACCAACTCCCGCGAGGGGCGCGAGGTCGTCGCGGCGGTGCGCCAGCGCGCCGGTGAGCTGCCCGGCGTGGCGGTGGGCGGCTCCACCGCGTTGGTCGAGGACTTCGTGGACGACGTCTACGGCGCGTTCCCGCTCATGCTCGGCCTGATCGCGGCCGTGACGTTCGTGCTGCTGGCCCGCGCGTTCCGCTCGCTGCTGCTGCCGCTGAAGGCGGTGGCGCTCAACGTGCTCTCGGTGGTCGCCGCGTGGGGCGCGATGACCGTCGTCTGGCAGCACGGCGCCGGCGCGGAGGCGGTCTTCGGCACGCGGGCGCCCGGCTCCATCGAGTTCTGGGTGCCCATGATGGTGTTCGCGTTCCTCTACGGGCTCTCGATGGACTACGAGGTGTTCATCCTCGCCCGCATGCGCGAGGAGTACGACGCCACCGGCTCCACCGGCGAGGCGGTGGTGCGCGGCATCGCGCGCACCGGGCGGCTGGTGACGAGCGCGGCCCTGATCCTGTTCCTGGCGTTCGCCTCCATGGCCACGGCCGGGCCCGTCGAGGTGAAGGTGCTGGCGACGGGCCTCGCCGCCGGGATCCTGATCGACGCCGTGGTGGTGCGCGCGCTGCTCGTGCCCGCCGTCGTCTCGGTGATGGGGCGCTGGAACTGGTGGCTGCCGCGCCCGCTGGGGCGGCTGCTGCGGGTGCCCGCCGCCGCGTCGACCGCGGGCCGGTGAGCCCGCGCGCCGCCCCGCCTGCGAGACTGCCCGCCTCACGGAGAGGGGGGACGACGACGCTCGACGACCGCATCGCCCTCGTGGCCGGCGCCACCCGCGGCGCCGGCCGCGGCATCGCGGTCGCGCTCGGCGAGGCCGGCGCGACCGTCTGGTGCACCGGCCGCACGACCCGCGACCGGCGCTCCGAGTACGACCGCCCGGAGACGATCGAGGAGACCGCCGAGCTGGTCACGGCGGCCGGCGGCACGGGGATCGCCGTGGCGGTCGACCACCTCGACCCGGCCGCTGTCGAGGCGCTCGTGGCGCGCATCGACCGCGAGCACGGGCGGCTCGACGTGCTGGTCAACGACGTCTGGGGCGGCGAGAAGCTGTTCGCGTTCGACACGCCGCTGTGGGAGCACGACCTCGCCGACGGCCTGCGGATGATGCGCCTCGGACTCGACACCCACCTCATCACCAGCCACTTCGCCCTGCCGCTGCTCGCGCGCCGCCCCGGCGGCCTGGTGGTGGAGATGACCGACGGCACCCGCGCCTACAACGACGCCAACTACCGCAACTCCGCCTTCTACGACCTGGTGAAGAACGCGGTCATCCGCCTGGCGTTCGCCCAGGCGCGGGAGCTCGCCCCCCACGGCTGCGCGGCGGTCGCGCTCACCCCCGGCTGGCTGCGCTCGGAGATGATGCTCGAGGCGTTCGGCGTGACCGAGGAGACCTGGCGCGACGCCCCCGAGCCGCACTTCGCGGCGATCTCGGAGAGCCCCCGCTTCGTGGGCCGCGCGGTCGCGGCGCTCGCCGCCGACCCGGAGGTCCGCCGGCGCAGCGGCGGCTCGTTCTCGTCGGGCGAGCTGGCCCGCGACTACGGCTTCACCGACATCGACGGCTCGCGGCCCGACTGCTGGCGCTACCTCGCCGAGGTGCAGGATCGCGGGCTGCCCGCCGACCCCACCGGCTACCGCTGAGCGCGCCGGCCGGCGCCCCGGACTCCCCGTGCGATGGGTGACCGCCGCGGCTCACATGGGCGATCATCTGGCGCTGTGAGCCCCGCCCCCGCGCACCGCTCATCCACGGCGTGACCGACGGCCGCCTTGCGTACCTGACCCCCGAGGCGCGCGCCCGGGTGGAGATCGACCGCATGCTCGACGCGGCCGGCTGGGTGGTCCAGGACTACTCCCGCGCCGACCTGTCGGCCGGCCGCGGCGTGGCGGTGCGCGAGTTCGTGATGGCGCCCCCGCACGGGCGCGCCGACTACCTCCTGTTCATCGACGGCCGGCCGGCCGGCGTGATCGAGGCCAAGAAGGAGGGCGAGACGCTGACCGGCGTGGCGTGGCAGACGGCGAAGTACCTCGACGGACTGCCCGACCACGTGACGCCGGCGATCGAGGGCGTCCTGCCGTTCGTCTACCAGTCGACCGGCGTCGAGACCCGCTTCACGAACACGCTCGATCCCGAGCCCGCCTCCCGGCAGGTCTTCTGGTTCCACCGGCCGGCGACGCTGGCCGCTGCGCTCGACCTGCGGGTCCACCCGCGTGCGCCGACCCTCCGGCACCGGCTCCGCGAGCTGCCCGGGCTCGACGACGCGGCCCTTTGGCCGGCCCAGGCCCGCGCGATCCGCAACCTCGAGGAGTCGCTCGTCGCGGGCCGCCCGCGCGCGCTGATCCAGATGGCCACCGGGTCGGGGAAGACCTTCACGGCGGCGAACATCGCCTACCGGCTCATCAAGCACGCCGACGCGCGGCGCATCCTGTTCCTGGTCGACCGGGCCAACCTCGGTCGCCAGACGCTGAAGGAGTTCCAGGGCTTCGTCACGCCCGGTGACGGCCGCAAGTTCACCGACCTCTACAACGTCCAGCACCTGGCCTCGAACACCATCGACCCTGTGGCGCGGGTCACGATCTCGACCATCCAGCGCCTCTACTCGACGCTGCGCGGCGATCCCGAGCTGGACCAGGAGGTCGACGAGCACTCCTCCATGGAGCTGGTCCCTGCCGACCCGGTGCCGGTGGCCTACAACCCGGCGCTGCCGATCGAGGAGTTCGACGTGATCATCGTCGACGAGTGCCACCGCTCGATCTTCGGCGTCTGGCGGCAGGTCATCGACTACTTCGACGCCTTCGTGATCGGCCTCACCGCCACGCCGAACAAGCAGGCGTTCGGGTTCTTCAACCAGAACCTGGTCATGGAGTACAGCCACGAGCAGGCGGTGGCCGACGGCGTCAACGTCGACTTCGACGTCTACCGCATCCGCACGCAGATCACCGAGCACGGCGGCACGATCGACGCCGGCCTGGTGACGCAGTTCCGCGACCGCCAGACCCGGCGCACCCGCTGGGAGAAGCTCGACGACGAGGTCGAGTACGGCGCCGAGAAGCTCGACCGGGCGGTGGTGGCCCGCGACCAGATCCGGACCGTCATCCGCACGTTCCGCGACCGCCTGTTCACCGAGATCTTCCCCGGCCGGACCAACGTCCCGAAGACGCTGATCTTCGCGAAGGACGACTCGCACGCCGACGACATCGTCCAGATCGTGCGCGAGGAGTTCGGCCGCGGCGACGACTTCGCCGTGAAGATCACCTACAAGGCGACCGGCCGCTCCACCGACGAGATGATCCGCGAGTTCCGCAACTCACCGATGCCGCGGATCGCGGTCACCGTGGACATGATCGCCACCGGCACCGACGTGCGGCCGCTCGAGTGCGTGTTCTTCATGCGGTCGGTCAGGAGTCGCACCTACTTCGAGCAGATGAAGGGGCGCGGCGTCCGGGTGATCGGCGAGACCGACTTCCGCGTGGTCACCTCGGACGCGCGGGCGAAGGAACGATTCGTGATCGTCGACGCCGTCGGCGTGACCGAGACCGACCTGGTCGACACGCCGCCGATGGACCGCGAGCCGACGGTGCCGCTCGAGGCGCTCCTGCGCCGGCTCTCCTTCGGAGACCGCCGCCAGGAGGTGGTCTCGTCGATCGCCGCGCGCCTCGCGCGGCTCGACCGCCGCCTGACCGGTGAGGACCGCCGCGACTTGGAGGGGCTCGCCGGCGGCCGCACCCTCGCCGACATCGCGCGCGGCATCGTCGAGGCGACCGACCCCGACCGCCAGATCGCGGCGGCGGGCGGCGAGGGCGCCACCGCCGACCGCCTCGCGACGGTCTCGCGGGAGCTGATCGACGCGGCCGTCGCGCCGCTCGCCTCCAATCCCGAGCTGCGCGAGCGCATCGTGGAGGTGCGCCGCTCCTACGAGCAGGTGATCGACGAGTTCTCCCGCGACGAGGTGATTGAGGCCGGCTACTCCAAGGACGCCGCCGACCGCGCCCGGGCGACGATCACCTCGTTCGAGCGCTTCATCGAGGAGCACCGCGACGAGATCACCGCCCTGCAGGTGCTGTACAGCGCGCCCCATCCGCAGCGCCTGACGTTCCGGCAGGTCAAGGAGCTCGCCCAGGCGATCGGCCGCCCGCCGCACGCCTGGACCCCGGACCGCCTCTGGGCCGCCTACGAGGCGCTCGACGGGTCGAAGGTGCGCGGCTCCGGATCGCGGGTCCTCGCCGACGTCGTCTCGCTGGTGCGCTTCGCCCTCCACCAGGAGGACGAGCTCGTGCCCTACCCCGAGCGGGTGCGCGAGCGCTTCGAGGCCTGGCTACTCCAGCAGGAGAACGCCGGGCGCACGTTCACCGACGAGCAGCGGGCCTGGCTGGGGCGCATCCGCGACCACGTCGCCGCCTCGCTCGGCGTGGAGGTCGACGACTTCTCGTACACCCCGTTCGTGGAGCACGGCGGGCTCGGGAAGGCGGCCGAGGTCTTCGGCGGCGAGCTGCGCCCGCTGCTCGATGAGCTGAACGAGGCGCTCACCGTATGAGTGGGCTGCCACCGGGGTGGGTCTTGGCAAGGCTCGACGACTGCTGCGCGGTGACGCTGGGGCAGTCGCCTCCGGGACGATCATTCAATACGGAGGGGAACGGCTTCCCGTTCTTTCAAGGCAAGGCGGAGTTCGGCGCCCTGAAGCCCACCGTGAGAAAGTGGACGACCGAGGCTATTCGCCTGGCTGAGGAGGATGCGGTCCTGCTCTCCGTCCGTGCGCCAGTCGGGCCCGTCAACCTGGCTCCGAGTGACTGTGCCGTCGGGCGCGGCCTGGCGGCGCTGTCCCCGCTTGGTGGCATCGATAGCCGGTACCTGCTCTACGGCATGCGCGCGACTGCCCACCTGTTGGCGCGACAAGCTACGGGCAGCACCTTCCCGGCCGTCAACGGTCATCAGGTGCGTGGGCATCCGTTGCCGATGGCACCGTTAGTAGAGCAGCGACGGATCGTCGCGGCGATCGAGGAGCAGTTCTCGCGGCTCGACTCCGCGGACGGCTCGCTCCTGGCCGCCAAAGCGCGACTCGAGCTCCTTCGATCAACGGTCATGGGGGTCACGACCCGCGAGGACTGGCCATGGACGATGCTCGGCGAGATCGCCGATGTCGTCGGCGGTGTGACCAAGGACTCGAAGCGTCAGTTGGACCCCCGCTTCGTGGAAGTACCGTATCTGCGAGTCGCGAACGTGCAGCGTGGGTTCCTCGACCTGGCAACGGTCACCACGATCCGCGTCGCTCCCGAGCGGGCGGCGGCACTGGAACTCTTGCCTGGTGACGTGCTCTTCAACGAGGGCGGTGACCGCGACAAGCTCGGGCGGGGTGCGGTTTGGAACGGAGAGCTCCCCGGGTGCATCCACCAGAACCATGTCTTCCGCGCCCGCCTGGCGGAGGGGTTCGAGCCGAAGTTCGTCTCCCTGCACGGCAACACCTTCGGCCGCCGCTGGTTCGAAAAGAATGGCCGGCAGACGACGAATCTGGCGTCGATCAGTCTCGGGGTCCTCCGTCGGTTCCCCGTTCCGGCCCCGCCGCTCGACGAGCAACGTCGCATCGTGGACGAGGTCGAGGCTCGGCTTTCGGTGATCGACGACATGCTTGCAGCGATCGACGGCGCGACCGGGCGGAGCGCCGCCCTCCGCCGCGCGATCCTCGAGTGCGCCTTCCGTGGCGAGCTGGTTTCCCAGGACCCGTCCGACGAGCCGGCCTCTGTCCTGCTGGAGCGCATCCGCGCGGAACGGGCGGCTGCGCCGCCGCGCCGCCGTCGCGCGGCCCGAGCGCCGGCCCGGACGGGCTGACCGCCCGATGCGGTTCAGCAGGCACGCCCGCAACGGGATGCGGCTGTATCGCGTCACCGAGCGCGACGTGGAGGGCATCGTGGCGAACCCCGCTGAGACGGGCCAAGATGAGCGGGGCAACGACGTGTTCGTCGGGTTCGTCGACGGACGGAGGATCCGGGTCGTGTTGGCGGCCGACGACCCCGGCTTCGTGATCACGGTGCACGAGAGGAGGGCGTGATGCGCGCGGAGTACGACAGCACGGCGGACGCGCTCGCGATCGACCTCGTGCGCGAGCCGGTCGCCGCGTCCGGAGAGGGCGTGGACGAGCGGTGCACGGTGGCGCTCGACGGGTCGGGCGCCGCGATCAGCGTCGAGCTGCTCTACCCGTCGGTGGGCGTCGAGGGGCCGCTCACAGCGGCCGCCGAGCGGTACGGGCTCGACGCCGAGGCGCTGATCGCCGCTGCCCGGTCGGCCCTGGCGGCGCCCGACCGCGAGGTCGTCCTCGAGGTCGGGGCGCGGTCGGCGGCGTGAGCACGCAGAACGGCCTGGTCCAGCGGCTCTGGAACTACTGCAACGTCCTGCGCGACGACGGCCTGTCGTACGGGGACTACCTCGAGCAGCTCACCTACCTGCTGTTCCTGAAGATGGCCGACGAGCAGGTCGAGCTCGGCCTGGTGGAGCGCTCGGCGGTGCCCGAGGGGCTCGACTGGCCGAGCCTGATGGCGCTCGACGGCGACGCGCTTGAGGTGCACTACCGCCACGTGCTGACCGAGCTCGGCCGCCGGCCGGGGATGCTCGGCGTCGTGTTCCGCAAGGCGCAGAACCGCATCCAGGACCCGGCGAAGCTGCGGCGCCTGATCGCCGACCTGATCGACCGCGAGACCTGGATGACGCTCGACGCGGACGTGAAGGGCGACGCCTACGAGGGCCTGCTCGAGAAGAACGCCGAGGACGTCAAGTCGGGCGCGGGGCAGTACTTCACGCCCCGCGCGCTGATCCGGGCGATCGTTGAGGTCATGCGCCCGCAGCCCGGCACGCGCATCTGCGACCCGGCCTGCGGCACCGGCGGCTTCCTGCTCGCCGCGCACGAGTGGATCACGCGCCACCACCCGTACCTCGACCGCGACCAGAAGCGGCACCTGCGCTTCGACGCCCTGCGCGGCTGGGAGATCGTCGACAACACGGCGCGCCTCTGCGTGATGAACCTGCTGCTGCACGGCATCGGCGACGAGACGGCCGACAGCCCGATCGCGGTCGAGGACGCGCTGCAGGGGACGGGCGAGCGGTTCGACATGGTGCTGACCAACCCGCCGTTCGGCCGCAAGTCCTCGATCAGCATCGTCAACGCCGACGGGCAGAGCGAGCGCGAGGGCATCGAGATCCTGCGCGACGACTTCTGGGCCTCGACCTCCAACAAGCAGCTCAACTTCGTGCAGCACGTCGTGAGCCTGCTGCGCATCGGCGGCCGGGCGGCCGTCGTCGTGCCCGACAACGTGCTGTTCGAGGGCGGTGCCGGCGAGACGGTGCGCCGAAAGCTCCTGGCGACCTGCGACGTCCACACCCTGCTGCGCCTGCCGACCGGCATCTTCTACGCGCAGGGCGTGAAGGCGAACGTGCTCTTCTTCGACCGCAAGCCCGCCTCCGAGACGCCGTGGACGCGCGAGCTGTGGGTCTACGACCTGCGCACGAACATGCACTTCACGCTGAAGCAGAACCCGCTCGGCCCGGATGACCTGCGCGACTTCGCCGAAGCGTTCCGAGCCGAGGACCGCGGCGCGCGCACCGAGTCCGAGCGCTTCAAGCGCTTCACCTACGACGAGCTGATGGCCCGCGACAAGGTGAGCCTCGACCTCACCTGGCTGCGCGACGACTCCCTCGAGGACGCCGAGAACCTGCCCCCGCCCGACCTCATCGCACGCGAGATCGTCGAGGACCTGGAGGCCGCGCTGGCCGAGTTCGCGGCCATCGCGGAGGGGCTCGCGCCGAAGGCCGATCACGAGGCCCCGGGCGACGGCTGAGGGCGGTCGCCCCGGGCCGCCGGGACTCAGGCCGTCAAGGCCGCGGCCAGCTCGCGCATGAACAGGCCCCACCCGTCGGGGGCCCCCACGGCGGCGCGCATGCCGCCGCCGGCGTCGCCGTGCACCTCGAAGCCGCGGTGCTCCAGCTCGACGCGGGTGGAGGACGGCCCCTCGGCGACGAAGCGCACCTCGACCTCGGTCGCCCGGGCGGGGTCGGGGTCGTAGCGGAAGTCGGGCCCGAGGTGCCAGGCGAGCAGTACCCGGGCCGGCGGCTCCAGCTCGAGCACCCGGCCCCAGTCGCACTCCGTGCCGTCGGGGGCGCGCTCGAACCAGCGGCCCCCCGGCCGCTGCTCCAGCACGATCGCCTCGGGGCGCACGGCGCCGATGTGGTGCTCGGTGGACCACCAGTTGCCGGTGTTCTCGACGAACACGGCGTAGGCGCGCTCGCGGGGCACGGCGACGGTGATCGAGCAGCGCACGGGTGCGTGGATCGCCTGCGAGGTCATCGGTCCTCCTGCGTGTCGGCCTCGGCCGCATCCTTGAAGGCGGCGAGGGCGCTGGTCCAGAAGCGGTCGAGGTAGGCCCGCATCGCCCCGATGCCGTCGGGGTCGAGGCCGTAGATGCGGCGGGTGCCCTCGCGGCGGTCGCGCACCAGCCCGGCGTCCTTCAGCACGCGCAGGTGCTGCGAGACCGCGGGGCGGCTGACCGGCACGCCGGCCGCCAGCTCGCCGACCGAGCGGGGGCGCTCGGCGAGCCGCTCGAAGAGCGCTCGGCGGGTGGGGTCCGCGAGGGCCGTGAGACCGTCTGAAACGTTCGTCGTCACTTACGGTAAGTTTGGGCTTACTGATAGCGGCCTGTCAAGCGCGCCCGGGCGGCGGCACCGGCGTACGCTGCGCGCGTGGCCGACCCGCTCGCCTGGCTGACGCCCCCGTGCGTCATGGGGATCCTCAACGTCACCCCCGACTCGCTGTGGGCCGGCTCCGGGCCGCTCGGCCCCGGCGCCGCGCTGGAGCGGATCGCGGCGATGGCGGCCGACGGCGCGGCGATCTGCGACGTGGGCGCGGAGAGCACCCGGCCCGGCTCCGACCCCGTGCCGCCCCACGAGCAGCTGCGGCGCCTGGACGGCGTGCTGCGGGCCGTCCGCGAGCGGCCGCCGGCGATCGCGCTCTCGATCGACACGAGCTCGGCCGAGGTGGCGGCCGCGGCGATCGACGCCGGGGCGGTGCTGGTCAACGACGTGAGCGCGGGGCGGGCCGACCCGGCGCTGCTGCCGCTCGCCGCCGAGCGGGGCGTGGCCGTCTGCCTGGTGCACATGCGAGGCGACCCGCGCACGATGCAGGTCGACCCGCGCTACGACGACGTGGTGCGCGAGGTGCGCGACCACCTCGCCCGGCGCATGGAGGCGGCGGTCGCCGCGCGCGTGCCCGAGGGGCGCATCGTGCTCGACCCGGGCCTCGGCTTCGGCAAGACCCTCGGCCACAACCTGGCGCTGCTGGCCGGCGTGCCGGCGCTGGCGGCGCTCGGCCGCCCCGTGCTGATCGGCGCGTCGCGCAAGAGCATGTTCAAGGCGCTGCTCGGCCGGGAGGTGGACGAGCGCATGCCGGCCTCCGTGGCCGCGGGCCTGGCCGCCGTCGCCCGCGGCGCGGCCGTGCTGCGCGCGCACGACGTGCGCGAGACGAGCGACGCGCTGCGGGTGTGGGCCGCCGTGGCGGGCGCGGAGGCCCGGTGAGCGGCGACCGGCTGACGGTGGCGATCCGCGGCCTGGAGGTGTTCGGGCGGCACGGGGTGCTGCCGGCCGAGACCGAGCTCGGCCAGCGCTTCGTGGTCGACGTGGAGCTGGAGCTCGCCGCCGCCGGCGCCGCCGCCAGCGACCGGCTGGAGGACACGGTCGACTACGCGGCCCTCGCCGACGCCGTGGCGGCGATCGTGGCCGGGGAGCCGGTCGCCCTGCTCGAGCGCCTCGCGGGGCGGATCGCCGATCGGGCGCTGCAGGAGCGGCACGCCGCGGCGGTGGCGGTGACGGTGCGAAAGCCCCACGTGGCCCTCCCGCACGTCGTGCGGGAGACCGCCGTCACGCTGCGGCGCGCGCGGTGAGCCGCTACTGGCTGGGCCTGGGGGCCAACCTGGGCGACCGGCGGGCGGCGATCGAGGCCGCGCTGGCGGCCCTCGCGCGCGAGGGGCGGGTGGAGGCGGTCAGCGCGCTCTACGAGACCGCCCCGCGCGAGCTGGAGGACCAGCCGGCCTTCCTCAACGCCGCCGCCCGCCTGGCGACGGCGCTCGAGCCCCCGGCGATGCTCGCCGCGGCGAAGCGGATCGAGCGGGGGCTCGGCCGCGAGCCGGGCGGCGTGCGCTTCGGGCCGCGCCCCCTCGACTGCGACCTGCTGCTGTGGGACGGCGGCGAGTGGCGTGGGCCCGGCCTCGAGATCCCGCACCCGCGCCTGCACGAGCGCCGCTTCGCCCTCCTGCCGCTGCTCGACCTGGACCCCGGGCTGGCGCTGCCCGACGGCCGCCGCGTGGCTGATCTGGCGGCCGCCATCGATCCGGCCGCGCAGCCCGCCGAGCGCCTGGCGGGGCCCCTGCGGGCGCCCGAGGGGGGTGAGGTATGATCGGCGGCCGTCCCATGGAGGAGCCCGGCATGTCCCACACCGACGAGCTCGAGGAGTACGACGCCGAGCTCGAGCTGCGGCTGAAGCGCGAGTACGCGGACGTCTTCCCGCTGTTCCGGTTCTGCGTCCTGACGCAGGAGGCGACGTACCTCTGCAACCGCTTCGAGCGGGACTTCATGCCGCAGGCGTCCTACCCGTTCTTCCACATCACGATGGAGGACGTCTGGGTGTGGGACAAGAACCGGCCCACCCGGATCATCCCGCGGGTCGAGATCTACACGACCCAGGACGTCACGGTGGAGATCCTGAAGGGCGGGGAGCAGCCGGAGACCGACGGGGGCTAGCCGGCGTGCTCCTGGCGATCGACGTCGGCAACACCCAGACCCAGGCGGGCGTCTACTCGGGCGACCAGCTGCTCCACGAGTGGCGCATCACCACCGAGCGCGGCGCGACCGCCGACGAGCTGGCGGCCGACCACGACCAGATCCTGCGCCTGCGCGGCGGCAGCCTGGGCGAGCTCGACGAGATGGTGGTCGCCTCGGTCGTGCCGACCCTGTCGGCGGCCTACCGCTCGCTGTCGGAGAAGTACCTGCGCACCGAGGCCCTCGTGGTGGGGCCGGGGGTGCGCACCGGGGTGGCGCTCGCCATCGACAACCCGCACGAGCTGGGGGCCGACCGCATCGTCAACGCGGTCGCCGCCCACCGGCGCCACGGCGGGCCCTGCATCGTCGTCGACTTCGGCACCGCCACCACCTTCGACGCCGTCTCGGAGAGCGGCGAGTACCTCGGCGGCGTCATCGCGCCGGGCATCGAGACCTCGCTCGACGCGCTCACCGCGCGCGCGGCACGGCTCGTGAAGGTGGAGCTCCAGGCGCCGCCGCGGGTGATCGGCAAGTCGACGGTCGAGAGCATGCGGTCGGGGATCGTCTTCGGCACGGTCGCGATGGTCGACGGCGTGGTCGACCGGATGAAGGACGAGCTCGGCCCCGACGCCTTCGTGCTGGCCACCGGCGGGCTGGCGCCGATCGTGCACCCGCACAGCCTGCAGATCGACGAGTACGACCCGCTGCTGACCCTGGAGGGGCTGCGCATCGTGCACGGGCTCAACGAGCGCCGCGCCGCGACCGCCGGGGGCGCCCGGTGAAGAAGCGCATGCGCGCGATCCTGGCCGAGCGGGCCGCCGCGGACCCGGCGGCCGAGGCGCCGCCCGCCCGCTGGCCCGTTGCCGAGCCCTTCGCCATCGGCGGCCTGCGGCTGGAGAACCGGCTCGTGCAGGCGCCGCTCGCCGGCATCGCCAACTGGGCCTTCCGGCGCCAGTCGCGCCGCCACGGCGCGGGCCTGACCGTGTCCGAGATGATCGCCAGCTTCGGCATCCGCTACGCCAACCGCAAGACGCTCGGGATGCTCGAGATCGCGGCCGACGAGCACCCGGTGGGCGTGCAGGTGTTCGGCGCCGACCGCGACGCGATGGTCGAGGCCGCCCTGGCCGTCGAGGCGGCGGGCGCGGACATGATCGACGTCAACATGGGCTGCCCGGTGCCCAAGATCTGCAAGACCGGCGCGGGCGCCGCGCTGCTGGCGGACCCCGAGGCCGCGGCCGCCATCGTGGAGGCCATGGCGCGGGCGGTGCGGGTGCCGGTGACGGTCAAGATGCGCCGCGGGCTCACCCCGGCCTCGTCCGACCCGGCGGAGACGGCCCGCCGCTTCGCGGCGGCCGGGGCCGCCGCGATCTGCTTCCACCCGCGGGCCGCGGCCGAGGAGTACGAGGGCCGCGCCGACCACCGCATCACCGCCGAGGTCGTGGCCGCGGTCGACGTGCCGGTCATCGCGAGCGGCGACATCGCGACCCCCGCCGACGCCCTGCGCGTGCTCGAGGGCACCGGCTGCGCGGCGATCGCCGTGGGCCGGGCCGCGCTCGGCTACCCGTGGACGTTCGGCGACCTGCTGCGCGGCGCGCGGCGGCCGCGCCCGTCGCTGGACGAGGTCATCGACGAGCTCGCCGCCTTCGCCGCCGACGCCCGCCTGGCCCTGGGCGACCAGCGGGTCGTCGGGTACATGCGCAAGTTCTATCCCTGGTACCTGGCGGGGCACGACGTGCACCCGGACGACCTCGCCGCATTGCTCACCCTGCCGACGCTCGACGCCGCGCTGGGGCGCCTGCGCTCCCTGGCCGCCGCGTCGGCGGCGGCTTGATAACCGCTACGGGCGTAGCTACCTTTCGGCGCCGCTCCGGGCCGACCCCCGCACGAAGACGAAGGAGACCCACCCGATGGACCGCGAAGTGATCCTGACGGAAGAGGGCTACGCGAAGCTCAAGGAGGAGATCGAGTACCTCTCGACCACGAAGCGTCGCGAGGTCGCGGAGCGGATCAAGGAGGCGCGGGAGTTCGGCGACATCTCCGAGAACTCGGAGTACGACGACGCCAAGAACGAGCAGGCGCAGCTCTTCTACCGCATCCAGTCGCTCGAGCAGAAGCTCCGCAACGCCCGGGTGGTGGACACCGAGCACCTGTCGACCGACACGGTGTCGATCGGCGCGCACGTGACCCTCAAGGACACGAAGAGCAAGGCCACCCGCGAGTACTCGATCGTGGGTTCTGCCGAGGCCGACCCGAAGAACGGCCGCCTCTCCAACGAGAGCCCCGTCGGCAAGGCGCTGCTCGGCCGCAAGAAGGGCGACAAGGTCACCATCCCGACCCCGCGCGGGCCGCTCCAGTACCAGATCGTGGACATCCAGGCGGGTGATCACGACGGCTGAGGCCGCGCCGCCCGAGGGCGGGCTGCAGGCGCTCGTCGCCGAGCGCAGGGGCAAGGCCCAGGCGCTCCGCGAGGCGGGGATCGACCCGTTCCCCGCGCGCTTCCCCGGCCGCCGGGAGATCGCCGGCGTCCGCGCCGGCCACGAGGGGCTGCAGCCGGGCGAGCGCGGCGAGGAGGTCGTCCGCGTGGCCGGGCGGCTGGCCGCGCGCCGCGGCCAGGGCAAGGTGGCCTTCCTCGACCTGGACGACCGCAGCGGCCGCATCCAGCTGTGGGCCTCGGTCGACCGGCTGGGCGAGGAGGGCATGGCCGCCGTGCTCGACCTGGACCTGGGCGACATCCTCGGCGCGGCCGGCCCGGTCACGCGCACCCGCCGGGGCGAGCTGTCGGTGGCGCTCGACGAGGTGGTGCTGCTGGCCAAGGCGCTGCGGCCGCCGCCCGACAAGCACGCCGGCGTGCGCGACCCGGAGACGCGCTTCCGCCAGCGCTACCTCGAGCTCATGTCCGACCCGGACGCGCGCGAGGCCTTCATCACGCGCTCGAAGGCGATCGCCGCGGTGCGCCGCTTCCTCGACGGGCGCGGCTTCGTCGAGGTCGAGACGCCCACCCTGCAGCCGATCTACGGCGGCGCGGCGGCGCGGCCGTTCATCACCCACCACAACGCGCTGGGCCGCGACCTCTACCTGCGGATCGCCACCGAGCTCTACCTCAAGCGCTGCATCGTCGGCGGCCTGGAGAAGGTCTACGAGCTCGGCAAGGACTTCCGCAACGAGGGCGTCAGCCACAAGCACAACCCCGAGTTCACGATGGTCGAGACCTACGAGGCCTTCGCGGACTACCGCGACGTGATGGACATGCTGGAGCAGCTCGTGTCCAGCGTCGCGCGCGAGGCCACGGGCGGCACGAGCGTCGCG
Organism: Miltoncostaea marina; assembly: GCF_018141525.1. Lineage (GTDB taxonomy): Bacteria > Actinomycetota > Thermoleophilia > Miltoncostaeales > Miltoncostaeaceae > Miltoncostaea > Miltoncostaea marina. The sequence goes on from NZ_CP064655.1 coordinate 815,498, forward strand.
TGGAAGGGCGAGACCATCGACTTCGCGCCGCCGTGGCGGCGCCTCGACTTCCGCGACGCGCTGCGCGAGGCGAGCGGCGTCGACGTGCGCGAGCACCCCGACGAGGCGTCGCTGCGCGCCGCCATGCGCGCCGCCGGCCTCGACGCGCCCGACGGCGTGCCCTGGGCGAAGCTCGTCGACGGCATCCTCTCCCAGGCCCTCGAGCCGACCCTGATCCAGCCGACGATCCTCTACGACTACCCGCTCGAGCTGTCGCCGTTCGCGAAGCGCCACCCCGACGACCCCGCGATCGTGGAGCGCTTCGAGGCCTTCGCGGGCGGCATGGAGATCGCCAACGCGTTCACGGAGCTCAACGACCCCGACGACCAGCGTGAGCGCTTCGCCATGCAGGCGGCCGACCGCGAGGCGGGCGACGACGAGGCGCAGCCGACCGACGAGGACTTCCTCGCCGCGCTCGAGCACGGCATGCCGCCCACGGGCGGCCTCGGCCTGGGCATCGACCGCCTGGTGATGCTGCTGACCGACCGCCACAGCATCCGGGAGGTCGTGCTCTTCCCGGCCATGCGCTCCTAGCCGGTCCCGTTTCCCCGCCCGTGGCGGCGGGCACCCCTCGGGGAACGGACCCGAGCGTGAGGAGACGGTCATGGGCGAGGGCGAGCGGCAGGAGACGGCGGGCAAGCTCAAGGAGGCGGCCGGCGCCCTGACGGGCGACGAGGAGCGCAAGCGCGAGGGCCGCGCCGACCAGGCCGGCGGGAAGGCCAAGCAGGCCGGCGAGAAGCTCCAGGAGGCGGCCTCCGACGCCGCCGACGCGCTGAAGCGCGCCTGATCCGGCGAACATCCCCGACACGAGGAGGTCCGACGATGCGCAAGACCCTCTACGCCGGGCTCGGCATGCTGACCTGGAAGATGGGCAAGCGGTACCTGCGCCGCCGCGTGAACGGCATGCGGGCGGTCCTGCCGCGGTAGTCAGGAGCCCGCTGACGACGTCGGCCACGCGTCCGCCGGCTGCGAACCGTCGCGCTCCGGCGTCCGCGTCAACGCCGATGCAACCGGCATCGGTGTCGGCCGCGGCCATCCGGATCGCTCGGTTCTCGCCCGGCGGGCCGCGCGCCCGTCGTGCTTCAGCGTCTCCGAGGCGACCGGTCCGCGCGCCGGGCGCGGGCGCTGCGCTATAGTGCCCGGCCGTCGCAGTACGAGAGACCGAGGAGCGGATGGCGAAGCCACGAGGCCGGGCGAGATCCAAGACGAAGGGACGCAAGGGCGGCGCACCCGCGCAGCGCAAGCGCCGGCCGCAGCTCGCGGCCGAGGAGATCGACTGGAAGAACTACCCCTCGCTCCGCCGCTTCGTCAGCGAGCGCGGGAAGATCCGGTCGCGGCGGATCACCGGCCTGTCCCGCCGGCAGCAGTCGCTGGTCGCCAAGGCGGTCAAGCGCGCCCGCACGATGGGCCTGCTCGTCTACCCGGACCAGGACCGGCGCGTCAACCGCTAGCCCGTCCGCAGGTCCGCGGCCCTCCGAGGGCGCGATCATCATCGGGTGATGATCGCGCCCTCCGGCCGCCACAGAGCGAGGCCGCGGACCCCCTCCGGCGGGCGGGGGCGCGGCGCGGAGGCCGTGCTACCCTCTCGGGGCAGGCGGTCTCCCGCGACACACCTCGAAGTCCCGCACTCTCCAACGCCCGTCGTCCTTCGCCGGCGCGGTTTTCGCGTCTCCGGGGGCGGGTGAGCAGGAAGGGGAATCCCGATGTTCGAACGGTTCACCGAGCGCGCACGGCAGGTCGTCGTGCTGGCCCAGGAAGAGGCGCGCACCCTCAAGCACAACTACATCGGGACCGAGCACATCCTGCTGGGCCTGCTCCGTGAGGAGGAGGGCCTCGCCGCGCGCGTGCTCGAGGGCCTCGAGATCACCGTGGAGGAGGTCCGGGCCCAGGTCATCCGGATCGTGGGCTCCGGCGAGGAGGTCACCTCCGGCCAGATCCCGTTCACGCCGCGCGCCAAGAAGGTCCTGGAGCTCGCGCTGCGGGAGGCGCTCTCGCTGGGCCACAACTACATCGGCACGGAGCACATCCTGCTCGGCCTCGTGCGCGAGAACGAGGGCGTGGCCGCCCGCATCCTGGCCGACTTCGACGCGGACTCGGAGAAGATCCGCAACGAGATCATCCGGATGCTGTCCGGCCCCGGCCGGCGCCAGCAGGGCCAGGCCGCGGGGAGCGGCGGCGACAAGAAGTCGAGCAAGCTGCTCGACCAGTTCGGCCGCAACCTCACGAAGCTCGCCGCCGAGGGCAAGCTCGACCCCGTCGTGGGCCGCCAGACCGAGATCGAGCGGGTCATGCAGATCCTGTCGCGGCGCACCAAGAACAACCCCGTGCTCATCGGCGAGCCCGGCGTCGGCAAGACCGCCGTCATCGAGGGCCTCGCCCAGCGCATCGCGAGCAACGAGGTCCCCGAGCTGCTGCGCAACAAGCAGATCTACACGCTCGACCTCGCGGCGCTCGTGGCCGGCTCCAAGTACCGGGGCGAGTTCGAGGAGCGCCTGAAGAAGGTGATGAAGGAGATCACCCAGCGCGGCGACATCATCCTGTTCATCGACGAGCTCCACAACCTCGTCGGCGCCGGCGCCGCGGAGGGCGCGATCGACGCGGCCTCCATCCTCAAGCCGGCCCTCGCGCGCGGTGAGCTGCAGACCGTCGGCGCCACCACGCTCGACGAGTACCGCAAGTACCTCGAGCGCGACTCGGCGCTGGAGCGGCGCTTCCAGAAGATCCAGGTGGACGAGCCCTCGCAGGAGGAGACCGAGCAGATCCTGCGCGGCCTCCGCGACCGCTACGAGGCCCACCACCGGGTCACGATCACCGACGAGGCGCTCGCCGCGGCGGCCAACCTGGCCGACCGCTACATCGCCGACCGCTTCCTGCCGGACAAGGCCATCGACCTCATCGACGAGGCGTCGTCGCGCATGCGCATCCGCACGATGACCGCGCCCCCGACCTACCGGGAGCTCGAGGACGAGATCGACCAGGTCCGCAAGGAGAAGGAAGCGGCCATCGAGGCGCAGGAGTTCGAGAAGGCCGCCAACCTCCGCGACAAGGAGCGGCGCCTCACGAACAAGAAGCGCGAGCTCGAGGAGCAGTGGAAGAGCGACGAGGGCGGCCCGCGGGCCTCCATCGGCGAGGAGGAGATCGCCGACATCGTCTCCATGTGGACCGGCATCCCGGTGTTCAAGCTCACCGAGGCCGAGACGCAGAAGCTGCTGCGGATGGAGGAGGAGCTCCACAAGCGCGTCATCGGGCAGGAGCAGGCCATCGCGGCCGTCTCCCGCGCGATCCGCCGCGCCCGCGCCGGCATCAAGGACCCCAAGCGGCCCGCCGGCTCGTTCATCTTCCTCGGCCCGTCGGGCGTCGGGAAGACGGAGCTCGCCCGCACGCTCGCCGAGTTCCTGTTCGGCGACGAGAGCGCGCTGATCCAGGTCGACATGTCCGAGTACATGGAGAAGCACGCGGTGTCGCGCCTGGTCGGCTCGCCCCCGGGCTACATCGGCTACGACGAGGGCGGCCAGCTCACCGAGCAGGTGCGCCGCAAGCCCTACTCGGTGATCCTGCTCGACGAGGTCGAGAAGGCGCACCCCGAGGTCTTCAACATCCTGCTGCAGATCCTCGAGGACGGCCGGCTCACCGACGCCCAGGGGCGCTCGGTGGACTTCCGCAACGCCATCCTGATCATGACCTCGAACATCGGCGCGGCCACCATCTCGCGCAACACGCCGCTCGGCTTCTCGGTCACGGACGAGACCGGCCTCTCCTACGACGACATGAAGTCGCGGATCATGGGCGAGCTCAAGCGCGTGTTCCGGCCCGAGCTGATCAACCGCATCGACGAGATCATCGTGTTCCACAAGCTGACGAAGGAGGAGATCACCCGGATCGTCGATCTGCTCCTCGTCCGCCTGCAGAACCAGATGAAGGAGCACGGCCTGGCGCTGCGGCTCACCGACGAGGCGAAGGACCTGCTGGTGGAGCAGGGCTACGACCCCACCATGGGGGCGCGGCCGCTGCGCCGGGCGATCCAGCGCCTGATCGAGGACCCGCTGTCGGACCAGCTCCTGTCGGGCGGCTTCGCCGAGGGCAGCAGCGTCGTGGTGGACCGCGACGGCGAGGACATGAAGCTCGTCGTCACCGAGCCGCAGTCGCAGCCGGAGACCGTGGGGGCCACCGCCGGCGCCCCGGCCGAGGACGCGCCCTCCGGCTCGACGGACTCCTAGCGATAGCCGAGACGGAGCGCCGCGTGGCGCAGTCACGCGCAAAGGCGGTCTACCTGTGTGGGGCCTGCGGACAGCAGGCCCCACGCTGGGTTGGGCGCTGCCCGGGCTGCGGAGAGTGGGGCACGGTCGCCGAGCAGGCGGCCGTCGCGCCGACGCGCGCCCGCGGGGCCGCGCTGGCCCCGGTCCCGGCGATCACGCGGCTGGCCGACCTGGTCGACGAGACGCCCGAGCGCATGGCCACCGGCATCCCGGAGCTCGACCGCGTGCTCGGGGGCGGCCTCGTGCCCGGCTCGCTCGTGCTGCTCGGCGGCGAGCCCGGCATCGGCAAGAGCACCCTCGTGCTGCAGGCGCTCGCCAGCCTGGCCCGCGACGCCCGCGCCCTGCTCGTGACCGGCGAGGAGTCGGCGGTGCAGGTGCGCTCGCGCTCGGAGCGCCTCCGCTGCGACTGCGGCCCGGTCGAGGTGCTGGCCGAGACGCGCCTCGAGGCGGTGATCGCGGCGATCGAGGCCCACGCCCCGGCGGTCTGCGCGATCGACTCGGTGCAGACCCTGGCCTCCGACATGGTGGAGGGCGCCCCCGGCGCCCCCAGTCAGGTGCGCCAGGCGACGGTCGAGCTGATGCGCGCCGCCAAGGAGCGCGGGGTCACCATCCTGCTCGTCGGCCAGGTGACGAAGGACGGCGGGCTCGCGGGCCCGCGCACCCTGGAGCACCTCGTCGACTGCGTGCTGTCGTTCGAGGGCGACGACATGCGTGCGCAGCGGGTGCTGCGCGCGACCAAGAACCGCTTCGGCTCGACCAACGAGACCGGGCTGTTCGAGATGCGCTCCACCGGCCTGGTGTCCGTGGAGGACCCGACGCGCCTGTACCTCGCCGAGGCGGGCGAGCGGGTGGGCTCGTGCGTCTTCCCGGCGATCGAGGGCAGCCGCGCGCTGCTCGTCGAGATCCAGGCCCTCGTGGGGCCCACCGAGATCGTGCCGCCGCGGCGCGTGGCGATCGGCGTCGACCGCACGCGGCTGGCGCAGGTCGTCGCGGTGCTCTCGCGGCACGCGGGTGTGCGTCTGGGTGACGCGGACGTGTTCGTCAGCGTTGCGGGAGGGGCTCGCGCCCTCGACCCCGCGGCCGACCTGGCCATGGCGCTGGCGATCACGAGCGCGCACCGGGGCGTCCCGCTGGCGGCCGGGACGGCCGCCTTCGGGGAGCTGGGGCTGACCGGCGCGGTACGGCCGGCCGGCCACGGCATGCGGCGGCTGGCGGCCGCCGCGGCGCACGGCACGGAGGTCGCCGTGACGCCGCCCGTCGAGGTGAACGGGGAGGCGGGATCGCCGTCGCCCCGTCACGTCCACGCGATCCCGGGGGTGCGGGAGGCCCTCGAGGTCGCCTTCGCCCGGTGAGCCGGGCTGTCATGTCGATGACGAACGAGGGGTGAGCGGTTGTACGAGGTCGGAGACAAGGTCGTCTACCCGCACCACGGCGCGGGGAAGATCGTCAAGAAGGAGCTGAAGGAGATCCTCGGGCAGCGCCGCGAGTACCTCACGATCCAGATCCTCTACAACGACATGACCGTGATGGTCCCCTGCGAGAACGCCGAGGCCGCCGGCCTGCGCAAGGTGATCGCCGAGGAGACGGTCGACGAGGTGCTGGCCGTGCTCCGCGATGACGGCACCCAGATGCCGAAGAACTGGAACCGGCGCTTCAAGCACAACCGCGACAAGATCAAGACCGGCGACATCTTCGAGCTGGCCGAGGTGGTGCGGAACCTGTCGATCCGCGACCTCGACAAGGGCCTGTCCACCGGCGAGAAGCAGATGTTCGGCCGTGCCAAGAAGATCCTCGCGAGCGAGCTGATGTACGCGCGCGACATGGAGGAGCAGGAGGCCATCGACTTCCTGGAGAACCTCCTGGAGGACATCGGCGGCCGGCGCGCCGGCGCGACCGCGAAGGGCGGCAAGAAGGGCGCCGAGGCGCTCGTCGACTAGCAGCCGCGCGGGGGCGCCGGCGCGGCCGGCGTCCCCGCCATTGCTGCCGATCCGGCGGCGCGGGGTACCGTTGGGGCGGAGGTGGGCGCAAGAACGGACACGGAGAAGGGGCCAGCGGGATGACGGGGGTTCCGCCCGCCGATCGGGCGACACGAGGGGTGACGGGGTGCTGATCGCCGTCAGCCGGGTCGTCCTCGCCGTCATCTGCGGCCTCGGCGCCTACCAGGCGGGGTCCGCACTCCCCCTGGACGACTGGCTCTCCTCCCCGTGGGACTACGTCGCCTGGGCGGCCGCCACCGTGGTGGCGGCGTTGGTCGGCTGGCTGGTGGGCGGCCTGCTGGGCCGCCTCCTGCGCGACCGCATGGGCGCCATCGAGCGGGCGGCGGACCGCCGCTCGGCGGCGGAGCTGACCGTCGGCGCGCTGGGGCTGGTGGTGGGCCTCGTCGCCGCGGCGCTGGCTGGCGTGGCCGTGGCGCGGCTGCCGATCATCGGGCCCTACCTGCTGCTGCCCGTGGTGCTGATCGTGGCGTACGTCTTCAGCCGCGTCGCCGCCCGCAAGCACGTCGACATCCTGCGGCTGGTCGGGATCCGCTCCCGCTCGGGTCAGCCGGCGCCGACCCGGCTCATCGACACCAGCGCGATCATCGACGGCCGGCTGGCGGACATCATGCGCACCCGCTTCCTGTCGGGCGCGATCGTCATCCCCGACTTCGTGCTCGAGGAGCTGCAGCGGGTGGCCGACTCGTCCGACGCCCTCAAGCGCGCCCGCGGCCGCCGGGGCCTGGAGATCGTGGAGGAGCTGAAGGCCACTGCCAACGGCGGGTTCGCCGTGCGCGGCGGCGAGTACCCCGGGGCCGAGGGCGTCGACGCCAAGCTGGTGCGGATGGCGCAGGAGGCGGGCGCCTCCATCGTCACGGTGGACTACAACCTCAACAAGGTCGCCGGCATCCAGGGCGTCGAGGTGCTGAACGTCAACGAGCTGGCCAACGCGCTGCGCCCCGCGGTGCTGCCGGGCGAGCCGCTCACGGTGAAGGTGATCCGCGAGGGGCGCGAGTACGACCAGGGCGTCGGCTACCTGCAGGACGGCACGATGGTCGTCGTGGAGGGCGGCCGCGGCTCGGTGGGCGCGGAGGTGACGGTCGAGGTGACCAGCATGCTCCAGAGCCCCTCGGGCAAGATGATCTTCGCCCGGCTGCCGGCCGGGGGCTGAGCCCGCCGGGGCCCGCGCTCAGGCGGCGGCGCCCACCAGCCGCAGCGCCAGCCCCACGCCGGCGTGGGGCACGTCGGCCGGCACGCCCTCGTGCTTGGCGAAGACGTGCACCGGCCGGTCCGCCGCCTCGCGCTCGAGCAGCGCCCGCCAGCCGTCGACCGCGTCGTCGGGGTAGGCGTCGGCGCGCAGGCGCACGTAGGCGAGCGGCCCCTCGGGCAGGCGGTCGAGCACGGCGCCGCGCGTCTCGGCCACGCACACGGTGCCGCCGGCGGCCGCGATGCGCTCCTCCACCTCGGGCGCGCGCCACGAGTCGTGGCGGAACTCCATCGCGACCGGCAGCCCCGGCGGCAGGCACGCGAGCAGGTCGGCGAGCGCGCCGTCGTCCCGCTCGCGCGTCGGCGGCAGCTGCACCAGCACGGCGCCCAGCCGGTCGCCGAGGCCGGTGAGCGACTCGAGGAAGCGCTCGAGGAACTCGGCGCCGCCCTCGTGGGGCGGCAGGGCCCGGGCGTGGGTCAGGCGCCGGTGGACCTTCGCGGCGAAGCGGAAGCCTGGCGGGGTCGCCTCCGCCCACCGCGTGACGGTCGACTCGGACTGCAGCCGGTAGAAGGTCGCGTTGATCTCGCAGGCGGTCAGGAGCCCCGAGTAGTGCTCCAGGAAGCGCGACTGCGGCACGCCGGGCGGGTAGAAGGCGGGCCGCCACTCCGGGTAGGCCCAGCCCGAGGTCCCGACGTGGAGGCTCATGCCTGGCATCCTGCTCGGCGATGCCCGTCGCCGCAATCGTCGTCGCCGCCGGGGCCGGCGTCCGCATGGGCGCGGGCGTCCCCAAGGCGCTCATGCCGCTCGCCGGCCGGCCCATGGTGGCGTGGACGCTCGAGGCCCTCGCCGCCGCAGGGCGCATCGACCACGTGGTGGTCGCCGCGCCGCCCGGCATGGAGGACCAGGTGCGGGCCGCGGTCGGCCGCGACGGCCTCGCCGTGGTGCCCGGCGGCGCCAGCCGGGCCGAGTCGGTGCGCGAGGCGCTCGCGGCGGTGCCCGCCGCCGCCGGGCGGGTGCTCGTGCACGACGCCGCCCGCCCGCTGATGGCGCCGGAGCTCGTGGGCGCGGTGCTCGACGCGCTCGAGCACGCCGACGGCGCGATCGCCGCCGCCCCGGTCGTCGACACCCTGAAGCTCGCCGACGACGCCGGGGCCATCGCCCGCACCGTGCCGCGCGAGGGGCTCTGGGGCGCCCAGACCCCCCAGGCCTTCCACACGGCCACGCTGCGCGCGGCCGTGGCCGCCGCCGACGCCGCGGGCCGCCTGGCGCTCGCCACCGACTGCGCCTCGCTGCTCGAGGGCAGCGGCGCCACGGTGCGGCTGGTGCCGAGCACCGCGCCCAACCCCAAGGTGACCACCCCGGCCGACCGCGCCCTGGCCGAGGCCATGCTCGCGGCGCGGGGCGGCGGGTAGGATCCCCCGCGATCCCGTGCTGACCGACTACCACATGCATCTGCAGCCGGACGGCCGGGACGCCCGGAGGGCGGCGGCCCACCGCTGGGAGGCGCACGGCGGCCACCTGTCGACCGGCTGGATCGGCGAGTACGTCGCGCGGGCGCGCTCGCGGGCGGTGACCGAGATCGCGTTCACCGAGCACGTCCACCGCTTCGCCCAGGCGCGCGATTGGCTCGACAACCCCTGGTGGCGCGAGGAGGCCACCGAGGACGTCGACGCCTACTGCGACGCGCTGGTGGCGGCCCGCGAGGCCGGCCTGCCGGTGCTCGTCGGCGTCGAGATGGATTGGCTGCCCGGTCGCGAGGACGAGGTCGCCCGCTTCCTGGAGGGCCGGCCGTTCGACCTGGTGCTCGGCTCGGTGCACTGGCTGGGCGCCCACGGCGTCGACCACCCCGATTTCCCGGCCTGGGACGCCATGGACGCGCAGGCCGTCTGGTCGGCGTACCTCGACGAGCTCGTGGCCGCGGCCCGCTCGGGCCTGTTCGACGTGCTCGCCCACCCCGACCTGCCCAAGGTCTTCGGCCACCGCATGCCTGCCGCGCTCGCCGAGCGCCTGGACGAGGCCGTCGCGGCGATCGCGGCGAGCGGCGTGGCGATCGAGTGCTCCTCGGCCGGCCTGCGCAAGCCGGTCGGCGAGCTCTACCCCGAGCCCGGCCTGCTGGCGCGCCTGCGGGCCGCCGGCGCGCCCGCGACGCTGGCGAGCGACGCCCACTCGCCCGACGACGTCGCCGCCGACTACCCCACCGCCGTCGCCGCCCTGCGCGGCGCCGGCTACGAGACGCTCACCCGCTTCCGCGGGCGCACGCCGACCCAGGAGACGCTGCGATGGGGATGAGGGTCGGCACGGGGGTGGACGCCCACCGCTTCGGCCTCGGGCGCCCGCTGCTGCTGGGCACCCTGCGGGTCGACCACCCGGAGGGGCTGATGGGCCACTCCGACGGCGACGTGATCGCGCACGCGGTCTGCGACGCGCTGCTCGCCGCCTGCGGCCTGCCCGACATCGGCGTCGTCTTCCCCTCCGGCGACCCGCGCTGGGCCGGCGTGTCCGGCGCGCGCATGCTGGCGGTCGTGGCGGAGCGGATGGCCGAGGCCGGCTTCGCGGTCGTCAACGTGCACGCGGTGGCCGTCTGCGAGGCGCCGCGGCTGGCGCCGTACCGGGAGGGCATGGCGGCCGCCATGTCGTCGATCATCGGCGGCCCGGTGACCGTCGCCGCCACGACCACCGACGGCCTCGGCGCGCTCGGCCGGGGCGAGGGCGTCGCCTGCACGGCCGTCGCGCTGGTGGAGTCGGCGTGACCGGCGTCCGCATCCACTCCACGCTGACCAAGCGCAAGGAACCGCTCGAGGCCTCGCCCGACGGCACCGTGCGCATCTACGTCTGCGGCCCCACCGTCTACGGGCGCATCCATATCGGCAACGCGCGTCCCTACGTGGTGTTCTCGGTGCTCAAGCGCTACCTGGAGCGTCGCGGCCTGCGGGTGCGGCTGGTCTCCAACCTGACCGACGTCAACGACAAGATCTACGACGCCGCCACGGCGGAGGGCGTCGGCAGCGCCGAGCTCGCGGAGCGCTACTCGACGGCCTACATCGAGGACACCGGCCGGCTGGGGCTGGGCCGGCCCGACGCGGAGCCGCGCGTCACCGACTCGATTCCGCAGATCATCGAGCTCATCGCCGCGCTCGTCGATCGCGGCCTCGCCTACGCCGCCGAGGGCGGCGTCTACTACCGGGTCGAGCGCTTCCCGGGCTACGGCCGCCTGTCGGGGCGCCGCCTCGACGAGATGGTGGCCGCCGAGCCGGGGCCGGGCAAGGAGTCCCCCCTCGACTTCGCGCTCTGGAAGGGGCGCAAGCCCGGCGAGGACACCTGGTGGGACTCGCCCTGGGGCCCCGGCCGTCCCGGGTGGCACATCGAGTGCTCGGCCATGGCCGAGTCGGCGCTCGGCCACGGCTTCGAGATCCACGGCGGCGGCATCGACCTGGTCTTCCCCCACCACGAGAACGAGATCGCGCAGTCCGAGGGCGCCCACGGCGGCTGCATGGCGCGCATCTGGATGCACAACGAGATGCTCGAGCTCGGCGAGGAGAAGATGAGCAAGAGCATCGGCAACATCGCGCCGCTCGCCGACGTGCTCGACGAGTGGTCGCCCGAGGTGGTGATCGCCTTCTTCCTGACGAGCCACTACCGCTCCAAGCTGCCGTTCACCCCCGAGCGGCTGGCCGACGCGAGGGCGGTGGTGGAGCGCTTCGCCAACGTGCTGCGCGCGCTCGACCGCGCGACGGCCGAGGAGCGCGAGGGCCACGACCCCGACCTCTCGCGCACGATCGTGGAGGGCCGCGACGGCTTCTTCCGCGCGCTCGACGACGACTTCGGCACGCCCGAGGCGTTCGCGGCCCTGTTCGAGATGGTGCGCGGCCTCAACCGGGCGATCGACGCCGGCCGGGCGGGCAGCGGGCAGCTGCGCGAGGCGCGCCGCGAGCTGGTGGGCCTGCTCGACGTGCTCGGCCTCGCCGGCATCGACCGCGGCCCCGCCGCGCAGGCGCCCGACGAGGTCATGCGGATGGTCGCCCGGCGCGAGGAGGCCCGCGCCGCCCGCGACTTCGCCGGGGCCGACGCGCTGCGCGAGGCGGTGCGCGAGCGCGGCTGGACGATCACCGACACGCCCGGAGGCCCGCGGGTCGAGCCGGCGTGAGCCGCCGCCGTCCGCGTCCGGACGGGGCGGAGGTCGTCTACGGCCGCAACCCGGTGCGCGAGCTGCTGGCCGCCGGGCGGCGCGAGGTCCACGAGGTCGTCGCCCTGCCGCAGCTCGCCGGCGAGCCCTGGCTGGCGGGCGCAGACGTGCGCACCGCGGGCCGCGACGAGCTCGGCCGTATCGCCGGCACCGCCGACCACCAGGGCGTGGTGGCCCTCACGGGGGCCTACCCCTACGCCGAGCCCGCCGAGCTGCTGGCGCGCCCCGGCCCCGTCGTCTGCCTGGACGGCGCCCAGGACCCGCGCAACCTGGGCGCCATCGCCCGGGTCGCCGAGGCCGCCGGCGCGGCCGGCATCGTGATCCAGCGCCGGGGCAGCCCGGGCGTCACCCCGGTCGTGGCGAAGGCGTCGGCCGGGGCGGTCGAGCACCTCGCGATCGCGCGGGTCGGCAGCATGGTCGCCTTCCTCCACGACGCCCGGGGCGGCGGCCGCCTCGCGATCGGCGCCCACCCCGACGGCGCCGAGGACTACCGGGCGCTCGCCTGGCCGCGCGACGTGCTGCTCGTGATGGGGGCGGAGGGGGAGGGGCTGCGCCCCCGCGTGCGCGAGTCGTGCGACCACCTGGCGCGCATCCCGATGGCGGGGCGGGTGGCCTCGCTCAACATCTCGGTCGCCACGGCGTTGCTGCTGTATGAAACGTTGCGCACGTAGGATTTCCGCTATTTGCGGGATTGCCGCGTTGACCCGGGCTTGTACGGACGATAACAATGCTCAACTCGTCCGATCCAAACGCTTCAGTTCAGCTTGAGACTCCGCGCTCGAGCGAGGGAGAAAGCCCATGGCCATCGCGTTCTCACGTGCACAGACAGCATCCAGGGGGCGCGCCGACCGGGCCGAGGGCACCGGGGCTCAACCTTTCGTCGAGGCACAGGATCGGGCCCTGATCAGCCGCGCCCGCGCGGGCGATCCCGCCGCGATGGACAAGCTGATCGACAAGTACCGCGGGTTCGTCCGCATGAAGGCGAGCGCGTACTTCCTCGCCGGCGGCGAGAGCGAGGACCTCATCCAGGAGGGCCTCATCGGCTTCTTCAAGGCCGTGCGCGACTACCGGGTCGACCGCGAGGCCTCGTTCCGCTCGTTCGCCGAGCTGTGCGTGACGCGCCAGATCATCACCGCCATCAAGACGGCCGCCCGCAACAAGCACGCCCCGCTCAACACCTACGTGTCGTTCAGCCACACGCGCGCGGGGTCGAGCGGCGACCAGGAGATGTCGCTCGCCGAGGTCCTCCCGAGCGACCCGGTCGTCGACCCCGTCTCCCAGGTGATCTCATCCGAGGAGCTTCGCAGCCTCGTCGGATGCCTCGGCGAGACCCTCTCCGACCTCGAGAGCGGCGTCCTCACCATGTACCTCGAGGGGCGCCCCTACGAGGAGATCGCCGGCCGCCTCGACTGCACCCCGAAGACGGTCGACAACGCCCTCCAGCGCGTGAAGCGGAAGGTGCAGACCCACCTGCGGAGCCGCGAGGTCATCGACCTGCGGTAGACCCGGGCGCCGCATACGGGCCGCGACCCGCGCGACGACGATTGTCACCGCATCAGGGCCCCGCATAGGGTCACCGCATCCAGGACGCCCGTCGTTCCATCCCGGAGGTGGCCGGTGGGGGAGATCGTCTCCTGGCTCAGGGGCTACTCGAAGCCGGTGGCGATCCTCCTCGTGATCGCGGCCGCGGCGCTCTTCGTCGTCCGCGCCGTCGTCGAGGAGACGGTCCGCTCCGAGTTCGAGGCCGAGCGGACGGAGCGGGAGCTGCGCCTCACGCGACGCTCGGGCTTCGAGGACCGGCTTCTCACCCGGCGGTTCAACCTGGTGGCGGGGCTGAGCGGGCGCCTGGGGCGCGTGGCCACCGACATCAACCGGCAGCACGCCGGCCGCGTCCCGTCGCGCGCCATCGAGCCGAGGCTCACGGCGGTGTATGAGGACCTCACCTCCGAGCGGGTGGTCCTGGGGGACCAGTTCCACGCGCTGCTCAGGACCATGGCCGACGACGTCATGTCGTTGTGGCGGGCGCCGACGCCGGAGGCGGCGGACCGGCGCTCGAGACGGATCATGATCGTCGATTCCCAGCTTCGCGACGCCGTCGAGGAGACGTTCCGGGTCAGCGAGATACGCCCATGAGCGCCCGGCGCGCGCCGGCATGAGGCTTCCGCCTCAGCGGATCGCGAACCGCCGGACGCCCTCTGGGGCCTCGTCGAGCGGCTCGACGCGCTGCACCTGCGCACGTGGTGGGCCGACCGAGCACCACGCCACCATCGCCGCGACGGCCTCCTCCGGCCCCTCGAACACGGCCTCGACGGTGCCGTCGGCGGTGTTCCGCACCCACCCCGCGACGCCTCGTCGCTCCGCCTCCTGACGGCAGGAGTCCCTGAAGAAGACGCCCTGGACCCGTCCGTGGACGATCACGCGGCGGCGCACGAGGTCGCTCACGTCGCGGCGACCGCCACGCCGGCGGCGAGGAGCCGCTCGATCTCGGCGTCGTCGTGGCCCAGCTCCGCGAGCACCTCGCGGGTGTCGGCGCCGAGCCGGCGGCCCGCGAAGCGGATCGCGCCGGGGGTGTCGGAGAGCTTCACGACCGGCGCGGTCATGGTGAGGCGGCCGAGCTCGTGGTCGTCGATCTCTGCGAGCAGGCCCTCCGCGCGGGCCTGGGGGTCGTCGAAGAGCTCGTCGCGCTCCTGGACGGGGACGGCGGGCACGCCGTGGGCGGCGAAGGCCTCGTCCCATTCCGCGGTCGTGCGCTCGCGCAGGGTCGGGGCGAACTCGGCGACGAGCTCCTCGGCGCGGGTGACGCGGGCGGCGCGGTCGTCCCACGGCGGCGCGTCGAGCAGCCCGGGGCGCCCGACGGCCTCGCAGAAGCGGCGGGCCAGGCGCTCGGCGTAGGCGGCGACGGCGATCCAGCCGTCGCGCGTTGCGTAGGCGCGGTAGAAGGCGCGGGAGAAGGTCGGCGTGCCGTGCTGCGGGAGGCTCTCGATGCGCACCAGCGAGTGGGCGTTGAGGGCGACGGCGGAGCCGAGGATCGAGGCCTCGACCCGCTGGCCGCGGCCGGTGCGGCCGCGCTCGATGAGGGCGGCGAGGATGCCGGTGGAGGCCAGCAGCGGCAGGGCCGTGTCGTTGATCGGCACGGGCGACCCGGTCGGCGGGCTGCCGGGCGTCGCCCAGCCGGGCGGCATGAAGCCGGCCAGCGCCTCGCCGAGCAGGTCGTAGCCCGGCCGGCCGCCGCGGGGGCCCTCCCGGCCGAAGGCGGAGATCTCGCAGTAGACGAGCCCCGGGTTGAGCCTGCGGGCGTCCTCCCAGCCGAAGCCGAGCTTCTCGGGGACGCCGGGGCGCATGTTGGTGACCAGGACGTCGGCGCGGGCGACGAGCTGGCGCACGACGGCGCGGCCGTCGTCGGTGGCGAGGTCGAGGCAGACGGCCCGCTTGTTGCGGTTGGCCTGGGCGTAGTGGCGGCTCATGCCGGGCCGGCCGGGGATGCGCTCGTGGTCGCGCCACTCGTCGCCGGACGGGCGCTCGACCTTGATCACCTCGGCGCCGAGATCGCCCAGGTGCATGGCGGTCAGCGGCCCCGCGAGGTTGTGCGAGCAGTCGAGCACGCGGAGGCCGGTCAGCGGAGGGGGACCCACGGGGCCGATGCTATCCTCGGCCGGTTCGCCGGCGCACTCGGGAGGAGCGGTCCCATGGGCCTCATGGCTCGGTTCACGACCATCGTCAAGGCCAAGGCCAGCAAGGCCCTCGACAAGGCCGAGGATCCGCGCGAGACGCTCGACTACTCGTACGAGAAGCAGCTGGAGCTGCTGCAGAAGGTGCGCCGCGGCGTCGCCGACGTGGCGACGAGCAAGAAGCGCCTGGAGCTGCAGGCGGCAAAGCTCGAGCAGAACGTCGAGAAGCTCGACGGCCAGGCCCGCCAGGCGCTGCAGCAGAGCCGCGAGGACCTCGCCCGCGTGGCGCTGGAGCGCAAGAAGGCGGTCCAGCTGCAGTTGCAGAGCATCGACGAGCAGCGCGCCCAGCTGCAGGGTGAGCAGGACAAGCTGGTGCTGGCCGAGCAGCGGCTCTCGGCCAAGGTCGAGGCCTTCCGCACCCGCAAGGAGACGATCAAGGCCCAGTACACGGCGGCGGAGGCCCAGACGAAGATCGGCGAGGCTTTCAGCGGCGTGTCGGAGGAGATGGCCGACGTCGGCATGGCGATCGAGCGGGCCGAGAACAAGACCGAGACGATGCGCGCCCGCGCCGGCGCCATCGACGAGCTGCTCGAGTCGGGCGCCCTCACCGACATCACCGACGGGCGCGACTCCATCGACCGCGAGCTCGAGCAGCTGGCGATCGGCGGCAGCGTCGACGCCGAGCTGGAGAAGATGCGCGCCGAGCTCGGCCCCGGGTCGGGCGCCTCCGGCCAGGGTTCCATCGAGAGCGGGGAGAAGGCGTCGTGATCGTCAGGATCCTCGGCGAGGGGCAGTACCGGCTCGACGACGCGGCGTTCGCCGCCGTCAGCGAGATCGACGACCGGGTGCAGGCCGCGGCCGAGGCCGACGACGAGGCCGGCTTCGCGAGCGCCCTCACGGAGCTGGTCGACGCCGTCATCGCCAAGGGCTCGCCGCTCTCGGCGGACGAGCTGCACGCCTCCGACGCGATCGTGCCGGGTCACGGCACCACGCTCGCCGAGGCCCGCGAGCTGCTCTCCTCCGAGGGGCTGATCCCCAACTAGCGGGGGACGGCCGCCCGGGCGGCGCCCCGGGCTCAGCGCCCGACCGGCGCCTCCCAGACGGGGTACCAGCGCTCCAGCTCGGGCTCGATCGGCAAGTCGGCGCCGAGCGCCGACTTGAGCCGCAGCTCGAGGGCGTTGTCGCGGCGCCTGCCCTCGCGCGGCGCGAACGGGTAGAAGTTGCCGCGCTTGTACGCGTAGACCAGGTCGACCTGGCCGAGCTCGCCGTCGAACCCGAAGACCGCGCACAAGAGGCGCTCCGAGAAGCCGCGGTCCTCCAGCGAGCGGCTCACCACGTGGGTGGTGGTGACGAGGTCCTCCATGTCGGGGTCGTTGACGACCACCCACGAGAACCCGAGCTCGTCGTCGTGGCGGCTCACCACCGTGCCCGACGACGAGCTGGTGGCGTCGAGCAGCTCCTCGATCTCGCGCACCAGGCGCTCGAACTCGCCGGCCTCGATCGACTTGAAGCACACGCCGGCGCGGCCGGTGGTGCGCAGCCCCAGGCCGGCGTCGAGCGTGAGCGCGGCCGAGCCGAGGGCGAAGAGCTGGTCGAGGTCGGCGCGCTTGGGCGTGCGCTGGCCGCGCAGGATGTCGAAGAGCCCCACGGGGGCTTGCCTCCTAGAGGGTGGCGCCGGGGTTCGCGTCGAGCTGCGCCTGCATCGCCAGCAGCCGCTCGATGCGCTTCTCGACCGGCGGGTGCGTGGAGACGAGGCTCGACAGCGAGAACCCGCGCGAGACGGCCGGGATGATGAAGAAGGCGTTCATGCCCTCGGCGGCGCGCAGGTCCTTCGTGGGGATGCGCGCCATGTCTCCGGAGATGTGCGCGAGCGCGGCGGCGAGCTGCGCGGGGGCGCCGGTCATGATCGCCGCCCCGCGGTCGGCCGCGAACTCGCGGTAGCGCGAGAGCGCGCGCAGCAGCAGGAACGACACGATGTAGACCACGATCGAGACCAGCACCACGATCAGGAACACGGCGGCGCCGTTGTCGCGCCGGTCGCGGCCGCCGCCGCCCATCATCCCGCTGTAGACGCCCATCCGGACCAGCAGGCCGGCCACCGTCGCGAGGAACCCGGCGACGGTCATCACCACCACGTCGCGATTGGCGATGTGCGCCAGCTCGTGGGCGATGACGCCCTCCAGCTCGCGGGGCTCCAGGCGGGCCATGATGCCGGTGGTCACGCAGACGGTCGCGCTCTTGCGGCTGTGGCCGGCGGCGAAGGCGTTGGGCACCTCCGTGTCGGCGATCGCGACCTTCGGCTTCGGGATGTCGTTGAGCTGGCAGAGCCGCTCGATCATCGCGTGCAGCTCGGGCGCCTCGTGCGGCTCGGTGACCCTCGCCCGCATGGAGGCCAGCGCCAGCTTGTCGCCGAGCAGCAGCTGCACCAGCGCGATGGCCCCGGCGATCACCAGCACCGCCACGGCGCTGACGCCGGCGGCGATGAGGGCGCTGATGAAGACGACGTAGATCACGCCCAGCCCGAGCATGGTGAGCGTCATGCGGGTCGTCAGCCCGCGATCGCGTCCGTACCACCTGCGTGCCGCCACGTCGTCTCCCCTCGGGCTCCGACCCCTGATTGTAGCCGGCTCCGGCGCGTACCCTTAGCCCGTGCAGCGCTTCCCCCTGCGACGCAGCCCGTGGCTGCAGCCGATCCTGCTGAGCCTGGGCTCGCGCCGGCCCGAGGCGGTCGTCGACGGGGACCGGGTGCGCGTGCGCATGGGCCTGCACGGGGGCGCGGACATCCCCGTCTCGCAGGTCGCCCGCGTGGGCCGGATGCACTGGCCGTGGTGGGGCGGCGTCGGCGCGCGCATCGCGCGCGGCATGGTCGCGTTCGTGGCGCGGCCCGGGGAGGTCGTGGTGCTCGAGCTCGCCTCGCCGGTGCGCGTGCGGGCCCCGCTCGCCTGGAGCGCGGGGCGGGTCGGGATCGGCGTGGAGGACGCCGAGGGCTTCATGGCCGCCGTCGCCGAGGCGCGGTCGGCTGCGGGGCCGCCTCCCGCGGGGGAGGCGGGCTAGGCGCTACCGGGGCGGCTCCAGCGCGACGATCTCGTTGCCGTCGGGGTCGTGGAACTGCAGCATGCGCGCACCGCCCATGTCCTCGATCGGGCCGCGCTGCACGCCGTGCTCGGCGAGGCGGCGCTCCACCGCCTCGATGTCCGGCGCGCTCAGGATGACCGTGGCGCCGCCCTGGTGGGGGCGCGTGGCGAGCTCGCCGGAGAGGGCGAGTGTGGTGTCGCCGGCCCGGAGCTCGGTCCAGTCGTTGCCCTCGCGGCGGAGGACCTCCAGGCCGAGGACGCCCGAGTAGAACTCGACCGCCTTGTCCATGGAGCACACCTGGTAGAAGACGACGTCGACGCCGCTGAAGAGGCTCATGGCGGCGAGTCTACCCGCGTGCGCGGGCGCCGGGCGGGCCGCCCGCCCGGCCCGTCCGCCGCGGCCGCGTGGGCCGGTGCGGGGACGGGCCGGAGGTGGCGGCGCGCATCACAGCGCCGCCACCCGGACCGACGTGCCGTCGCGGCCGGCGCGCTCGAGCGCGCTCTGGCGCAGCGCCTGGCAGACGCTGAGGGCGACCCGGTAGCCGGCGTCGGACTCGGCGCCGGTCATCACCATCGTGCCCGCCGGGCGGCCCGAGAGGGCGCGCACCAGCCGGCGCGGGGCGTCGGAGACGATCATCAGCGGCCGCTCGTCGGCCTGCAGGGCCTCGGTGACCCCGCGCCAGTCGGCCGACTCGTCGCGCAGGTCGACCATCACGATGTCGCCGGCGGCCGGCGGGATGCGGTGGGGGCGCGCCTCGGCGGCCATCACCACGTAGCCCAGGCGGGTGAGCGTCTGCTCGAGGGCGGAGCGCCCGGCCCCCTCGGGCCCGAGAACCAGGATCTGCATCGGCTGCATTTCAGGGAACCCCATCTGTCGCGAAAGGTGGTGCGCCGGCGCGGGACGCGCGCGGCGCGGGACGCGATGCCCCGGTCCCGAGGCGCACCTCGGGCGGGGCGGGGGTCGCTCAGCCGGGCCTGCAGACCGCCGTGCCGTGGCCGGTGGAGTGGCGCAGCAGGCCGAGCGCCACCACGCGCTCGGACAGGCGGGGGCGCGGCGCGTAGAGCGCCGCGCTCAGCATGCCGACCAGCACGATCAGCAGCAGGGTGGTCGGGGGCGTGCCCGAGCCGGGCAGCACGTAGCCGGCCAGCACCGCCAGCAGGCTGGCGTTGCCGGCGTCGCCGACGGGCGCCACCAGGCGCGGGCCGGCGAGGGCGTCGGGGTCGAGGTCACCCGCGGCGGCCTGTGCGACGGCCGTGGCCGGCGGCGGCTCGACGGCGATCGGGCCGTCGAGCTGGGTGAGCGGGTTGGCCGCGCCGAACGCGTCGCGCTCGATGTGCGGCGGCGCCACCGCGGCGGCGGGCGCCACGGCCGGCTCCTCGGCCTTCGGGGCGGCCGGCGGGGCCGCGACCGGGGTGTCCGGGGTGGCGAGCTCGACGGCCGGCACCGGGTCCGCCACGGCGGGCGCCGGCGCGACGGCCGGGCCGGGCAGCGGCGGCAGCTTGACGACCTCGACGGCCCGCGGGGCGTCGGGGGCGAGGGGCAGCGGGCCCACCTGCACCGGTGCGACCGTGCCGCCGGGCTGCGGCGTCACCTCGCCGGCCGGCGCCGGCGGCGCCTGGGCGACGGGCGGCTGCTCGGACGGCGGCGGGGCCGGGGCCGGCGACGCGCCCCCGTCCTCGGCGGGCGGCGGGCCCTGGTCGACCGGGCCGGGGCCCTCGTCGGCGGGGGCCGGGGCGGGCTCGGCGGGCGGGGCCTCGTCGACCGGCGCGGGCGCCTCGTCGGTGAGCACGGGCGCCTGCTCGGCGGCGGCAGGTTCGGCCACCGCGAGCGCGGGAAGGACGAACGTCAGGCACAGTCCGACGACCGCGAGGAGCGGCCAGCGGGTGAGGAGTCGCCTGAGGGTTCGTGCCGAGCTCATCGGGGAATCGCCGGAATCACCATTCTGAGAGGGATCTGCGGCGAGAGTCCCGCAGGCGTGCGCAACATACATCGGCCCCCTGACAGTCGGAAAGGGGGCGTGACACATGATCCCTCGGAAGGGTGATGCGAGTGCTCGGACGGATGAATCGAACGGGACCGGCGGCGCGGGCGCGGGTGGCCCTCGCGGCGGCCGCCTGCGCCCTCGCGGCGACCGCCGCCGCGGGGTGCGGGGACGACGACGGGGCGCAGGCCACGACGCCGGCGACGACCGCGGCGACCACCGCCGGGACGGCGACCGCGACGGCGCCCGCGCCGACCGCGGGGACGGCGCCCGCGCCGCCCGCGACGGCGCCCGCGCCGCCCGCCGCGACCGCGCCGGTGCGGCTGTGGTTCGCGGACGCCGACGGGGCGCTGCGCGCCGAGACGCGCGAGGCGCCGAGCACCGGCGACCCGCTGGCGGACGCGATGGCGGCGCTCGCCGAGGGCCCGGACGACCCGGCGCTGCTGCCGGCCCTGCCCGAGGGCACGACGGTGCTCGGCACGTCGGTGGCCGGCGACGAGGCCCGCGTCGACCTGAGCGGCGAGTTCGAGCGCGGCTACCCGCAGGGGTCGGCGGCGGAGCTCGCGACCGTCGGGCCGATCGTGCGCACCGCGGCCGAGGCCTCGGGGGCCGCGCGGGTGCGCATCCTCGTGGAGGGCCGCGTGCCCGCGCCGACGGGGACCAACTTCGACTTCTCGCGGCCGTTCGCGCCGGGGGACCTGCCGGCGACCGGCGACCACCAGCCGGAGCCGTGACGGCGGAGGCCGCCGTTAGCATCGCCCTTCGGTGCCTGGCGCGGCTCAACTCCCACTCCCGCTGCCCGCCCCCCAGCCGGGGGCCGAGGGCGCCGACTCGCTGCCCGACCGGCTCTGCGCCCTGCTCGCCCGGCGCGGGCGCCCGCTGGAGGTGGGGCACGTGGCCGCCCAGCTGCTGCGCCTGCGCCAGTGCCCGGAGCGCCTGCAGCGGCGGCTGGTGGCCGAGATCGTGGAGGGCGACCCGCGGCTGGCCTGGCTCGGGCGCGACCTCGTGGGCCTCGCGCCCGAGAACTGGTCCACCGCGGAGCTGGGCGAGGCCACCTTCTGCGTCGTCGACCTCGAGACCACCGGCGGCTCGCCCGGCAGCTCGAAGGTCACCGAGATCGGCGCGGTCAGGGTGCGGGGGCTGCGGATCGAGGAGCGCTTCGCCACGCTGGTCAACCCGGGGCGTCCGATCCCGGGGGTCGTCAGCGACCTGACCGGCATCGACGACGCGATGGTGGCGGCGGCGCCCGACATCGCCGACGCGCTGCCGCTGCTGGTGGAGTTCGCGGGCGGCGACGTGCTCGTGGCCCACAACGCGCCCTTCGACCTGCGGTTCCTCAACTACGAGCGGCGCCGCCTGACCGGGCGCTACTTCACCCAGCCGTGGCTCGACACGCTCACGCTCGCCCGGCGCCTGCTCGACGGCCGGGTGCCGCGGCACGACCTGCTGACGCTCGCCACGTGGGCCGACACGGCGGTGCGCCCGGTCCACCGCGCCCTGCCCGACGCCGAGGCGACGGCCGAGCTGCTCGTCGTCTTCGTGGGGATGCTGGCCGAGCGCGGCATCTCCACCCTCGAGCGGGCCGTCGCCTTCGGCGGCGTGGGCGGCGCCCGGCACGCCTACAAGCTGGCGCTGGCGGAGACCCTGCCCCCGTCGCCGGGCGTGTACCTGATGCGCGACCGCGACGGCGAGGCGCTCTACGTCGGCAAGGCGGGGAACCTGCGACGGCGGGTGCGGGCGTACTTCGGCCCGGGCGGCCGGCACGGGCGGCTCATCGGCCGCGCCCTCGAGCGCTTGGAGACCATCGATCACGAGACGTGCGGGTCGGAGTTCGCCGCCCTGCTGCGCGAGGACCGGCTCATCAAGGAGCTGCGCCCGCCGTGCAACCGGCGCGGCACGTCGGCGCCGGGGCGCTATCTGCGGCTGGCCGGCGGCCGCCTGCAGGTGGTCGGCGCCGTGCGCGACGACGGCGCGCGCTACTTCGGCCCGGTGCGGTCGCAGCGCCTGCTGCGCGACGGGGTCGCCGCGCTGCGCGAGCTCTACCCGCTCGACTCGCCCGACCCGGCGGAGCGCGAGCGGGCCGCCGAGGCGCTCGCCGCCGCCCTCGACGGCGAGCCCGCCGCCCTCGGCGGGCTGGCGGTGCTGCTCGGCGCCGCGCTCGCGGCGGGCGCCCTCGGGATGGACCGCGACGAGCCCCACGACGCGCCGCGCGCCGCGCTCGGCCTGCTGACGGCGGTCGCCCGGGCCCGCAGGGCCGCCACCCGCACGGCGGTGATCGTGGAGCCGTGCCAGGCCGGCGCCGAGGTCTTCTTCGTGGCCGGCGGGGTCGTGCGCCACCGGGTGGAGGTGGACGCGGCCGGCTGGGCGGCGCCGGTGCGCGAGGGCCTGCGGGCGCTGCGCCGCCACGCGCGGCGGGCCTCGCTGCTCGCCGCCGACGCCCTCGACGAGGCCGCGATCGTGGAGGAGCGCCTGCGCCGGCGCCGCGACGCGCCGGGCACGCTGCCCCTCGCGCCGGGCTGGCGCACGGCCGCGGCGCTGGAGGAGATCGGCCGAGCGGTGGCCGCGGCCGCCGCGGTCGGGGGGCCGCCGGACGAGGAGCCCGCGGCGGCGTGATCCGCGCGGCGGCCGCCCTGGCGCTGACCGGCCGCTACGGGCCGCTCGGGCGCCAGGCGGCGGCCGGGCTGCGCGCCTGGGCCGCGGCGGCGGGCGTGCGCCTGCGGCTGGAGGACGACCGCAGCGACCCGGAGCGCAGCGGCCGGCTGACCGCGGCCCTGGCCTCGTCGGCGGACCTGCTGTTCGGCCCCTACGGCAGCGGCCCCGGCCGCGCCGCCGCGCGCGCGATGGCGGGCCGCCCCGAGGTGGTGTGGAACCACGGCGCCGCCGAGGTGCCGCGCACCGGCGCCCGGGTGGTCGATGTGATCGGCCCCGCGGGCTCGTACTGGCGCGGCCTGCCCGCCGCGCTCGCCGCCGCCGAGGGCGGCGGCGAGCCGGTGGCGCTGGTGCGGGCGCCCGGCGGGTTCGGGGCCGCCGTCGCGGCCGGCGCCCGTCGCGCCCTGGCCGCGGCGGGCCGGCCGCCCGTGGCCGAACTGGCGCTCGCCCCGGCCGACCCCGGCGCGGCCGTGGCCGGCGCGCTGGCCGCCGGCGCCGGGTGGGTGGCCGGCGGCGGACGCATGGAGGACGACCTGGCGCTCGCCCGGGCGGCCGCCGGCGCGGGGCTGCGCGCGGCCCTGGTGGTGTGCGGCGTGGCAGCCCTCGGCGAGGAGCTCGGCGAGCGCGCCGCCGGCTGGCTCGGCCCCGTCGCCTGGGACGGCGTCGCGACCGGGCCGGTGGCGCCGCCGGCCGGCTGCGACTACCCGGCCGCCCAGGCGATCGGGGCGGGCTGCGTGGCCCTGGAGGCGCTCCGCGCCGCCGGCTCGGCCGCGCCCGACGCCCTCTGGGCCGCCGCCCGCGCCCTGCGCACGCGGACCATCATCGGGCCGTTCGCCGTCGACGCGGAGGGCCGCCAGGTGGCCCACTCGCCGTCGATCGTGCGGTGGGAGCGGGCGGCGGGCGGCGTGCGCAGGGTCGTCGTGTGGCGCCCGCCGCCGCCGGGGCCGTGAGAGACTCCCCCGCCGTGGAGGGCCTGGAGGGGGACGAGGACGCGACGGCGGTCGACCGCCTGCTCCGGTGGTTCGCGCGCGAGGGCGCGGACCTGCCGTGGCGGCGCACCCGCGACCGCTACGCCGTGCTCGTGGCGGAGACCCAGCTGCAGTCGACCCAGGTCGCCCGGGTGGTGCCGTACTACGTCGCCTTCATGGGGCGCTGGCCCACGCCCGCCGACCTCGCCGCGGCCCCCCTCGGCGAGGTGCTCGCGCGGTGGCAGGGGCTCGGCTTCCCGCGACGGGCCCGCAACCTGCAGCGCGCCGCCGCGCTCGTCGCGGAGCACGGCTGGCCTCCGGCCGGGCGGCTCACCGACCTGCCGGGCGTCGGGCCGTACACCGCGGCCGCCATCCGCTGCTTCGCCGACGGCGAGGACGTGCTGCCGCGCGACGTCAACGCCGACCGCGTGGTGGCCCGCCGCTTCCCCCGCGGCTGGCCCGGCGCGCCCGGGCGCGGCTGGGAGGCGGGGCAGGCGGTGATGGACCTCGGCCGCACCTGGTGCACGGCGCGGGCGCCGCGCTGCGACTCGGGCTGCCCCATGCGCGAGGGCTGCCCGGCGGCCGCCGCCGGCACCGTGGCGGCGGTCACGCCCCCGCGCCGGGCGCAGGGCCGCTACGCCGGCTCGATGCGCCAGCGGCGCGGCGCGCTGCTGCGCGAGCTGGCCACGAGCGGCTCGGTCAGCGCGCGCCGCGACGCCGAGGCGGCGGACAGCCTCGTGGCGGACGGGCTCGCGGGGCGGCGGGGCGGGCGCCTGGTGCCGGCGGGGGCGGGCCGGTGAGCCGGTCCCAGGTGGTCGTGGCGGCGGTCATCGAGCGCGGCGGGCGCGTGCTGGTGAGCCAGCGCGGCCCGGGCGTGGGCCAGCCGGGGCGCTGGGAGTTCCCGGGCGGCAAGCGCGAGCGCGGCGAGGACGACGCGACCGCCCTGCGCCGCGAGCTGCGCGAGGAGCTCGGCGTGGAGCTCGAGGTGGGTCCGCTGCTGTGGACGGCCCGGGCCGGGCCGCTCGTGCTGCGGTTCTTCCGCTGCGACTGGCTGCCGGGGCAGCGGCCGCGTCCGCACGGCAGCGAGCAGTTCCGGTGGGTGCGGCGGGAGGACCTGCCGGCGCTGCGCTTCCCGCCGGCCGACGCCCCCCTGGTCGCCGCCCTGGCGGAGGGGCGCGTCTAGCGCCGGGCCGGCCCCGGCCGGAGGGGCGCGCCGCGTCCCGCGGGGCGCCGCCCGCGGCGCGGGGGCGCTTGTGCGGCCGGGTAGACTCCCGGGTCGACCCGGGAGGTGGGAGATGGCGAAGGCAAAGCGGCAGCGGCGCAACAGCATCCGGACGATGTCGGCGGACGCGTCCGCGCTTGACGCCCTCGAGTCGCTGGAGCGCGCCGAGCGCTCGGCGTCGGTCGAGCCGGCCGGCGACAGCGGTCCCGCCGCCAGCGAGGAGCCGCGCGAGGACGACGACCCGCGCGCGGTGGCCGCGGGCGAGCCGGGCCGGGACTAGCCGGGCCGGGGCCCGCCGGCCGGCGGCTCGCCGGCCGGGGCGTCCGCCGCGCGGGTGAACGGCTCCCCGCTCACCAGGAAGCGCACCCGGCCGCCGAGCTCGCCGCCGTTGTTCGCCACCCGCTCGAGGTGGCGCGCCACCAGCACCGCCGCCGCGCCCCAGACCCGCGTCTCGGGCTCGTCCGGCGCGCCGGCGACGCTGGTGAGGACCTCGTCGAGCATGCCCCGCACGACGGCGGCCTCGGCCTTCGCCTGACCGCCGAGGTCGGCGTCGCCGCGGGCGATGGCCTGCACGGCGCGCGCCAGGGTGTCGACCGCGCGGGCGCTCATCCGGGAGATGAGCGCCTGGGTCTCCGGCACCGCGCCCTCGGGCCGCACGGACTTGGCCGCCTGGGCGATCGCGACGGCCAGGTCGCCGACGCGCTCGAGGGCCACGACCGCGATGAGGCCGACGTGCAGCAGCCGCTGATCGGCCGCGACGGGCGCCTCCAGCAGCTGCAGGTTGAAGACCTTGTGGTCGAGCTCGGCGCAGCGGGCGTCGACCGCCTCGTCGGCCGCGATGACCTCGGAGGCGGCGGTCGCGTCGACCTCCTCCCAGGCGGCGACGCCGCGCTCCACCTGGGCCAGCACGAGGCTCGCCATCTCCACGAGCCCCGTGCGGAAGCCGTCGATCTCGGCCTGGAAGTGGAGGCGCGTCGTCATGCGCGGATCCTAGCCGCCCCTGCTGTCACATCTCGTCACCGTTGCGGCAGCCGGCCCCCGGAGAAGGCGATCACCGCGTCGAGGGTGGCGAGCAGGCGGCTCCCCGGGTCGGCGCGCGTGAAGCGGACGGTGCCGTCGCGCTCCTGCAGGCGCCGCAGCGCCGCGCGGGTGGCCGCCGGGGGGCGGCGGCCCATCGCCCGCAGCGCCCGGATCACGTTGGAGGTGGGGCCGGCCTCGGTCGGCCGCCCGCCGCCGAAGGCCGCGTAGCCCCCCTCGCGGTTGCGCTGGGCGAGCATCCAGCGGGTGGCGGAGCGCAGCGCGGGGTTGCGGGCCGGCACGCCGGCCGCTCGGAGCGCCTCGATGAGCAGGGCCGTCGTGTCGACGGCGTCGGCGCGGCGCGGCGACATCTCGAAGCTCCAGCCGCCGCCCCCCCGCGCGCGCATCGTGGCGCGCACCGCGGCGGCCGGCACCGGGCGGCCCGCCGCGCGCAGCGCCAGCATGGAGAGCGCCTGGTCCCAGCTCGTCGCGCCGTAGCGGCCGGCGCCGTAGCGGGCGGTGATGCGGGCGATGTAGTCCTCGCCGGCGAGCCGGCGCGGATCGCCGCCCGCCGCGACGGCGGCCATGGCGACCTTCGCGGCGCCGCCCGCCGTGCGCGCGTAGGCCGGGGCCACGCGGCCGAGCGCCCGCAGGCGGGGCCGCAGCGCGGCGCGCGAGCGCCCCTGCGCGCGCAGGGCGACGATCGCGTCGGCCTGCTGTCCGGCCGGCGCCCCGGCGGTGTTGCGGGTGAGCCAGGCGGCCGCGCGGGCCGCCGCCCGCTCGTCGGGGCCGGCCGCGAGGCCCGCGGCGGGGGCGGCGAGCGCGGCGGCCGCCAGCGCGGCGAGCGCGGCTGCGCGCGCCCTCATCGCCGGGCCCCCGCCCGGCGCGGCGCGTCCCCGACCCGGAAGGCGCCCGTGTTGATCCGGTTGAGGGCGACGCGCTCGCGGTTGCCCGCGCCGTCGGTCGCCCGCACCCACACCCGCCACGAGCCCGCCGCGAGCGGCTTCTTCAGCGGCAACAGCCAGTTGCCGCCCGCCTGGCGGGCCCGCACGAACAGCCGCCGTCCGCACGGGCGCGGGGCGGTGTAGCCGCCGGAGCGCGCGCGGAAGCGGCACTGGCTGCCGACCCGCCTGGCCAGCGCCACATCGACGCGGCGCACGTCGGATCGGTCGGCGCCGACCACGCCGCGGATCGCGCGCACGGAGCGCGCCCGCGTCCCGAGGCGCGGGCGGGTGACCCGGCTGCCGGGCGCGACGTCGTCGGCCCGGGCGGCCGCCTGACCGGCGCCCGCCGGCGCCGCGCCCGGTGCGGCGGGGGGCAGGTTGCAGACCGTGGGATCGTCGGCGAACGAGCACACCGCGCGGGCGGCGCTGCGGATGTCGCCCGCGCGGGTGGCGACCACGGTGCGCACGCCGGCGCCACGGGCGACGAAGGTCGCGCGCCCCGCCGCGTCGGCGGTGGCGGCCACGTCGCCGTAGCGCACCTGGGCGCCCGCGGCCGGGGCGGCCGCGCCGTCGGCGCCGTAGCTCGTGACGGCGACGGTGAACGTCCCGCCGGCGCCCACCCGGTCGGCGGACGGCGTGGCCTCCAGCTCGCGGGCGCCGTCGGCGGCGCCGTAGTACCAGAGCACGCTGTCGCCCTGCGCCAGCGCGCGGTCGCTCGCGCCGACCGCCGGGCCGACGTGGTTCACCCGGTACTGCCAGCCGGTGGTGCCGGCGTTCTCGTCGGGGCCGACGCGCTGCACCATCACGGCGCCGAAGGCCGGGAACGACTCGAAGCCCAGGCCGAGCCCGGTGCTCGAGGTGGCGCGGTAGAGCTGCCAGAAGGCCGACGCGCGGCTCACGTCCACCGCCGCGCCGGCGCGGTCGAAGACGGTCGCGACGCCGTCGCCCTCGATCGGGATGGCGCTCTCGGGGATGAGGGTCGCGGACGACCCCTCGACCCGGATGGTGGTGTCGAGCGCGACGGCCGGGGCGGCCGCGATCCCCGCGGCGCATGCGGCCGCCAGGGTGGCCCGGAAGGTGGTGCGCAACATGGAGCTCCTCGTCTCGCGGAGGGCGTTTGTCCGTTGCGGGGCGGAGGCAGGTCTCCTGGCTCCCCGGTGTGGCGCGGCACCCGCGGCCTTCCCGGGTCTCCCCAGTGACCGACTCGACGTCATGCGGGCCCGCTCCCGGGTCACAGTGGCGCGACCGCGCCGGATTCACACCGGCTTCCCTCGCGACCACCCCGTGAAGCGGCGACCAACCTACCCGGTACGCTGGCGGGGTGTCCACCGTCGAGCGCGTCTGCCGGAACCCGGTGAGCTTCTGCTGGGCGGTCCTGGCGATCACCGTCCTCGGCCTCGCGCTCGACCGCTACGCCTCGCTCGGCGGCCAGCTCGTGCTGAGCGCGTGCACCTGGGGCTTCCTCGCGATCGCCTTCGTGTACCTGTCGCCGATGGAGCGGGCGCAGACGTCGGTGGTCGTGGTCGTCGCGACCTGCGCCGAGATCATCGGCTCGGTGATCTGGGGCGTCTACGAGTACCGCCTCGGCAACCTGCCGCTGTTCGTGCCGCCCGGCCACGGGCTGGTCTACCTGTGCGGCCTGCGCCTGAGCCAGACGCCGTGGCTGCGCGCCCGCCCGCGGCTGCTCGTGGGCGCCGCCATCGCCGGCGTGTCCGGCTGGGCGCTGCTGGGGCTGACCCTGCTCGGGCGCACGGACGTCGCGGGCGCGGTGGGCGCCGCCGTGCTCGTGCTGTTCCTGCTGCGCGGCCGCGCGCCCGCCGTCTACGCGGGCGTGTTCATGGTGGTCGCGTTCCTCGAGATCTACGGCACCGCGATCGGCACCTGGACCTGGGCGGCGGAGATCCCCGGGCTGGGCGTCGCCGACGGCAACCCGCCGAGCGGCGCGGCGAGCGGCTACGTGTTCTTCGACATCGCGGCGCTCGCCCTCGCCCCGGCCCTGCTGGGCTGGTGGCGGCGGGCGTCCGGGCGGGCGCCGCGGCCGGCCACCGCCGAGCAGGCGCCGTAGCGGGCGCGTGGAGTCGGTCACCGGCCGCATCTCCCTGCTGTGGGAGGAGGACCACCCCTACCTGGGCCCCGTCCTGCTGATCCACCTGGAGGGCGAGGGCACCCCGGGCGCCGACACCTTCGAGGTCGCCGGCGAGCTGGCCGGCCGCCTGCGTGGCGGCGCCCTGGCCGAGGGCATGCGGGTGCGCGTCGATCACCGCCGCGAGACGGTCGAGTCGGTCAACCTCGAGACGGGCGAGACGTCCGACGACGATCGGCCCGTCGTCGTGGACGTGATCGTCCTCGACCGGTAGCGGGGGACGCCGCCCGCCGAGGGCGCCCGCCCGAGGCCGTATACTCGCCCCGGCCACGACTGGGGCGTAGCCAAGCGGTAAGGCAGCGGGTTTTGGTCCCGCGATCGGGGGTTCGAATCCTCCCGCCCCAACCAGTCAGGACCCCTCCACCCGGGATGGTCTCGCCCACCGCATGAGCATCGGCGCCGTCGTCCTCGCCGCCGGCCAGGGAATCCGGATGCGCTCCTCCCTGCCGAAGGTCGTCCACCCGCTCGCCGGCCGCCCGATGGTCGGCTGGGTCCTCGAGGCGCTCGCCGGCGCCGGCGTCGAGCGCACCGTCGTCGTGGTCGGCCACGGCGCCGACACCGTGCGCGCCGCGCTGCCCGGCGAGGTCGGCGTGGCCGTCCAGGAGCGCCGTCTCGGCACGGGCGACGCCACCCGCGCGGGGCTCGCGGCGCTCGACCCCGCCTGCGACGCGGTCCTGGTGGCCTGCGGCGACACGCCCCTGCTGCCCGCCGGCCTCGTGGCCCGGCTGATCGACGACCACGCCTCCGGCGGCCGCGCCGCCACGATCCTCACCGCCGTCCTGCCGGACGCCGGCGCCTACGGGCGCGTGGTGCGCGGCGCCGACGGGATGGTGGAGCGCGTGGTCGAGGCGAGCGACGCGACGCCCGAGGAGCTCGCCATCGGCGAGTACAACGCGGGCCTCTACATCTTCTCGCGGGCCGCGCTCGAGTCGGCGCTCGGCCGCATCGCGCCGCACAACGCCCAGGGCGAGCTGTACCTGACCGACGCGCTCGCGCTGCTCGGCGGGCCGGTCGCCGCCGTGACCGCGGAGGACCCGGAGCTCGCGGCCGGCGTCAACGACCGCGTGGACCTGGCGGCCTGCGAGGCGGCACTGCAGCGGCGGCTGCGCGAGGAGCTGATGCGCGGCGGCGTCACGATGCCCGAC
This sequence comes from Miltoncostaea marina, assembly GCF_018141525.1. Taxonomy (GTDB): domain Bacteria; phylum Actinomycetota; class Thermoleophilia; order Miltoncostaeales; family Miltoncostaeaceae; genus Miltoncostaea; species Miltoncostaea marina. The sequence continues at coordinate 845,971 of NZ_CP064655.1, forward strand.
CCCTCGGCCGTCTACGTCGAGGCCGGGGTCGCGGTCGGCGCCGACACGGTGCTGCACCCCGGCACCCACCTGCGCGGCGCGACCACGGTGGGCGAGGGCTGCGTCCTCGGCCCCGACGTGGTGGTCACCGACAGCGCCATCGGCGACCGCTGCACGGTGCTGAGCGCCCACCTGGTCGAGGCGCGGGTCGCGGACGAGGCGCAGGTCGGCCCGTTCGCCTACCTGCGGCCCGGCACGCGCATGGAGCCCGGCTCGAAGGTCGGCACCTACGTCGAGACGAAGAACACCGTCCTCGGGGAGCGCGCCAAGGTGCCCCACCTCTCGTACATCGGCGACGCCGTCGTCGGCGAGCGCACCAACATCGGAGCGGGCAACATCACCGCCAACTACGACGGCTTCCGCAAGCACCCCACCCGGATCGGCGCCCGGGTGCGCACCGGCTCCGACTGCGTCTTCGTGGCGCCGGTGACCGTCGGCGACGACGCCATGACGGGCGCCGGCTCGATCATCACCGACGACGTCCCGGAGGGCTCGCTCGGCATCGCCCGCGCGCGCCAGTCGATCATCGAGGGCTTCACGGCCAAGGCCGAGGCGCGCGCCCGCGAGGCCGCGACGGACGCGGGGGAGGACCGCTCGTGAGCACCAGCATCGACCGCGACGACTCGAAGCGGCTGATGGTCTTCGCCGGGCGCTCGAGCCAGGAGCTCGGGCGCCGCATCGCCGGCCGGCTCGGCATCGACCTCGGCAACGTGACCCTGAAGACCTTCGCCAACGGCGAGATCTACGTGCGCTTCGAGGAGAGCGTGCGCGGCGCCGACGTGTTCCTCGTCCAGTCCACGTCGCGCCCGGTCAACGACTCCCTCATGGAGCTGCTGATCATGATCAACGCGGCGAAGCTGGCCTCGGCGCACCGCATCACGGCGGTGATCCCCTGGTACGGCTACTCGCGCCAGGACAAGAAGTCCGCGCCGCGCGAGCCGATCACCGCCAAGCTGGTCGCCGACCTGCTGCAGGCGGCCGGCGTCGACCGCGTGCTGACCATGGACCTCCACGCCGGCCAGGTGCAGGGCTTCTTCACGATCCCGGTCGACCACATGACCGCGCTGCCCATGTTCGTGGACGACTTCAAGGAGCGCGTCTACGCGGGTGACCTGCCCGAGCGGCTGGTCGTGGTGTCGCCGGACGCCGGCCGCGCGAAGCTCGCCAACCACTTCGCCGAGCGCCTCGGCGCCACGCTGGCCGTGCTCACGAAGCAGCGGCCCGACCACAACGAGGCCGAGATCACGCTGCTGATCGGCGACGTGAAGGGCTGCGTCGCGATCCTGATCGACGACATGATCGACACCGCCGGCACCCTCTGCGCCGGCGCGAAGGTCGTGAAGGACGCGGGCGCCACGCGCGTCTTCGCCGCCGCGACCCACGGCCTGCTCTCGGGCATGGCCGTCGAGCGGCTGCGCGAGTCGGTGATCGAGGAGGTCGTGATCACCGACACCGTCCCGCTGCCCGACGAGGCCGCCGGCTCGGACCGCTTCCGCGTGCTGTCCGTGGACCGGATCCTCGCCGACTCCGTCCACAACGTCTTCGTGGACGAGTCGGTGTCGGCGATCTTCGCCGGCGAGAACCAGCTCTTCTAGGGACGCGCCGGCCCCCGGGCCGGCGCCGATCATCACCGGGCCGATCGGGTAGACTCCCGCGTCGGCCCCGACCAGGAACGCATCACGAATGGCACACGTCGCCCTCACCGCCCAGCCCCGAGCCGAGTTCGGCAACGGACCCTCCCGCCGCCTGCGCCGCCAGGGCCTCGTGCCCGGCGTCGTCTACCAGTCGGGGGGACCGTCGCTTGCGCTCGCCCTGCCGGGGCACGACCTCAAGCGGACCCTCGTCGAGGGGCGCACGTCGGTCATCGACCTGCGGATCGGCGACGACTCGGGGCGCCCGGTGCTCGTGAAGGACTGGCAGCTGCACCCCACGCGCGGCGACGTGATGCACGTCGACTTCCAGGAGGTCGACCTCACCCAGGAGATCACGACCCCGGTGGCGCTGACGCTGGTCGGCTCGGCCGTCGGCGTCCGCGACGGCGGCGTGCTCGACCAGCCGCTGCGCGAGGTCGAGGTGAGCGCGCTGCCGGACCGCCTGCCCGACGAGATCGAGGCCGACGTCTCGGCCCTCGCCGTGGGCGACGCCATGACCGTTGCCGACCTCGTCGCGCCCGAGGGCGTCACCATCGTCAGCGACCCCGAGACCGTCGTCGCGTCGGTCGTGGCCCCGACCGCCGAGGTGGAGGAGTCGGAGGAGGGCGAGGGCGCGGAGGGCGCGGCGGCCGAGGGCGGCGAGTCCGCCGGGGAGTAGTGACCGCGACGGGCCCGGGCCCCGCCGAACCGCTCCGGCTCGTCGCCGGGCTCGGCAACCCGGGCCCGCGCTACGCGGCCACGCGGCACAACGCGGGCCGCATGGCCGTCGAGCTGGTCGCCGACCGCCTGGGGGCGGGACGGCCGGTCGCGCGGTTCCGCGGGCTGCTGCGCGAGGGCCGCGGCCCGGCCGGGCCGGTCGCGCTGCTGCTGCCCGAGACCTACATGAACGACTCGGGTGACTCGGTCGGCCCGGCGGCCGGCAGCCTCCACGCGCCGCCCGAGCGGGTGCTGGTCGTGCACGACGAGATCGACCTGCCCTTCGGCGCCGTGCGCGGCAAGGTCGGCGGCGGGCACGGCGGCCACAACGGGTTGCGCTCGGTCGCGCGCGGTCTGGGCGGCGGCGGCTTCGCGCGCGTGCGCATCGGGGTCGGCCGGCCGCCCGAGGGCTTCCGCGGCGACGAGGCCGACTGGGTGCTGATGCGCTTCGACGAGCCGCGCGAGGAGGTCGAGGCCCTCATCGCCCGCGCCGCCGACATGATCGAGGCCGCCCTCGGCGAGGGCATGCAGGCGGCGATCGAGCGCTTCCACGCCGCACCGCCCGGCGCGCGGGCGCGCGCCCGCCAGGAGCGCCGCGAGGCCCGGCGCGCGGCCCCGGCCGCCGAGGCGGGGGGCGAGGGGGAGTGAGCGCGACGGATCTCGACCGGCTGATCGCCGGCAGCCCGGCGGTCGCCGCGGCGACCGCCGCCGCCGACGCCGGGGAGCGGGCGGCCGCGCTGGCGCTCGCGCGGCCGGCGTGGCCCTACGCGCTCGCCGCGCTGGCGCGGGCCGGCGAGCGCTCGCTGCTGGCCGTGGCCCCCGGCGACGACGAGGCGCGCGACCTCGCCAACGAGCTCGTCGCGGTGCTCGGCCGCGGCGCGGTGGCCCTGTGGCCCACCCGCGGCGTGCCGGCCGGGGCCAGCGTGGGTCCCTCGCCGCACCTGGTGGGCCAGCGGGCCCGCGCGCTGGCCACCCTCGGCAGGCCGGCCTCGGTGGTGGTGGCCGGCGCCCCGGCGCTGGCCGAGCGCGTCCCGGCCGCGGCGGCGACGTCGCTCGAGGTGCGGGTGGGCGACCGCATCGAGCTCGACGAGCTGGTCGACCGCCTCGTCGCGCTGGGCTACGAGCGGGTGCCGCAGGTGGAGGAGCGCGGCGACCTCTCGGTGCGCGGCGGCATCCTCGACGTCTATCCCTCGACGGCCGACCTGCCGGCCCGCGTGGAGCTGTTCGGCGACGAGATCGAGAGCATGCGCGCGTTCTCGGCGTTCACGCAGCGCACCATCCGCCCCATCGACCGCCTCGTGGCCTGGCCGGCGGCCGAGCCGCCGGACGCCGGCGCCGACCCGCTGGCCGACCCACGGATGGCGCTCGCGACCGTGGTGCGGCTCGCCCCCGGCGAGCACGCGGCCGCGCTGCGCGAGGCGCGCGAGCGGCTCGAGGAGGAGGCCCAGGCCGGCGCGCTCGCCGAGCCGGACGCCGTGGAGGAGGCCCTCGGGCGCCTGGCGTCCCTGGACCTGGCCCCGCCCGCCGGCGCGGGGGGCGCCGCGTTCGACGCGATCGAGGCGCGCTTCGCCACGCGCACGCCGTCCGAGGCCGAGGCCGAGCTCGGCCGCCTGGTGCGCTCGGGCCTGCGGGTGGTGCTGGCCTTCGCCCGCCGCGGCGAGATGTCGCGCGCCATCGCCCGCTTCGACCGGCTCCGGCCGGGCGACCTCGGGCCGGGCGAGCTGCCCTCCCCGGGCGCGCTCGGCGCCGCCGTCCTGCCCGTGCGGGCGGGCCTCATCTCCCGCGAGCTGGGCGTGGCGATCGTGCCCGAGGAGCGGGTCATGCGCCGGCGCCGGCCGGCGGCCCAGCGCGGCCCGGTCGTGGGCAAGCGCCTGCAGAGCTTCCTCGACCTCAAGGTGGGCGACCACGTCGTCCACGAGGACCACGGCATCGGGCGGCTGACCGGGTTCGAGACGCGCACGGTCGCGAACCTGACGCGCGACTACCTGGCCCTGGCGTTCGCCGACGGCGACCGCCTGTACGTGCCGCACGACCAGCTCGACAAGGTCACCCGCTACGTGGGCGCAGACGGCTCCGCGCCCGCGCTCTCGAAGCTGGGCGGCAAGGCGTGGGACCGCATGAAGTCGCGCGCCCGGGCGGCGGTGCGCGAGATGGCGGGCGAGCTGATCGCCCTCTACGAGGCGCGCGCGGCGGCGAAGGGCTTCGCCTTCCCGGCCGACGACGAGCTGACCCGCGAGCTGGAGCGCCGCTTCCCGTACCGCGAGACCGCCGACCAGCTCCGCGCGATCGACGCCGTGGCCGACGACATGGAGCGCCCGCGCCCCATGGACCGGCTGGTGTGCGGCGACGTCGGCTTCGGCAAGACGGAGGTCGCGATGCGCGCGGCCTTCAAGGCGGCGGCGGCCGGCAAGCAGGTGCTGATGCTCGTGCCGACCACGATCCTGGCCCAGCAGCACCTCGCCACCTTCCGCGACCGCTTCGGCGACCTGCCGGTGAGCGTCGACATGGTCAACCGCTTCCGCTCGGCGGCGGAGACCCGCGACGTGCTCCAGCGCTACCGGGACGGCCGTCTGGACGTCCTCATCGGCACCCACCGGCTGCTGTCGATGGACGTGCAGCCGAAGGACCTCGGCCTGGTGATCGTCGACGAGGAGCAGCGCTTCGGCGTGGCCCAGAAGGAGTCGCTGCGCCAGCTGCGCCTGCGCGTCGACGTGCTGGCGATGAGCGCGACGCCGATCCCGCGCACGCTGCAGATCTCGCTGTCGGGGCTGCGCGACATCAGCGTCATCGAGACGCCCCCGCCGGGCCGGCGGCCGATCGCCACCCACGTGGGCGAGTACGACGAGTCGCTCGTGGCGGAGGCGCTGCGGCGCGAGAAGGCGCGCGGCGGCCAGAGCTTCTTCCTGCACAACCGCGTCGAGACCATCGAGGAGGCCGGCGAGCGGCTGCGCTCGCTCGTGCCCGAGCTGCGGATCATCACCGCGCACGGGCAGATGCACGAGCACGAGCTCGAGGACCGCATGCTGTCGTTCGTGCGGGGCGAGGCCGACGTGCTCGTGGCGACCACGATCATCGAGTCGGGGCTCGACATCCCGCAGGCCAACACGCTGGTCGTGGACCGCGCGGACGCCCTGGGGCTGTCCCAGCTCTACCAGATCCGCGGCCGGGTGGGGCGCTCCGACGTGACCGCCCACGCGTACCTCTTCTATCCCGACGCGGCCGCGCTCACCCGCGAGGCGGCCTCCCGGCTGCGCGCGCTCGCCGACTACACCGAGCTCGGCAGCGGCCTCAAGATCGCGATGCGCGACCTGGAGATCCGCGGCGCCGGCAACCTGCTCGGCGACGAGCAGAGCGGCCACGTCGCCGCCGTCGGCTTCGAGCTGTACCTCGAGATGCTCAACGAGGCGGTCATGCGCGGCCAGGGCGAGGAGCCCGCCGAGGCGGACGTGCGCGTGGACATCGCGGTGTCGGCCTACATCCCGAGCGACTACGTGCCGCTCGAGACGGCGAAGATCGACCTGCACCGGCGCATCGCGCTCGCCTCCTCGCTGGAGGAGATCGCGACCCTGCGCGACGAGATCGAGGACCGCTTCGGCGAGCTGCCGCAGGCGGTCGAGGCGCTGCTCACCGTGCAGCGCGTGCGGGTCAAGCTGCGCGCCGCCGGGGCGAGCCGCATCGCGGTGCGCTCGGGGCGGGTGACCGTGGGGCCGGTCAGCCTGACCAGCGCCCAGCTGCGGGCGCTGCGCGAGGCCCAGCCCAAGGCCACCTACGCCGGCAGCGAGCGCATCGCCTCGCTGCCCGCCGGCGCACAGCCCGGCGAGCGCCTGGCCGCCGCCGAGGCGGCGCTCGACGCGCTCGCCGACACGGCCGCGCTCGCGGCCTGACGGGGCCCTCCGGGCCTTAAGAACGCCCTAACGGAGGGCGCACGGGGAGGTGCTACGATCGCCCGCGTCGTGACGAAGACCAACCGCAGATCTCCGCTGGTGGCGGGGGTCCTCGTCGCCCTGGTGGCCGTGGGCGTGTCCGGCCTCCTCCTGCTGTCGGGGTGCGGCGACGACGCGTCGGCGGACCTGCCCGACGGGGTCGTGGCGCAGGTGGGCGACGCCCCCATCACCGAGGGCGAGCTCACCGGCCTCATCGAGCAGCAGCGGGCCGAGTACCGCTCGCAGGGCCAGACCCTCCCCAGGGAGGGCGAGGACGGCTGGGACTCGCTGCGCCAGCAGGCGCTCCAGTCGCTCGTGACCCAGAAGGTCGTCGAGTTCGAGGCGCGCGCCTGCGGCAAGCCGTGCGAGGTCTCGAAGGCCGAGGTCACGAAGCAGCTCGACCGCATCATCCAGACCAACTTCGAGGGCTCGCAGAAGAAGTTCCGCGACTTCCTCAAGGACCGCGGGATGTCGCAGGCCGACGTGCGCGGCATCGTGCGCAACGACCTGCAGCGCGAGGCCCTCTACGAGCACGAGACCCGCGGCGTGCGGTTCACCGCCGACGAGGCGCGCAAGTACTACGACGACAACCCGAGCCAGTTCACCACGCCCGCGGGCCGCACCGCGCGGCACATCGTGGTGGACACGAAGGCCGAGGCCGACCGCATCCGCGCGGAGCTCACCCTCGACAACTTCGACGAGCTGGCGCGCGAGCACTCGACCGACGAGGGCTCCGCGGAGCAGGGCGGCGACCTCGGGCAGATCCAGAAGGGCCAGCTCGTGCCCGAGTTCGAGGAGGTCGCCTTCGCGCTGAAGGACGGCGAGATCTCGCAGCCGGTGAAGACGCAGTTCGGCTGGCACATCATCACCGTCGACATCACGCCGAAGACCACCACCTCGTTCGCCGAGGCGCGGCCGCAGATCATGTCGCAGCAGCTCCAGGCCAAGCGCCAGACGGCGTTCACCGAGTGGAGCGAAGAGGTGATGACGAAGTGGCTCGACCGGACGGTCTACGCCGACGACGCGCTGAAGCCGCCCGCGACCACCGCCGCGCAGGCCGCCACCGCCCCGTAAGGGGTGTGCCGGGCCGCCCGCGGTGACGCTCGTCGTCGGTCTCGGGCCGGGCGCGCCCGACGCGGTGCCGGCGGCCGCCCTGGCGGCGGCCGCCTCCGCAGCCCGCCTGCTCGCGCCCGAGAGGCTCGCGCCGGAGCTGGCCGTCCTGCTGCCGTCGCCGCCCATCCCGCTGGGCGACCCGGCCGCCGCGCCCGGCGACGCGACGATCGTCGCCCCCGACGCCCAGGCGCACCGCATCGCCCGGGCGCTGCCCGGCGCGGACACCCTGCCGGCGCGCGAGGCGCTGCGCGCCCGGGCCATCGGCGCCGAGGTGGCCGCGCTCGCCGAGGTGGGCCTGCGCCTGCGGCGCGAGTGCCCGTGGGACCGGGTGCAGACCGCCGAGACGATCGTGCCCCACACGATCGAGGAGGCGTTCGAGGTGGCCGACGCGGTCGCCGCCGGCGGCGCCGGGCTGGCCGACGAGCTCGGCGACCTGCTCTTCCAGCCGGTCTTCCTGGCGCGGCTGCTCGAGGAGGAGGGCGGCGCCGACCTCGCCGACGTGGCGCGCGGCCAGGCCGACAAGCTGGTGTCGCGCCACCCGCACGTCTACGGCGAGCGCGTGGCCGAGACGGCGGGCGCGGTGGTCGACCTGTGGGAGCGGCGCAAGCGCGAGGAGCGCAGGGATCAGGGCATCTTCCACGACCTGCCGCCCGGGCTGCCGGCCCTCGCCCTCGCGACGAAGGCGCAGAAGCGGGCGGCCGCCGTGGGCTTCGACCTCCCCGACGTGGCGGCGGCCCTCGACAAGCTCGACGAGGAGGTCGCCGAGCTGCGCGCCGAGCCCGGCGCCCGCGAGCTGGGCGACGTGCTGTTCGCCGCGGTGGCGGCCGCGCGGGCGCTCGGCGCCGACCCGGAGCTGGCGCTGCGGGCCGCGGCCCGCCGCTTCCGCGAGCGCGTGGAGGCCGCGGCGCGCCTGGCCGCGCAGGCCGGCGAGGCCTTCGAGGCGCTGGACCCGGCCGCCCAGATGCGATGGTACGCGGAGGCGCGGGACTCGCTCTGACACGGGGAGGCGCGGGGTGATCGCAGACACGCAGGAGTGGGCGCGGCTGGCGGCGCACGCCGACGAGGTCGCGGGGGTGCACCTGCGCGAGCTCTTCGCGAGCGACCCGGCCCGCGGGGAGGAGCTCACCGTGGGGGCCGGCGACCTCCACCTCGACTACTCGAAGAACCGGGTCACGCGGCAGACCCTCCGCCTGCTGACGGCCCTGGCCGAGCGCGCCGGGGTGGCGCCGCGCCGCGAGGCGATGTTCCGCGGCGAGGCGATCAACGTGACCGAGCGCAGGGCGGTGCTGCACACCGCCCTGCGCGCGCCGTCCGGCGAGCGGGTCGAGGTGGACGGCGTCGACGTGGTGCCCGCGGTCCACGAGGTGCTCGACCGCATGCACGACCTGGCGTCGCGTGTGCGCGCCGGGGAGTGGACCGGCGCCACCGGCCGGCGCATCCGCAACGTGGTCAACATCGGCATCGGCGGGTCGGACCTCGGACCCGCCATGGCGACGCGGGCCCTGGGCGGCGACGCCGACCCGGCGCTGACGCTGCGCTTCGTGTCGAACATCGACGGCGACGACCTGGGCGACGCGCTCGTGGGGCTCGACCCCGCGGAGACCCTGTTCGTGGTCTGCTCCAAGACCTTCACGACCCTCGAGACGCTCACCAACGCCCGCAGCGCGCGGGAGTGGCTGGTCGCCGGCCTCGGCGACGAGGGCGCGGTGCGGCACCACTTCATCGCCGTGTCGACCAACGCCGAGCAGGTGGCGGCGTTCGGCATCGACACCGCCAACATGCTCGGCTTCTGGGACTGGGTCGGCGGCCGCTACTCGGTCGACTCGGCGATCGGCCTGACCCTGGCCATCGCGGTGGGGCCGGACGCGTTCCGGGAGATGCTGCGCGGCTTCCGCGTGATGGACGAGCACTTCCGCGGCGCGCCCCTCGACCGCAACATGCCGGTGATCCTCGCGCTGATCGGCGTCTGGAACGCGAACTTCCTCGGCGCCGACACGTATGCGGTGCTGCCCTACAGCCAGCGCCTGGGGCGGCTGCCGGCGTACCTCCAGCAGCTCGACATGGAGAGCAACGGCAAGTCGGTCGACCTGGAGGGCCGGCCGGTGGGGGTGCCCACCGGCCCGATCGTGTGGGGCGAGCCGGGCACGAACGGCCAGCACGCCTTCATGCAGCTCATCCACCAGGGCACCCGGCTGGTGCCGAGTGACCTGATCGGGGTCTGCCGGCCCGGGCGCGAGATGGGCGACCACCACGACCTGCTGATGGCCAACCTGCTGGCGCAGGCCGAGGCGCTGGCCTTCGGGCGCACGGCCGAGGAGGTGGCCGCCGAGGGCGTCGCGCCCGAGCTCGTGCCGCACCGGACCTTCCCGGGCGACCGGCCCACGAACGTCATCCTGCTCGACGAGCTCACGCCCTCGTCGCTGGGGCAGCTGATCGCCCTCTACGAGCACAAGGTGTTCACGCAGGGGGTGATCTGGGGGATCAACTCCTTCGACCAGTGGGGCGTCGAGCTCGGCAAGGTCCTCGCGAAGCGCATCGCGCCCGAGCTGATCGCGGGCGAGGCGCCCGCCGGGGGCCACGACGGCTCGACCGACGCCCTCATCCGCCGCTACCGCGCGGCCCGCGGGAGGAGCGCCTGATGCAGCTCGGCATGATCGGACTCGGCCGGATGGGCGCCAACATCGTGCGGCGCCTGATGCGCGCCGGCCACGCGTGCGTCGTCCACGATGTCGACCCGGCCGCCGTGCGGGCCCTCGCGGCCGAGGGCGCGACCGCGGCGTCGTCGCCCGCCGACCTCGCCGCCCGGCTCGACGCCCCGCGCGCGGTGTGGGTGATGGTGCCCGCCGCCTTCGCGGGGGCCACCGTGGCCGACGTGGCGCGGCACCTCGAGGCCGGTGACGTCGTGATCGACGGCGGCAACACCTACTACCGTGACGACCTGACGCGGGCCGAGACGCTGCGCGCGGCGGGCGTGCACTACCTCGACGTGGGCACCAGCGGCGGCGTCTTCGGCCTCGAGCGCGGCTACTCCCTGATGATCGGCGGCGACGCGGAGCCGGTGCGGCGCCTCGACCCGATCTTCCGGGCGCTCGCCCCGGGTGCCGACGCGGCCCCGCGCACGCCGGGGCGCGTGGGCGACCCCGCCCCCGAGGAGGTGGGCTATCTGCACTGCGGTCCCACCGGCGCCGGGCACTTCGTGAAGATGGTCCACAACGGGATCGAGTACGGGATGATGGCGGCCTACGCCGAGGGCCTGGCGATCCTGCGCAAGGCGGGCGTCGGCCTCGCCGAGCAGCAGCACGACGCCGAGACGACCCCGCTGCGCGACCCCGAGGCCTACGCGTACGAGCTCGACACGGCGGCGATCGCCGAGGTCTGGCGGCGCGGCAGCGTCGTCGCGTCGTGGCTGCTCGACCTGACGGCCGCCGCGCTGCGCGAGGACCCGGCGCTCGAGGGGTTCTCGGGGCGGGTGTCCGACTCCGGCGAGGGCCGCTGGACCGTCCAGGCGGCGGTCGACGCGGGCGTGCCGGCCCACGTGCTGACCGCGGCCCTCTACGAGCGCTTCAGCTCGCGCGGCGAGGCCGACTTCGCCGGCCGGGTGCTGTCGGCCATGCGCAAGCAGTTCGGCGGGCACGCCGAGACGCCCGCCGGCGAGAGGAGCGCCCCGGGCTAGGCGGCCTCCCGGGCGTCGGCCGCCAGCTCCCGCCGCTCGGCCAGCCGCACCAGCGCCGCCTTCTCGATCTGGCGCACCCGCTCGCGCGAGACGCCGATCGCCTTGCCGACCTCCGCCAGGGTGCGCGGCTCCTGGTCGCCCAGGCCGAAGCGCATGGTGAGCACCTGCCGGTCGCGCTCGGGCAGCGAGGCGAGCGCGCGCTCGAGCGCGTCCGTGCGCAGGCTCACCTCCAGGTCGGCGAGCGGCTCGGGCGTGTCGGCGGCCACCAGGTCGCCGATCGTCGCGTCGCCCTGGTCGTCGACCGGCCGGTCGAGGCTGGTCGCCACGCGGGGCAGCTCGCGGATCTGCGCCACGCGCTCCTCCGGCAGGCGCGCCTCGCTCGACAGCTCGGCCTCGGTGGGGACGGCACGGCCTCGGGCAACGCGACGATCGAGACGCGCGTCGGGGTCATGGCGCCAGCGTGGCACGGACGGACCGCTCGTGGCGAGCCCGCCCCTCGTCCGGCGCGCCCGGCCGGCGGACGCTGGACCCCCGACGAACCCACTGGAGGGGACATGTCCGTGACACTGGATCAGGAGCGGCTCGGCGCCGTGCTGGAGCGCGTGGTCGGCGACCTGTCGGCGACCTACGGCGGCGTGATGGTGAGCATCGGCGACAAGCTCGGCCTGTACGCCGCGATGGCGGGCGCCGGCCCGCTCTCGTCGGCCGAGGTCGCCGCGCGCGCCGGCTGCGCGGAGCGCTACGTGCGCGAGTGGCTCAACGCCCAGGCGGCCGGCGGCTACGTCGAGTACCACCCGGTCAGCGGCAGCTACGAGCTCACGCCCGAGCAGGCCGCCGTGCTCGCCGACCGCGACAGCCCCACGTTCATCCCCGCCGCCTGGGACGTGCCGGCGTCGATGTTCCTCGACGAGGAGGCCACCATCGCGGCCTTCCGCACCGGCGAGGGCGTCGCGTGGGGCGACCGCCACCCGCGCCTGCACCACGGCATCGCGAGCTTCTACCGCAACCCGTACCGGTCCGGCATCGCCGGCGAGTGGATCCCGTCGCTCGACGGCGTGCAGGAGCGGCTCGCCGCCGGAGGCCGCGTCGCCGACGTGGGCTGCGGCCACGGCCACTCCACCGTCGCGATGGCCGAGGCCTACCCGGCGTCGCGCTTCACCGGCATCGACGCCCACCCGGCCTCGATCGAGGCCGCGCGCGCCCACGCCCGCGACGCCGGCGTCGAGGACCGCGTCACCTTCGAGGTCGCCGACGCGCGCACCTACGCGCCCGCCGGCTACGACCTCGTGTGCTTCTTCGACGCCCTCCACGACATGTCCGACCCCGAGGGCGCGCTGGCGCACGCCCGCGAGGCGCTCGCCCCCGGCGGCACGGTGATGCTGGTCGAGCCCTACGCCGGCGACCGGGTCGAGGACAACCTCACCCCGGTGGGGCGCCTCTACTACGCCGCGTCGACGGTGCTGTGCGTGGCCCACGCCCTCTCCGAGGACGGCGCCCACGCGCTCGGCGCCCAGGCCGGCGAGGCGCGCCTGGCCGAGGTGGCCCGCCGGGCCGGGCTGACGCACGTGCGCAGGGCTGCCGAGACCCCCTTCAACCTCGTCCTGGAGCTGCGGTGAAACAAGCCGCGAAGGGGCTCGGCCTGGCTGATCCAAGCCGCGAACCGGCTCGGCCTGGCGGCCTCGCACGCGGCAACGGCCGGCACCGGCTGACCGCCGGGGCTGGCCGATCCAAGCCGCGAACCGGCTCGGCCTGGCGGCCTCGCACGCGGCAACGGCCGGCACCGGCTGACCGCCGGGGCTGGCCGGCCGGGCTGCCTGGTTCGGGCCTGGCGGCCTCGCACGCGGCAACGGCCGGCACCGGCTGACCGCCGGGGCTGGCCGGCCGGGCTGCCTGGTTCGGGCCTGGCGGCCTCGTACGCGGCGACGGCCGGCACCGGCTGACCGCCGGGGCTGGCCGGCCGGGCTGCCTGGTTCGGGCCTGGCGGCTTCGTACCGGCGACGGCCGGCACCGGCTGACCGCCGGGGCTGGCCGGCCGGGCGCCCGGTCCGGGCCTTCCCGGACCGGGCTATCCGCCGCCTGATTCGAGGTCGAGCAGGAAGCGCTTGCGGTCGAGGCCGCCGGTGTAGCCGCCCAGGGCGCCGCCGGCGCGCAGCACCCGGTGGCAGGGGATCACGATCGGGATGGGGTTGCCGCCGAGGGCGTTGCCGGCGGCCCGCGAGCCGCGCGGGCTGCCGGCCTCGGCGGCGATCTGGGTGTACGTGCGCGCCTGGCCGAACGGGATCGCCGCGGTGCGCTCGAGCACCGACCGGGCGAAGCCGCGGATGAGTCGCCAGTCGATCGGCAGGTCGAAGGCCCGGCGGCGTCCCTCGAAGTACTCCTCCAGCTCCCGCCGCTCGCGGTCGAGGCGGGCCGGCGCCTCGAGCACCCGCGGCGAGACGCGCCGGGCGAGCCGGTCGAGCCGCTCGTCGAGCGATGCGCCGTCGAGGTAGGCGAGGGTCACGAGGCCCTCGGGCGTGGATGCCACCAGCAGCGGTCCGAGCGGCGAGCCGACCGTCGCGTAGGCCACGTCGAGCAGCCCCTCGCGGGCCGCCGCGTCGGCCAGGCGCGCCGCCGCGGTGGCGGAGCGGTCGCCGGCCCCGCCGCCGCCGAGGGCGCGCAGGGCGCGCGCGAGCTCATCCATCCCAGACCTCCCGCAGCCGTCGCACGCCCTCGAAGGCGCTCCGCCTGGCGGCCTCCTCCGTGCAGTCCATCACGCGCGCCACCTCCGCGTAGCTCATGTCGGCGACGTAGCGCAGCGCCACCGCCGCGCGCTGACGCGGGGCGAGCCGCCGCACCGCCTCCCACAGCGACGCGTCGGCCGGCTGGGGGGTGCCGTCGACCGGCGCCGGCTCGGGGTCGGCCACGGGCTCCGCGCGCCGCCCGCGGGCGCGGACGGCGTCGATCGCCGTGCGCCGGGCGATGGTGAGCACCCAGGCGCGCAGGTCGCCGTCGTCGCGCACCTCCGGGTACGCGCGCAGCGCCTTGATGAAGGTCTCCTGGAAGCAGTCGTCGGCGTCGTCGGGTCCCACCGTCGCGACGAGGAACCGGTGGACGGGTCCGCGGTGCTCCGCGAGGAAGCGCGCGAATGGCGGCGGCGGGGTCATCTGCACATGGAACGTACGCCGGCGCGGGAACGTGAGGTGCCGCGGGGCGGGGGGTAGACTGCGCGCCCCTCGTAGGCACCCGAACACGGAGCGCCCATGTCCCAGATCGCCCGAGTCAACGCCCGTCAGATCCTCGACTCGCGCGGCCAGCCCACGGTGGAGGTCGAGGTCGCGCTCGCGTCGGGGGCGGTCGGCCGCGCGGCGGTGCCGTCCGGCGCCAGCACGGGGGCGTTCGAGGCGCTCGAGCTGCGCGACGGCGACACGTCGGCGTACTCGGGCAAGGGCGTCATGAAGGCCGTCGCCAACGTCGAGGACGAGCTCGCCGGCGTGCTCGTGGGCCAGGAGGCCTCGGCGCAGACGGTCATCGACCGGACGATGATCGAGTTCGACGGCACGCCCAACAAGGCGCGCCTGGGCGCGAACGCGATCCTCGGCTGCTCGCTCGCCGTGGCGCAGGCCGCCGCGGCCGACGCCGGGCTGCCGCTCTACCGCTACCTGGGCGGCGCGCGCGCCAACCGGCTGCCGGTGCCGCTGATGAACATCCTCAACGGCGGCGCGCACGCCGACAACTCGGTCGACCTGCAGGAGTTCATGGTCGCGCCGGTCGGGGCGCGCACGTTCGCCGAGGCGGTCCGCATGGGCGCCGAGGTCTACGCCGCCCTCAAGACGGTGCTGCGCGGGCGGGGCCTCGCCACGGGCGTGGGCGACGAGGGCGGCTTCGCGCCGGACCTCGCGAGCAACACCGACGCGCTCGAGGTGATCATGGAGGCGATCGCCGCCGCCGGCTACGAGCCCGGCGAGCAGATCGCGCTGGCGCTCGATCCCGCCACGACGGAGCTCTACCGCGACGGGGCGTACCACCTGGAGGGCGAGGGCCGCACGCTCGACCGGGCCGGGATGGTCGCCTACTGGGAGGAGCTGGTCGAGCGCTACCCGATCGTCTCGATCGAGGACGGCATGGCCGAGGAGGACTGGGATGGCTGGGTCGAGCTCACCGCGCGCCTCGGCGACCGGGTGCAGCTGGTGGGCGACGACCTGTTCGTGACCAACAGCAAGCGCCTGGAGAAGGGCATCGAGCTGGGCGCCGCCAACGCGCTGCTCGTGAAGGTGAACCAGATCGGCACGCTCTCGGAGACGCTCGCGGCCATGGACCTGGCGAGCCGCTCGGGCTACGCGTCGATGGTCTCCCACCGCTCCGGCGAGACCGAGGACACGTTCATCGCCGACCTCGCCGTGGCCACCGGCGCGGGCCAGATCAAGACCGGCGCGCCGTCACGCAGCGAGCGCGTGGCGAAGTACAACCAGCTCATCCGGATCGAGGAGCAGCTCGGCCCGGCGGCCTCGTACCCGGGGCGGTCGGCCTTCCGCGCGTGAAACGCCGCGTTGCAGGATCGGGCGCCGCGGGGGCGTACCGGGTGGTGAACGGGGCCGCGCGGCCCGATCCGACCTCCCGGGACGGTCTCGATCCGAGCCAGGCGCATCATCATCGCGGGCCTGCTGACCGCCCTTCTGCTGGGGTACGTCAAGCCGGTGACCGGCTACCTGGAGCAGCGCTCCGAGCTGCGCGAGCAGCAGGCGCGGCTCGCCGACCTGGAGGAGCGGCGCGACAGCTTCCGCGCCCAGCTGCAGCGGCTCGACCAGCCCGCGGTGCAGGAGGCGCGCGCGCGGTCGCTCGGGATGGTGGCGCCGGGCGAGCGCGCCTTCGTGGTGCGCGGCGAGCTGGAGCCGGAGCCGCCCGCGCCCGAGGAGGGCGGCGGTGACGGCGGCCCGCTCGGGTGGCTCACCGCCATCTTCTGACCGCGAGGCGGTGGCCGCGCTCATCGGGCGCGAGCCGTTCACCGACTTCAGCGTCGCGGTCCGCTGCCCCTTCGGCGGCCCGGCGGTCGTCCGCAACGCCCCGCTCGACCTGCGGGGGCGCCCGTTCCCGACCCGCGACTGGCTGGCGTGCCGCGCGCTCGGCGAGGCGGTCAGCCGCCTGGAGGCGGCCGGCGGCGTGCGGCAGCTCGAGGACGACCCGCAGATGGCGCCGCACGTGGCCGAGGCCCACCGCCGGCACGCCGAGCTGCACGCCGGCTACCGCGTCGCGGGCTCGGGCGATCCGCGGTACGTGAAGTGCCTGCACGCGCACCTGGCGTTCGGCCTGGCCGAGGGGGGCACGCCGGTGTCCGACTGGATCATGGAGCGCTCGGGCGCGGCGTGGCCGGCGCGCTGCTGCCTGGACCGGCTCGGCGAGGCGGGGGGCCGGTGAGCGCCGGCGACGACGCCCGGGTGGCCACGGCGCGGTTCGCCTGGGAGGAGGGCGCGGCGCGCATGGCGCAGCCCGCGCCCACGGGGGTGGCCCGGGCGCGGCGGCGCATCGTGACCGCGGTGCACGACGAGCTGCGCCGGCGGGTGGGCGTCACCTTCTCCACCGCCGAGCTCGCGGCGGTCTACGAGGACGCCGCCTCCTGGTACCTCGACCTGGCCGCGCGGGTCGCGCCGCGGGAGCCCGACGCCTGGGAGCCCGCCACGACCCTCGACGGCGCGTTCGCCCTCTACGCCCGCCAGGCCACGGACGCCCGCCGGTGAGCGCGGAGGGCTCCTCCCGCCCGCGCCACCGGCGCCGCCCCCCGCGGCGCAGGGTGCCGCTCGCCCTGGCGGCGGTCGTCGCGGCGGTGGCGCTGCTCGCCGGCCTGGTGGTCGGCTACGCCGCGCGCGGCGGCGACGCGCCGGGGCGCCTCGAGACCCAGTCGCGCGAGGTGCCCGTGGTCACGGTGACGGTCCCGGCGCAGCCGTAGCGGCGCCCGGCTCGGGCGCGGTCCACATCGCGGCGAGCTGCGGGTCGCGCGTCTCGCCGCGCTCGATGAGGGCGTGGATGTCGGGGAGCGCCTTCACGCTCAGGTAGATGTGGCGCTGGCCCACGCTCGGCTTCTCGCCGAGGAGGCCGGCGCGCAGCAGCGCCTCGGCCACGTCCAGCGCCTGGTGGCGCTCGTGGGCGGCCGCGCCGCGGGCGAAGTTGGCGATGTCGGTGTGGTAGCCCATGCCGACCTTGCCCATCCGCAGCATCCGCTGGAGCACCACGCGGGCGTGGCGGCGCAGCGGGCAGGGGTCGTCGGCGATCGCCAGGCTCGCCGCCGGCGGCGGCGGGGGCGGCTCCGGCGGGGGCGGGGCGACGCTCCAGTCGCGCAGCGCGTCCGCCATCGCGGCCGGGTCGCCCTCGAGCGGCAGGTCGCGCCGCAGCAGCTCGAGCGCGGCCTCGACCGGGTGCACGCCGAGCGCACGGGCGACCTCGGTGAGCGTCTCGCCCGCCGCCCCCGCGTCGGGCCGCAGCGGGATCGGCGGACCGCCGAGCGCCACGCCCGGCGGCAGCCACGCCAGGCGGCCGCGGCCGGACGGGCGGTGGGTCTCCTCGACGGCGATCTCGGCGAGCTCCTCCTCGACGCCCGGCAGCACGAGGCAGGTGAACCCGCGCCAGTCCTCCAGCCGCACCCTGGCGGCGTCGGCGCCCAGCACGCGCACCGCGGTCTCGAGGCACGCCACCAGCCGCCGCGCGGTGAGCCTCGGGACGAACCCGGCCGCGACGCGCGCCGGCACGGCCAGCGCCCAGGCCGGCTCGCCGGCCGGCGTGGCGCCCGCCCAGACCCAGAGCGTGTAGTGGCGGTTGGTGAGGTCGGCCGCCGAGCGCTCGAGGGTCATGGCGACCGCGTCGGCCTCGTCGCCGCGCTGCCACGCGACGAGGCCGCCCGCGACCTCCAGCGGGTCGCGGGCCAGGTCGCGCGCATCGACCCTCGTCGCCGCCATGCCGCAACCGTAGCGCGGCGCCGGGGCGCCGCCGGGCTCAGCGAGCCGGATCGGCCCCCGCGCCCGGGCGGGCGGCGAAGCCGGCGTTGGCCCGGTAGGCCCACGCCAGCACCTCGGCGATCACCTCGTAGAGCTCCGGCGGCACGAGGGCGCCCAGGTCGAGCGCGGCGAGGGTCGCCGCCAGGTCGGGGTCCTCGCGCAGCGGCACCCCGTGCTCGCGCGCGGCCTCCACGATGCGGTCGGCCACCGGGCCGGCCCCCGCCGCCGTCACCCGCGGGGCGGCCGCCTCGTCGCCGCGGTAGCGCAGGGCCACCGCCCGTCGCCGGCGGCCGCTCACGCCGACGTGTCCAGCCCCGGCGAGGGCGGCGGCGCCAGCAGCCGCTCCGGCGGCGGGCCGGCGATGCGCTCCACCCGCACCGTCGCCGCCGCGCCCGCCGACCGGCGCAGCGCGTCGGCCAGCTCGCCCGACCGCTCGCCGAGGAAGCGCCGCGCCTCCTCGCCGGCGGCCCGCACGGTCGCCTCGACGGGCCCGTCGCCGCCGGCCGTCGCCTCGATCATCACCGGCCCGAGGGCGGACAGGTGCAGCAGGAAGGCCAGCCGCCGGTCGCCCCGCCCGTCCCGCTGATCGTCGCCGCCGCCACCCGGCCGGCCGCCGTCCCGCGTCACCCGCAGCTCGGCCGTCGCGCCGCCCGGCAGCGGCAGCTGCAGGTAGGCCGCGTCCGCCCGCGGGCCGTCCGGCGCCGTCCCCGGCGGCGGCACGGCCGCGCCCGCCAGGCCCTGCGCCCCCAGCGCGTCCGCCAGGCCCGCCGCCGCCCGGGCGAGGCCGCCCTCGGCCGCCGGGTGGGACGCCAGCGCGCCGAGCAGCGCCCGCAGCGGCGCGCCGTCCGCCGTCCCGGCCGCCCGCCGCGCGTCCGGACCGGCCCCGAGCAGGTCGGCGACCGCCCGCCGCAGCAGCGCTCCGTCGCCCGAGGCCGCGTCGCCGGCGATCCCCTCCGAGGCGGCCGTCAGCGCGGCCGCCAGCGCGGCGAGGGCCGGCTGGGCCCCGGCGGGGGCGGGCGCCCCCGGCGGGGGCGCCGTGGCGGATGGTCCAAATGGACCTCGGCCCGTGGTCCAATCGGCCGATCCGACCGCGGCCGCCGCCGCGGGGCGCGTCCCGGCGGCCCGGCCACTCGGACCGTCCGTCGAGGTCCATTCGGCCGACGGGACCGCCGGGCCCCCCGCCCGCGCCGCGGCCGCGTCGGCGAGGACGGCCAGGGCCCGGCCGACCGGAGCGCCCTCGAGGAGGGTGGCGAGCCCGGCGACCGCCGCGGGGGTGGCCGGCAGGCCGGCGGCCTCGAGGCGCACGAAGGCGGCGGCCTGGGCGGGTGTGGCGACCCGCGCCGCCGCGGCGCGGCCGGCGAGGGCGGCGAGCGCGGCGCCGGCGGGCGCGGCGCGGCCGGCCTCGACGAGGGCGGCCAGCAGGGCCCCGGCGGCGGAGGAGGGGAGGCCGGCGGCGGCGAGCGCGGCGGCCGGGCCGCCTGCGGGGGTCAGTGCCCCGGCGGCGGCGCCGCTGGGCGCCCCGGGGCCGGGAGGAGACACGACCCGCAGCGTGACGCGCTCGGCGGAGGCGTCGGCCACCACCAGGCGGACGGTCGCGCCGGGCGGGGCGTCGAGGTGGCCGGCGGCGGTGACGCGGCCGCCGGCGAGGGCGAGCTCGACCGTGCCGGCGCCGGTGGCGAGGACGCGCGCGGCGAGGGCCTGGCCGGCCGACACGAGCAGGGGCTGCCCGGTGACCGCGAGCGCGCCCGCGGGCCGGGCCGCGGCGGCGGCCGCGGCCGCGGCGCCGGGGGTGGCGGCCGTCGCCGGTGGGGTGGCGGGCGTCATCCCCTCCCTCTTCGTCCGCGGCGGCCGCCGCCTGAAGCCGACCCCGTCAAGTCATCCGGCGGCGCTGCCGATAGAGGCGCGGAGACCGCGGTGCCGACCGGAGGGCCCGAGTGATCAGAGGGATCTACATCGCCGCCAGCGGGCTGCTCGCAGAGAGCGCCCGGCAGGACGTGGTCGCGAACAACCTCGCGAACGCCACGACCGCGGGCTTCAAGGGCGCCGAGGCGGTCTCGCGGCCGTTCGGCGACATGCTGCTGAGCTCGCAGGGCGCGACGAACCGGGCCGGCATCGGCACCCTCAGCATGGGCTCGGAGGTCTCGGCGGTGCAGCGGATCGAGGGCCAGGGGCCCGTCCGGCACACCGGCAACGCGCTCGACCTGGCGCTCGTGGGCGACGGCTACCTGACGGTCGACACGCCCGCGGGACGCCGCTACACCCGCGACGGCTCGCTGGGCATCGACGACACCGGGCGCCTGGTCACGGCGGAGGGCAACGCGGTGCTCGGCACGGGCGGCGCGCCGATCCGCCTGGACCGCGGCGAGGTGGCGATCGCGACCGACGGCACCGTCACGCAGGGCACCGCCGTGCGCGGCAGGCTGATGCTGACGGCGCTCGACCCCGGCACCGTCGTGCGCGAGGGCGCCAACCTGCTGGCCGGCACGCCCGCCGGCGCGGCGCAGCCCACGGTGCGGCAGAGCCACCTCGAGGGCAGCACGGTCAACGTCGTCTCCGAGATGGTCGAGCTGATCCGCGTGATGCGGTCGTTCGAGGCCGGCCAGAAGGCGGTGCAGTCGCACGACGAGGCGCTGCAGGGATCGATCACGAAGGTGGGTGGCGCCGGCTGACGCGGAGGCTCACGCGAGCGCACGAGCCGGACCGTCCTGACGTGACGGAAGCTCGGGAGGCCCGACGGATCGACGGCCCCCACAGCGCACTGCTCGCACGACCCCGCCCGGCCCCGGCCGTCGCCACGACGACACGGAGGTTGATGGGCACATGATGGACGCTCTGTACTCGGCGGCATCGGGCATGAACGCCCAGCAGACCGGCATGGACGTGATCGCCAACAACCTGGCGAACGCGACCACGGTCGGCTACAAGCGCGACCGGATGGACCTGGTGGACCTCGGCTACGTGCCGTTCCGCCTGCCGGGCGGGCGCGAGGGCCAGGTCGGCCTCGGCGCGATGCCGGGCCAGGTGGCCAAGGAGCACGCCCAGGGCCTCGCGCAGTCGACCGGCCGCGACACGGACCTCGCCATCCAGGGCGACGGCTTCCTGCAGGTCACCCGCTCGGACGGCTCGCTCGCCTACACGCGCGCCGGCAACCTCCAGATCGACGCCCAGGGGCGCCTGGCGATGCCGAGCGGCGAGCTGCTGCAGCCGCGCATCCAGGTGCCGGCGGGCGCCTCGGGCCTGAGCGTCTCCGCCGACGGCCGTGTGACGGCCACGGTCAACGGCCAGGTCCGCCAGCTCGGCGCGATCAGCCTCGCCACCTTCGCGAACCCCGGCGGCCTGCGCGCCGCCGGCGACAACCTCTTCACGCCGACCGTGAGCTCCGGCGGCCCGCGCGTGGGCGCGCCCGGCTCCGCGGACCGCGGCACGCTCGCCCAGGGCGTGCTGGAGGGCTCCAACGTCAACGTCGGCACGGAGATGATCTCGCTCATCACCACCCAGCGCGCCTTCGAGGCGGCCAGCAAGGTGGTCATCGCGAGCGACGAGATGATGGGCATGGCGAACGGCCTGCGCCGATGACCCTCCCGCTGTCCGCCACCACCGCGGGCGCCGTCGCCGCCACCACCGCGGGCAACGGCCCCGTCTCGAGCGTCCGTCAGGCCGCCGAGGGATTCGAAGGGATCTTCATGAGCGTCCTCGTGGAGGAGATGATGAAGGGCACGGAGGCCGCCGGGGCCAACCCGGCCTACGCCGGCCTGATGACCGAGAAGCTCGGCGACCAGCTCGCCCGCTCGGGCGGCATCGGCCTGGCCGACCTGCTGGAGCGCCAGCTCGGCGGCGGCGCGCCCGCGCCGGTGGCCGGCGGGGGTCCGTCGTGAGGCCGATCGAGTCCTGCAAGGGCTGCGGGCAGCTGTTCGGCTTCCTGCCGCGCGGCTACTGCGCCGACTGCCTGGACGCGCGCGAGGAGCAGTTCGCCGTCGTCAAGGAGTGGCTCTTCGAGCACCGCGGCGCCTCCATCAGCGCCGCCGGCGAGGCGACCGGCGTGCCGGACGCCACCATCATGTCGTTCATCCGCGAGGGCCGGCTGGAGTTCGTCGGCGCCGGGGGCGGGGGCGACGGCCGTGCGCCGGCCAGCGAGGCCGACGTGAAGGAGCGCATCCGCCGCGACCTGGAGCAGCGCGCGACCCGCGACCCGCGCCCCGCGCCGCAGGGGGGCCGCTCGAGCCACGTCGGCATGCGGAGCAGGGACCGATGAGCGCCGCCGGCGCCCAGGAGCTGGCCGACCAGCTCGACGAGGTGATCGCCTCGCAGACGCGGCTGCTCGACCTCGTGCAGCGCCAGCGCCCGGCGATCGTGGCGGGACGCGACACGGTCGTGGCGGCGCTCGCCGCCGAGATCGAGGTCGAGGTGCGCCGCCTCGCGGCCGTCGAGCGCTCCCGCGCCGCCGCCACCGAGGCGCTCGCCGACGCGCTGGGGCTCGCCGCCACCCGCTGGTCGGTGCTCGGCCCGGCGCTGACGCCGGTCGACCGGGCGCTCGTGGCGCCGCGCGTCGAGCGGGTCGAGGGCCTGGTCCGCGACCTGGAGCTCGCCAACGCCGTCAACGGCCAGCTGGTGCGCCAGGAGCTCGGCCTGCTCGACATGTCGGTGCGCAGCCTCGCCGTGCCGCAGGGGCGCGCGGCGGACCGCGTCTACACCTCGGCCGGCGGGCGCGCGGCGGTCGCGGCCACCGGCCCGATGCTGCTCAACACGGCGGCCTAGGGGGGCGGCATGGCGTCCACGTTCTTCGGCCTGAACAGCGCCGTCAGCGGCATCCTCACCGCCCAGCGGGCGCTCAACACGGTCTCGCACAACCTCACCAACGCCACGACGCCCGGCTACTCGCGCCAGCGCGTGGACACCGCGGCGGCGCCGGCCTACGCGCACCCCGGGCTCACCACGGCCGTGGGCGTGGGGCAGCTCGGCACCGGCGTGGTCGCGACCCAGTACGCGCGGCTGCGCGACGGGTTCGCCGACCTCTCGCACCGCGCCGCCACGTCGGACGTCGGCCAGTTCGAGGCGCGCGGCCAGGCGCTGTCCACCATCGACACGGTGCTGGACGAGCCGGGCGAGACCGGCATCAGCCACCTGCTGAGCGGCTACTGGGGCGCCTGGCAGACCCTCTCACTGCAGCCCGACTCCGCCGCCGCCCGCGAGGCCGTGCGCCAGGCCGGCGACGACCTGGCGCGCGGGTTCAACGACCTCAGCCGCGGCCTGGCCGCCTCGCAGGCCGAGGCCAGCGCGCGCATCGAGCTCGGCGCCAGCCGGGTCAACGACCTCGCCGGCCAGGTCAACGAGCTGAACAAGCAGATCGCCATGGTGGTGGCCGTCGGCCAGCAGCCCAACGACCTGCGCGACCAGCGCGACCTGCTCATCGACGAGCTCGCCTCGTACGCGAACGTGACCGTCTCCGAGGCCGGCGCGGCCGGCAAGGTGTCGATCGCGATCGGCTCGCAGCTGATCGTCGACTCGACGACCGACACGGCCGGCACGCTCGCCATCGACGCGGCCGGCGCGGCCACCGTCAACGGCGCGGCCACGACCATCGCGAGCGGCAACCTGCGCGGGCTCGTGGACGTGCGCGACGCCGTCATCGGCGGCCCGGACGGCTACATCGCCCAGCTCGACACGCTCGCCGCGACGGTCGCCACGGCGGTCAACGGCCGCCACGAGGCCGGCTTCGGCCGCGACGGCGGCACCGGCACGCCGTTCTTCACCGGCACGACGGCGGCGACGATCGGCATCTCGGCCCCCGTGCGGGCGTCCGTGGACGCCATCGCCACGAGCGGGTCGGCCGCCGACCTGCCCGCCGGCTCGGACGTGGCCGTGGGCATCGCGCAGCTGCAGTTCCTGGTCCAGACGATCGGCGCCTCGACCACCACGATGGACGGCTTCTACGCCCAGTTCGTGTCGCGCGTCGGCCTCGACACCGACCAGGCGTCGCGCATGGCCCAGGTCCAGAAGGGCGTGCTGGCGGCCGCAGAGGCGCGCCGCAGCTCGGTCAGCGGGGTCAACCTCGACGAGGAGATGACCGACATGGTGCGGTTCCAGAAGTCCTACAACGCCGCCGCCCGCATGGTCACGGCGCTCGACGAGATGCTCGAGACGCTCGTGAGCGGTATGGGCGTCGTGGGCCGATAGGGGGCGGGCGATGATCGGACGCATGAGCTCGGACCAGACGGTCCGCGCCTTCCTCGCCAACCTCCAGGCCAACCACCGCGGGCTCGCCGACGCGCAGCGCCAGGTGTCGACCGGCAAGCGCATCCTGACCCCCTCGGACGACCCCGTCGGCGTGGCGGTCGCCCTCGGCCTGCGCCGCGACCAGGCGGCCAACGAGGCCTGGGGCCGCAACATCGACGACTCGCTCACCTGGCTCAACACGACCGACAGCGCGCTCGGGCAGTCGCTCGACGTGGTGCAGCGGGCGCGCGAGCTCGCCGTGCAGGGCGGCAACGGGACGCTGTCGCAGTCGGCGCGCGAGCTGATCGCGTCCGAGGTGCAGAGCCTGAAGGCGCAGTTCGTCGAGATCGGCAACAGCACGCTCGCCGGCCGCTTCGTCTTCGGGGGCGCCGCCACCGACCGCCAGCCGTTCGACCCGGCCACCCAGACCGCCGTGGCCCCCGTCAACACGAGCCCCATCACCCGCGAGGTGGCGCAGGGCTCGCTGGTGTCGGTGAACATCACGGCGGACCGCCTGCAGAAGCCGCCCGGCGCGACGCCGGACGTGTTCACGGTGATGGACGACCTGTCGGCGGCGCTCGGCGCGAACGACTCGGCGGGCATCGCCGAGGCGCTCTCCCGCCTGGACGCGCACATGGGGAACATCAGCGCGCTGCGCGGCGAGACGGCGGCCAAGGTCAACCGGCTCGAGCTCACGGCGAGCCGCTTCGAGGCCCAGGCGATCGCGACGGGCAGCCAGCTCGCCGAGATCGAGGCCGTGGACCTGGCCGAGGCGATCACCGACCTCACGATGCGCGAGGCCGTCTACCAGGCGGCCCTCGCGACCGGCGCGCGCATCATGCAGCCGTCGCTGGTCGATTTCCTGCGGTGACGCGCCCGCTGACCTCAAGTCGGTGAGCACGGTTCCGATGCAGCGGATGGCGCACCCCGGATGGGTGCGCCGCACGACACAGCCGGTCCGGGAGGCCGGCACGGAGGCAGCGGTGACGGAGGACACGGAGGTCCCGTCGCAGGTCATCCCCGGGCGTACGCCCGAACCCGCCCACCCGGCGGACCGACTGGCGAGAAAGGACTTCTGAGAATGGGTCTGCGGATCTACAACAACGTCGAGGCGCAGAACGCCCATCGGCAGCTCTCGACCACGACCACCGCGCTCAGCAAGACGATGGAGCGCCTCTCGTCGGGCATGCGCATCAACCGCGCGGCGGACGACGCGGCCGGCCTGGCGGTCTCCGAGGAGATGCGGACGCAGATCCGCGGCATGAACGTCGCGGCGCGCAACGCCCTCGACGGCGTGAGCCTCGTGCAGGTCGCCGACGGCGCCCTGGGCGGCGTCAACGACATGCTCCAGCGCGTGCGCGACCTGGCCGTCCAGGCGTCGAACGGCACGCTCACCGACCTGCAGCGGGGCAACCTGGACCAGGAGGTCCAGTCGGTCATGGCGGAGATCGCGCGGGTCGCCTCCGACACCGAGTTCAACGGGATCAAGATCCTCTCCGGCTCGGTCGCGACGGCCGCCAGCGCCGTCACCCTGCAGGTGGGCGCCAACTCCTCGCAGACGATCGCGTTCACCGTGGCCACCATGACGGCGAGCGACCTCGGCATCTCCGGCCTGTCGGTGTCGACCGCGGCCTCGGCCTCGGCCGCGATCGCCTCGATCGACGCGGCCATCCGCACCGTCAACAGCCAGCGCGCCAGCATGGGCGCCATCCAGAACCGGCTGGAGCAGACGATCAGCCGGCTCGAGCTGACGGCCGAGAACCTCCAGGCCGCCGAGTCGCGCATCCGCGACGCGGACATGGCCGAGGAGATGATCGCGCTGACGAAGAGCCAGATCCTCCAGCAGTCGGGCACCGCGATGCTCGCGCAGGCCAACCAGCTCCCGCAGGGCATCCTGCAGCTCCTCGGCTAGCGCCGGGCGACACGGCACATGGAGACCACCGTGACCACCGAGACCCTCACCGCCCCGATCGCCGTGCCCTCGCAGGCGCTCGGCGCGATCGAGGTGGCCCGCGACAGCGTCATCGCCGTCTGCGAGCCGCTCGCCGGCTTCCCCGACTGCTCGTCGTACACGCTCGTCGAGCACACCCGACGGGACGGCTCGGGCGGCGGCGTCTTCTGGTTCCAGGCGGTCGAGCGCCCGTTCCACGCGTTCGTGGTGACCGACCCCTGGACCGTCTTCCCCGACTACTCGCCGGAGATCGCCGAGTCCGACGCCGCCGACCTGGAGCTCGCGAGCTTCGAGGACGCCCGCGTCTTCGCGATCCTGACCGTGCCGCGCACGCCCGGGGGCATCACGGTCAACCTGCGCGCCCCGATCGTCGTCAACATGGCGCGGCGGGTGGCCAAGCAGGTCGTGCTGCTGAACGACGAGTACCACACGCGCCACCTCATGTCGGGGCCGATCGCCCCGCGCTGAGCGGCTCGCCGCCGCCGGCCCCGGTCAGTCCGGGACCGGCGGCGCCCCCTCCGCCACGCGCCGGCGCAGCCACCGCAGCAGGCGGTCGCGGCGGTCGTCGTCGAGCCAGTGCTCCGCCGCGTGGCGCAGCCGGTCGATCGCCGGCCCCGCGCCGGCCATCGCCTGGTTGCGGCCAGTCCGCCAGGCGATCCAGCCGACCAGCCGCTCCGCGTCGCCCTCCCCCAGGTGGAGACGGCAGAAGGTGATGAGGTCGTCGAGCGAGGTCGCCACGGGCCGGGCAGCATAGCGAACACACGTTCCTACCCGCTTGGAGTGGATATCCCCCGGGCGGGTGCCGTCGGCCCTCGCCGCACCGGCCGGCGCGAGGGCTCGGACTACAACCACTCCTCCGCGTTCGAGAGGGCGTCGACGCCGGGGTATGCGGTGAGCTTCGCTTCGAGCGCCGCCACGATGCGGCCGGTGTCGGCCTTCGTCCTGCGGAAGCGGCCGGACATGAAGATCATCCCGTAGTGACCGGGGCCGGCGGGATGGACGGCGGCGATGTGAAGCGGGCGGAAGTCACGGACGTTGTTGGTGACGACCGCCCGCTGCTGTGAGCGCGCGAGGTCGAGCACCTCGGGGTCGTCGAGCTCGGCGTGCTCGGACGCGGCGATGGCCTGCACATCGTGCCCGCGCTGTCGGAGCTGCTCGGCGATCTCGGGCGAGAGCATCTCGTCGAGCAACAGCCTCACCGCGCCAGTGCGGCGCGGCCGGCCTCCCACGCGGCGTGCGCCTGCGCGGCCTCGCGCTCGTTGTCGGCGATGAGCTCGTCGATCTCATCGCGATAGGCGCCGTAGTAGATGACGGCCGCCTGGACGAGCCCGAGCGGCAGATGCAGGTATTCGGCCGCCTCCGCCAAATCGTTGTCGTTGTCGCGGACGGTGGCGATGACCTCCCAGACGTCCTTGCCGGTGCCGGCGAGGCGTGCCCGGCGGCCGGCCGGACCGTCGACGAAGCGAACGAGCGGATGCTCATCCATCCGCAGGCCCTCCTCCAGATAGCGCTGTGCGAGCGTGCGCATTGGCATGTGCGCGCGCTTGGCGCGGCGCGCGAGGCGCTGGACGGTCGCCTCAGGGAGGCGGATGCTGATCGGCTGGGGCATGTAGCGCACGGTATCGCAGCGCACCTCATTGCGCTACAAGGGTGAGCGGTCGTCGGCGGGCCGACATGCCATGGAGACCCGCATCGGCGAGCCGCGCACACCGCCCTCGGTCTCGTATCCACGCCAAGCGGGTAGGAACACACGTTCGCACCCGATCGACGTGGGCACGGCTGCGCACCTCGCCGACCGCCTCGGCCGCGGCGGGCACGGGCCGGCGTCCACGGCGCCGGGGCAACTCGTCGCGGAGCTGCGGCAGACGACGATCCGCCCTGGGCCGGCGACGCGGGTGGCGGCGCCCCTCGGCCGGCGCCGGGGGCGGCGTGCCGACCCGCGCTGCCATCGCCTCAGATGCTCTGCTCGCCGCCCTCCGCGTCCGGGTCCATCCCGTCCCGGCCCACGCGACGGGCGACCGCCACGGCAGCCGCCCCGGCGGCGGCGCCCGCGCCGAGCTCGGCGAGCGCGACCAGCGGGCCCGAGCGCACGGTGCCCAGGTGCTCGTCCACCGACAGCGCGCCCGGGCCCTCGGCCGCGATCGCGAACATGGACGCGGCCAGGACGACGTTGTACTCGTAGCCGCCCTCGGCCACCCAGGGCCCCTTGTCGGCGTGCACCGTCAGGATGGCGCCGGTCATCGACGACGTGATCATCGCGGCACCCAGCGGGGTCAGGAAGCCGAGCGTCAGCAACGCGCCGCCGCACGTCTCCGCCAGGCCGGCCGCCACGGCCTGCTGCCTGGCGGGTCGCAACCCGAGCGACTCGAAGAACCCGGCCGTCCCCTCCAGGCCGTGGCCCCCGAACCAGCCGGCCAGCTTCTGGAGCCCGTGGCCGATGAAGAACACGCCGACGACGATGCGCAGCACCGCCATGCCGATCCTCATGTCCGCCTCCGATCCGGTGTGATCAGGTGGCGCTCGGGTGGTTCCCGGCGCGGTCCCCGGCATCACGGAGGCGTCGGCGACCCCGGTCCGGTCGCCCACGGCGTCCCGGCGACCTGCAACGGCGATCCGCTGCGGTCCGGCCGGCTACGCGGCGCGCGCCAGGCCCCGGACGGCGTCCAGCACCCGGGCGCCGTCGCGCCGGGCGGCCATCGCGAGCCAGTCGCGCACGTGGGCCCCGTCCGGCCCCGCGCCGGTGAGCACCCGCTCGTCCCACAGCAGCCGCTCGATGCGATCGGGATCGATGACGCCGTCGCCGAGCGCGACGAGCAGCGGGGCCGCCTCGTGCGGCGCCAGGGCGAGCAGGGCGCCCGCCTCGCGCATCCGCTCACGCCAGCGCGCCAGCGCGTCGGCGCCCTCGTGCGGCGGCGGCGCCGGCCCCACGTCGGCCGGCGGCTCGACCACCGCCAGCTCGATGACCCCCTCCGCGGCGCCCTCGCGCGCCGTCCCTCCCGGGTCGTGCCACCCGACCCGGTGCGTCCGCGTCGTCGTGAGCATGGGGATGACGGTAGGCCGCGCGGGCGCCGCCGGTGTGTCGTGCGCGTGACGGGCGTGTGTCGGCGCGGCAACGGGCGCGCCGCCCGGTCCGGCGTTCCGCCGTCCGGCCCCGCACGGCGCGCCTCGGGGGCGCCTGGCAACATGGACGCGCCGCCTGGGGCAAACCGGACGAGGGCGCCGTACCCGGAACGCGACGACGGCGCAGGGGGATCGAACCGTGGCGTGGCTCGTGCTGGTGCTCTCCGGCGTGATGGAGGCCGTCTGGGCGACGGCGCTCGGCAAGTCCGACGGCCTGACGCGGCCGCCGGCGACGGCGGTCTTCGTGGTCGCGCTCGTCGTCAGCATGGCCGGGCTCGCGTACGCGATGCGGGACCTGCCGGTCGGGACGTCGTACGCGGTGTGGGTCGGGATCGGCGCGGCCCTCACGGTGACGTACGCGATGGCGGTCGACGGCGAGGCCGCCTCGCCGCTGAAGGTGCTCCTCGTGCTCGGCATCGTCGGCTGCGTGATCGGCCTGAAGGCGACCGGGTGAGCGCCGCCACAAGGCGCGACGCCGGCGACCGGCGGCGCCCGGCTCGCGTAGGATCCACGGCGATGGCGGACGAGCACGCGCGCGAGGACGTCGAGGCCACGCTGGTGGAGCTGCTGCGCAGGGCCGGTGGGCCGGTGCGCGAGGCGGCGCTCTACGA
The DNA here is from genome assembly GCF_018141525.1 of Miltoncostaea marina. Classification (GTDB taxonomy): domain Bacteria; phylum Actinomycetota; class Thermoleophilia; order Miltoncostaeales; family Miltoncostaeaceae; genus Miltoncostaea; species Miltoncostaea marina. The sequence continues at coordinate 875,924 of NZ_CP064655.1, forward strand.
GCGGGCCCGCTCGCGCCACGACGGGCTCAGCGCGGCCCTCTACCTCGCGGCGCTGGAGCGCCTCGCCACCCTCGGGCACCTGCACGTGGCGGTCGAGCACGACTTCCGGGCGAACGACCCGGAGCCGTTCGGGCCGCGCTTCTGGCGCGTCGTCGAGTGACCGCCGGCGAGGGCCCTCGCAACGCCGACGAGATGCTGCGCGCCGCGGCGGGGCGCGCGGACGAGCTCGCGGCGCCGGGCCTCAGCCCGCGCCCGCGGCGCAAGGTCGCGGTGCTGGCCTGCATGGACACCCGGATCGACCTCTTCCCGATGCTCGGGCTGCGCCGCGGGGACGCGCACATCATCCGCAACGCCGGCGGCCTCGCGACCGACGACGCGATCCGCTCGCTCAGCATCTCGCAGCGGCTGCTCGGCACCGACGAGATCGTCGTGGTGATGCACGAGGGCTGCGGCCTGCACGGCGCCTCGGAGGACGCCTTCGCCGCGGCGCTCGCGGCCGACGGCGTGCTGCCGACCTGGCGGCTCGGCGCCTTCCAGGACGTCGAGGCCACGCTCCGCGACAGCCTGGCGCGCCTGCGCTCCAGCCCGGAGCTGCCGGCGCGCACCCACGTGCGCGGCCTGATCTTCGATCCCGAGGACGGCTCGCTGCGCGAGGTCGACGCGCCCGCGCGCTGAGCGCGCCGGCGGCCGTCTACCCGGTCAGGATGACCTTGCCCGAGCGGCCCGGGCGCTCGGCGTGCGCGGCCGCCTCGCGCACGTCGGCCAGGTCGTAGCGCGCCTCGACCGGCGGGTCGATGGTGCCGTCGGCCATCAGGCCGAGCACGTCGCCGATCGTGCCGGCCACGCGCTCGCGCGGCGTCTCGCGGAACCAGCGCGCCAGCCAGAAGCCGCGCACGGCCGTGCCGAGGAACACCTGCAGCCCGGCGTCGAGCGGCATGGGCCGCTGGGACAGGCGGCCGTACACCACCAGCGTGCCGCCCGGCGCCAGCGAGGCCGCCATCGCGGCGCCGAGCGCTCCGGCGACCGCGTCGATCGCCTTCGGCGCGCCGCCGCCGGTGACCTCGCGCACCCGCTCCGGGAGGTCGTCGCCCGCCACCAGCACCTCGTCGGCGCCCAGCGCGAGCAGCTCGTCGCGCTGCTCGGGCCGGCGCACGACGTTGAGCGTCCGGAAGCCGCGGGCGCGCCCCAGCTGGATGACCATGCGGCCCAGCGTCGACCCCGCGGCGCTCTGCAGCAGCCACTCGCCCGGCTCCACGCCGAGCTCCTCGGTGACGAGGATCCACGCGGTCAGCGGGTTGACCACGAGCTGGGCGGCGGCCTCGTCGCCCACGGCGTCGGGCACGGGCACGAGCGCCGCGGCCGGCACGGCCATGCGCTCCGCCCAGGTGCCGGGGCTGATGCCGAGCGGCACCACCCGGTCGCCCACCGCCGCCGAGCCGACGCCCGGCCCGAGCGCCTCGACCTCGCCCATGCCCTCCAGGCCGGGCGTCGCCGGCAGCTCGGGCAGCTCGCCGTAGCGGCCGCGCACGACCGAGAGGTCGGACGGGTTGACCGGCCGCGCCCGCAGGCGCAGCACGACCTCGCCCGGCCCGGGCTCGGGCGCGGGGACGGTCGCGACCTCGAGGACGTCGGCCGGCTCGCCGAAGCGGGCGATGCGGACCGCGCGGGAGGGGGTGCCGCTCATCTGCTGCTCCTCTGCTCGACGCGGGGCAGCCTACGACGCCCCCGGCCCGCGCGGCCCGGGCGCCGTCAGAGCCCGGCCGGCAGGCCCGCCTCCTGCAGCAGGTCGGCCAGCGGGTAGGCGACGACCTCGGCGACGCGGCCGCCGGCGATGCGCAGCACGTCGACGGCCATGGGGCGGAAGCGGTCGTCACCCGGGCGGCGCACGTAGCCGGCGACGGCGGGCTGCCCGTTCATGCGCGTCGGCAGGCAGCGCCAGCGGCCCCAGCCGGGGCTCGTGAAGCCGCCCTCGACCCAGCCCGCCACCACGGCGTCGCGGCCGGTGACGACCCCCGGCTCGGGCGGCATGCTGAACCGGACGTCCTCGGCGAGCACGTCGAGCAGCCCGTCGACGTCGTCGCGCTCGGTGGCCTCCATGTACCGGCGCACCAGCTCGCGTTCGGCCGCCTCGGCGTCCCCGCCCGGGGCCCACTCCGACCGGCGCCCGGGCAGGTGCCGTCGCAGCGCCGCCCGCGCCCGCTGCAGGGCGCTGTTGACCGCGGCCACGCTCGTGCCGAGCTGGTCCGCGGCCTCGCGGGCGGACCAGCCGGCCACGTCGCGCAGCAGCAGGACGGCGCGCTGGACCGGCGGCAGGTGCTGCACCGCCACCATGAAGGCCAGCTCGACGGTCTCGCGGGCGACGAGGGCGGCGCCCGGCTCCTCCTCGGCCGGCGCGGCGCGCTCGAGCACGGCGTCGGGAAGGGGGCGCAGCCACGGGACGCCCTCCGGTCCGCCGGCGGCGCCGCGGGCGACGCGCCGGCGCCGGGCGGCGTCGATGGCCGCGTGTGTGGCGATGCCGTAGAGCCACGCGCGCGCGGGCCCCGTGCCGCGATAGCCCTCGCGGCCGCGCCAGGCGCGCAGCAGCGCCTCCTGGACGGCGTCGTCCGCGTCCTCCAGCGAGCCGAGCATGCGATAGCAGTGCACGCGCAGCTCCGGCCGGCAGCGCTCCGCGAGCTCGCCGAAGGCCCGCTCGTCGATGCCGCGCGTCGTCTCCACCGTGGCCATGATGCCTCCCACGCCGCGCCGCCGCTCCTCCGGCGGCGGCTGTCGACCGTATGACGCACGGGGGGCCCGGCACTCATCGGCCGGACGCCCCGATCGGCGGCCGGCGGGGCGCCGATCGCCGATCGGACGTGCCCGACCCCCGACGAACGGTGACGACCGCCCCCCGATCAGCGGATGTACGCCCCCTGGCGGAATCCCTAGCGTTCCGCGCGTGATGCTCCCGCGCCTCGCCCGACGCCTGCTCGTGGTGCTCGCCGTGGGCGGGCTCCTGACCGCAGCCGCGGGCGCCGCGTCGGCCGCGCCGGTGCGCTCCGCGGCGGGGATGCAGGTCAGCACCATCACCACGGGCCTGCAGGTGCCGTGGGACATCGCCTTCATGCCGGACGGCCGCGCGCTCGTGACCGAGCGGCCGGGCCGCGTGCGCATCGTGGGCGCGGACGGCCGGCTGGCCCCGACCCCGGCCGCGACGCTCGCCGTGTCGGCGTCCGGCGAGGGCGGCCTGCTCGGCGTGGCGGTCGACCCCCAGTTCGCGGCCGGCGCGCCGTTCGTCTACCTCTACCTGACGACCGGCGGGCAGGTGCAGGTGCAGCGCCACCGGTTCGCGGGCGACCGGCTGACGCTCGACGGCGTCGTGGTGTCCGGCATCCCGGCGGGCGACGTGCACACGTCCGGGCGCGTGCGCTTCGGCCCCGACGGCGCCCTCTACCTGGGCACCGGCGACACGGGCGACGGCGACCTCGCCCAGAGCCCGTCGTCGCTGGCCGGCAAGATCCTCCGGCTGCCCCCGGGCGCCCACCGCAACCCGGCGCCCGTGATGCCGCAGGTCGTGGCCATCGGCCTGCGCCACCCGCAGGGGATGGCCTGGCAGCCCGGCGGGCCGCTGTTCGTGACGGACCACGGCGCCAGCGGCTTCGACGGGCCGAGCGGCGACGACGAGCTCGACGCGATCACGCCGGGCGGCAACTACGGCTGGCCCCTGGTGCGCGGCGCGAACCACGGCCCGTACGCCGCGCCGGCCGCGCTGTGGACCCAGACGATCGCGCCGGCCGGGCTGGCGTTCGTGACGCAGGGCGGCTCCACCTGGACGGGCAACGCCCTCGTCACCGGCCTCGCCGGCCAGCAGCTGCGCCGCCTGACGCTCTCGGGCACCCGGGTGATCGCCGACGAGCCGCTCCTCGTGCGGGCCCACGGGCGCCTGCGCGCGATCGCCGAGGCGCCCGACGGCTCCATCTGGGTCGGCACCAGCAACCGCGACGGCCGCGGCTCGCCGCGCAGCGGCGACGACCGCCTGCTGCGCATCGTCCCGCCGGCCGGCGGCCCGCCCGCCGGCGCGCCGGCCCCGACGCCGACCCGGCCGCGGCGCACCATCTGCGTCCCCGACCCGCGGGCGCGCGCCGCCCGCGGCCTGGCCCGGACCGTCCTCGAGCGCCGGCTGCTGAAGAGCCAGCGCGTCGCCCAGCGGGCGCTGCGCTCCATCCGCACCGTCGAGGCCCGCGCGCAGGGGGCCCCGCTGCGCGGCGTGCGCTGCCGCACCACCCCGGACCCCGTGCGCTTCTCGGCCCGACAGCTCCTGATCTCTCAGCGCATCACCCAGGCGGTCATCCACCGCACCGCCGTCGTGCGGGCCCGGCTGGCCGACCGCCCGCCGCCCGCGGCGCCGCGCCGTACGCTGACGGTGAAGGACATCGTCGCCGGGCCGCGCCAGATGCGCATCAACGAGCGCATCGCGATCGCGGCGCTCAAGCGGGTGCGGGCGCTCGACGCCCGCATCAGCGGGGGCGAGCTGGCCTGACGGCCCTCGCCGGGCGCCGCGGCGCCCCGGTGCAGGAGTCCGGCGGCGCCCGTGAAAACAGTTCGGCATGACCAGATCAGGAGGGACCTCGACCGTGAGCAGCCGCAGGCCGCCCGAGTGGGACGAGGACGACTGGGGCGACCGGGACGCCACGCCGCGCCGGCGGGGTGGGCGCCGGCCCGGGAGGACGAACTCCGCCGCGCCCCGCTTCGGCGTCCTCGCCGTCGCCGCCGCCCTTGTGGGCGGCCTCTTCGTGGGCTGGGTCGCCAACTCCGGCGGGGGCGGCACCGCGACCGTCACCGAGACCCGCACCGTGACCGCGCCGGTCGCCGGCGTGGCCGCCGCGAGCGCCGGCGTCACGCCGAGCCCGGCGACCGCCCGCGCCACCATCGCCCTGGCGGTGCTCAACGGCTCCGACGAGAGCGGCCTGGCCGCCGCGGGGGCGGGCGAGGCCCGCGCGCTGGGCTACCAGCGGGTCACGGAGGGCAACGCGCCCGCCCCGGTGGCCGCCGACATCGTCCTCCACCGCGAGGGCGCCGCGCCCCAGGCGGCCCGGGTCGCCATGGACCTGGGGCTGCCGGCGCCGGAGCTCGTCGTGGACGGCGACCCGGTGCTGACCGTCGCCCCGGATGCCGACGTCTACGTGATCCTGGGCCCGACCGGCGGCGCCGGCGCGGCGGAGGGGACGACCGGGCCGGCGACGGAGGAGCCCGCGACGACGGCCCCGGCCGCCGGGTAGCGTTCACCGCCGCGGAATCCATCGTCTCGAGGGGGAGCGGCGTGTCGGAGGTCGTCGTGGTGGTCGTGGCCCGGGCGAAGCCGGGCTCGGGTGACGAGGCGCTCGCCGCGTTCGCCGGCGTGGCCGTGCCGACCCACGCGGAGGAGGGCTGCCTGACCTACGCCCTGCACCGCTCGGTCGCCGATCCGGACGAGATCGTGCTGGTCGAGCGCTGGGCATCGCGCGAGGCCCTCGACGAGCACCTGGCCAGCGAGCATCTGGCCGCCTTCCGTGCGGGCAGCGCCGACCTGTGGGCCGCGCCCATGCAGGTCGTCGTCACCACGCCCGCGCCCGCGGGCGACCCGGCCAAGGGGTCGCTCGCCGCCTAGGGAGCCGCGCCGCGCGCGCCCGGGCCACCGGCCCGGGCGCGCCGGGGCTCACCTACAGGTCGTCCTCGTCGTCGTCCTCGTCGGGCTCGTCGACGTCCTCCAGCGAGATCTCCTCGGTCTCGGGGGCCGCGTCGACGCCGGAGACCTCCCGGACCGTCTCGACGACCTCCTCCGGGTCCTCGTCGATGGCCTCCTCGGCCACGACCGGCTCCACGGCCTCGCCCTCGAGCGCCTGGGCGAGGGCGGGGGTGATGGGCGCGCCCTCGTCACTCTCCGCGACGATCTCCTCGTCGTCGCCGAGGCCCTCGATGAGGAGCGGGTCGGTCTCGATCTCCTCCAGCTCGGGGAGGGCGGCCTCGTCGGCGCGGCCCTCGGGGTCCCAGCGCACCTTGACCTCGCCCTCGAGGATCTCGGCCTCGGCCAGCGCGACCGGGTCGCGGGAGGTGAGCTCGCCCGGCGCCGGCGGCGGGGCCGCCTCGGCGCGGAGCTCCGCCGGGTCGGCGGTCAGCCAGAGGGTGATCTGGCGTGCCCGCTTGGCAACGGCATGGACCAGCGCGTAGCGCGACCCATCGACGTGCTGCAGCGACTGATCCAGGCGCCGTCCGTACAGCATCCAACCTCCCCGGCCGTGTGTGGCGCGTCCGAAAGCGACCAGACATACTAGCGGCTCCACGCGACGGTGCCCCGATCGGCACCGCGTCACCGCGCAAGGAGGCCTCCTGAATGCTGGTGCTCACCCGTAAGGCCAACCAGAGCATCATGATCGGCGACCACATCGAGGTGTCGGTGCTCTCGGTGCTGGGGGAGAAGGTCCGCCTCGGCATCCAGGCGCCGCGCGACGTCCCGGTCTTCCGCAAGGAGGTCTTCCTCGAGATCCAGGCCCAGAACCTCGAGGCGGCCGAGTCGAGCCGCGAGGCGGTCGACCAGGCGCTGGGCATGATGGGGGAGGCCGACGAGGCCCGCTGACGGAGGGCGGATGGGCGGATCGTCCATCCGGGGCTCAAGGCCCGGCGCGCGCCGCCGATAACCCCCCTGAACGCGAGGGGCCCGGATGGTCTCCCGCGGAAACGCCGGCCGGACACCGCACGGATGCGGATCGGGCGGTGGCTCAGTCCAGATCGACCTGGATTCAAGGAGGAATCATGGGTCTCAGTGTCTACAACAACGTCGAGGCGCAGAACGCCCACCGTGTCCTGAGCAACACCGGGACGCAGCTCAGCAAGTCGATGGAGCGCCTCTCCAGCGGCCTGCGGATCAACCGCGCCGCCGACGACGCCGCCGGCCTCGCCGTGTCCGAGGGGATGCGGGCGCAGATCCGGGGCATGAGCGTCGCCTCGCGCAACGCGCAGGACGGCGTCTCGATGGTCCAGGTGGCCGACGGCGCCCTCGGCAACGTCGGCGACATGCTGCAGCGCGTCCGCGACCTGGCCGTCCAGGCCTCGAACGGCACGCTGACCGACGCCCAGCGCAAGAACCTGGACGCCGAGGTGCAGCAGGTCCTGACCGAGATCGGCAAGACCGGCACGGACACCGAGTTCAACGGCCTCAAGATCCTCGCCGGGTCGGTCGCGACCGCCGCGTCCGCCGTCACCCTGCAGGTCGGCGCCAACAACAACCAGACGATCGCCTTCACGATCGGCACGGTCTCGGCCTCCGACCTCGGCATCTCGGGCATCGCCGTGTCCACGGCGGCCTCGGCCTCCGCGGCCATCGCCTCCATCGACGCGGCGATCAGCACCGTCACCACCAGCCGGGCGAACCTGGGCGCCATCCAGAACCGCCTGGAGCACACCATCAACCGCCTCGGCATGACCACGGAGAACCTCCAGGCCGCCGAGTCCCGGATCCGGGACGCCGACATGGCGCAGGAGATGATCAAGTTCACCAAGAACCAGATCCTCCAGCAGTCGGGCACGGCGATGCTCGCGCAGGCCAACCAGGCCCCGCAGAGCGTCCTCTCGCTCCTCCGCTAGTTGTAGTCGGCAGGAGCGTTCTTCCGTCCGGGCCTCCTTGGAGGCTGCGGGTTGCGAGCCAAGCAACCTGCCGAAGGAGACCCGGCGGTGACACTTCATCAGAACGCCAGGACGTGCCCGGCGTCGCGTCGGCTCTTGTGCCGACGCGTCGAGCAGGAGGGATGGACGCTGAGGGCGGCCGCCGAGGCGGCCGGCCTCAGCGAGCGCCGTGCCAGGGAGTGGCTGCGGCGCCACCGCGCCGGCGACCGCGAGCTGTGCGATCGGCCCTCGGTCGCCCACCAGATCGCCGGCCGCACGCCGCCCGAGGTCGAGGAGGCGATCTGCGCCCTGCGTGAGCTGCGCTTCTCGGGCGCCCGGATCGCCGCGGTGCTGGGTCTTCCCGAGCGCACCGTGCGGGCGGTGCTCGCCCGCGCCGGCCTCAGCCGCCTTGCGGCGCCGGACGCGGGCGAGCCGGCTCGCCGCTACGAGCGGCCGACGCCGGGCGAGCTGGTCCACATCGACGTCAAGAAGCTCGGACGCATCGAGCGCCCCGGCCACCGCGTCCACGGCGATCGCACCACCCGCGCTCGCGGGGCCGGCTGGGAGTTCCTGCACGTCTGCGTCGACGACTGCACCCGCCTGGCCTACGCCGAGGTGCTCGCCGACGAGCGCACGGACACCGTCTGCGCCTTCCTCGAACGGGCCCGGGCACACTTCGCCGCCCTGGGGATCGGGATCCGGCGCCTCATGACCGACGGATGAAAGTCAACCTCTCTCGACGCACCTCCGACCTCGTGAGATGGTCGACGTGGGCGCGGGTGATCCCTGAGCCGAAGAGCAGGGCTCGGAGATGCAAGCCCTGTCGCGCTGGCTTTGCCGCACTGACGGCCTCAGAGTCGCTCTCCAGTGGTGGCACCCGCGCCCCTCGTGCGTCCCCAGTCGGCGATCATCCGCCGGTAGGCGGCCTCAGCGCCGAGGGCGACCTCCCGCTCGGCGGCGCGCTGGGCGGGCCCGGGCCTCCAGGGCCCGTCGGGGCCCGAGCGGCCCTTGTGGGGCGCAGCGCCGGCCGCGAGCTCGAGCGCCCGCCGCTTGCGGCGCACGGTGGACGGCATCGCGAAGGCGTAGTCCTCCTCGCGGGTGAGCAAGTGCCAGAACAGGCTCGCCAGCTTGCGCGCCAGCGCAGTCGCGGCGACCTGCGGCCCGCGTCGAGCGCCGATGCGCTCATAGAACGCGCGAAGCGGCCCGGGCAGGCGCGCCGCCCGCCAGGCCGCCTGACCGAGGACCTGGCGCACGGCGCCGGCGCCCTGCTTGGAGATGTGTCCGCCGCGGGCGGTCGACTCGCCCGATTGGTGCACCCGCGGGTCGAGGCCCAGGTAGCCGACCAGCCTGCGCGCGTCCGGGAAGCGGCGCACGTCGCCGACGTGGGCGAGGAAGGTCGCGGCGACCACGATGTTCACGCCGGGAACGCTGAGCAGGCGGCGGGCCTCGGGCGAGCCCACCAGCCGGCGGGCGAGCGCCCGATCGAGCTCAGCGACCTCGACATCGAGCGCGTCGATCTGGCGCAGGCAGCCCGCCAGCGTGATCGCCTCCTCTTCGGGCAGCTCGAGCGCCTCCAGCCAGCGGCGGCCGGCGGCTCCGAAGGCGTCGGTGACCGGCGGCCGAGGACAGAGGTTGCGCGAGAGCACCGCATGGACCTCGTTCTTGGCCCGCGTGCGCGCCCTCACCACCGCCGCCCGGCGCGCGACCAGGCGCCGAAGGGCCCGTGTCGGCTCGTCGGGCGTCCAGACGCCGGTGAGCACTCCGGCCGCCAGCAGCCGAGCGAGCGTGCGGGCATCGATCTGATCCGTCTTGGCGCGGGCGGCGATCTGGCCGAGCCGGCGCGGGTTCACCACAACGACCTGGCCGGCGTGGGGCTCGATGATCCGGGCGACAGCCGCGGCTGGGCCGGTGGCCTCGATGGCCACGACGTCCTGCGCCTGCAGGCCGGCGGCGAAGCGCCTCAGGTCGTCGACTCTGCTCGCTATGCGCTCCTGCCGTTCCGCCCCCTCGGAATCGACGATGCAGACCTGGCAGGCGTCGCGGTGGACATCCATGCCGATGAACCTCATCGGATCCTCCCCATGCGTGATCAAAGGAGGGAGGAAGGCGGGCGAAGCGACAGGGACGGATTCGTGCTCGCGGCACACCCGGGCGGGTCGCAGGGGCGGCCAGGGACAACGTCGGGCTCGCAGCCCATCGGTTAACGCGGCCTGCCCTACCTGCTCCTCCCGGAAGCCCCGGGACCCGGGAGACGAGCCTATGTCCGCCGAGCCGGGAGCCTCCAGGGCGGAGTTTCATGCCCCGACAACGGGTCCGCCTACCGCTCTCACCGGCACGCCGCCCTGTGCCGCGAGCTCGGCATCCGCCACCTGTTCACCCGCCCCTACCGACCTCGCACAAACGGCAAGGCGGAGCGCCTGATCCAGACCCTCCTTCGCGAATGGGCCTACGCCGCCGCCTACCCGACCAGCGCCGCCCGGACCCGCGCCCTCGCCGGCTACCTGGACTGGTACAACACGACCCGCCCGCACAAGTCACTCGACGGCAAACCGCCCGTCGAACGACTTGCCGAGCGGATCAACGCTGCTGCCGCCGACAGCTAGTCCCGAGCAGCAGCGCACGACCGGAGGGCCCGCCGCGAGGCGGGCCCTTCGCCGTTCCTGAACGCCGCGCGCGCCGGGCTGGACGGGGGGAGTGACGGGTTCGTAACATCGCGCCATGGAGGGGCCCGCCCCCGCGCTGGTGCTCCCGCTCGGCGCCGCGAGCGCGGCGCCCCACGGCCTGGTGGGCGGCAAGGCGCGCGGCTTCGCCACCATCTTCGCGGCCGGCCTCCCCGCCCCGGAGGGGTTCGTCCTGACCACGGCCGCCTACCGGGCGGCCGGCGGCGGGGCGGCCCCGCCCGCCCGGGTGCCCCGGGGCCTCGAGGCGGCCATCGCCGCCGCGCTGGAGCCGCTCGGCGACGCCCCGGTCGCCGTGCGCTCGTCGGCCGACGGCGAGGACGGCGACGGCGCCTCGCACGCCGGCCAGTTCGCGACGGTCCTCGGCGCGCGCGGCGCGCGGGAGGTGGCCGACGCCGTGCTGGAGTGCTGGGCCTCGGCCGGCGGCGCCCGCGCGGTCGCCTACCGCGGCCGCGACGGCGCCGCCGCGGCGCGGCCGCCGCTGATGGCCGTCCTGGTGCAGCGGCTGGTGGGCCCGGCGGCCGCGGGCGTGGTGATGACCGCCGACCCGGTGACGGGCGACCGGGACGTCCTGGTGGTCAACGCCTCCTGGGGGCTCGGCGAGGCCGTCGTGTCGGGGATCGTCACGCCCGACGACTACCGGCTCGCCCGCGCGGACGGCGCCCTGCGCTCGGCGACGATCGGGCTCAAGGACGTGATGCTCGTGCCCGCGCCGGCGGGCGGGCTCGACGAGCGGCCGGTGCCGGCGGCGCTGCGGGAGGCGCCCGCGCTCGGCGCGGCGGCGCTCGACGCGGTGCGCCGCGGCGCCCTCGCCTGCGAGGCGGTCGCCGGGCGCCCGGTCGACTGCGAGTTCTGCCTCGCCGACGGGGGGGTGGTGTGGCTGCAGTGCCGCCCCGTCACGGCCCTTCCACCGGCCCCCACCACCGTAGGAGCGCACGATGACCAGCGCGGCACCCTCGGCCCCCTTCCCGGTCGCATGGCGGTCGGCTGACGAGTCGTCCCTGACCTGGGCCAGGGACCCGATGCACTTCCCCGGCCCGGTCACCGCGATGACCGCCTCGCTCATCGAGGGACCGTTCACCGACGGCCTCGTCGAGGCGTTCGAGGTGATGCAGGCCCCCGTCCGGGGGATGGTCCACCGGGTCTTCTCGTCGCACGTCTACTCGACGGCGCCGCCGGCCGAGCCCCCCGAGCGGATGGAGGAGCGCCTCGGCCGCCACCGGCGGCTGATGGGGGACATGATGGACGGGCTGCGCGAGCGCTGGGAGACCGAGCACCTGCCGGCCGTCGAGGCGATCCGGCGCGAGCTCGACGGGCTGTCGTTCGCGGACGCCGCGGCCGACCTCGACCGGGTCGCGACCCTCATGCGCGACTCGTCCCGCATCCACTTCCTCGTGGTCATCCCGCGGGTGGCCTCGGGCGAGCGCTTCGCGACCCTGTACGCGCAGGCGACCGGCTCGGACAACGAGATGGAGCCCTACCGCTGCCTGCTCGGCGAGCCCAACAAGAGCCTCGAGACCGACCGCGCGCTCTGGGACCTCGCGCGGCGGGCGGCGGCAGACGGCGCGGTGGCGGCCGCGCTGCGCGCCGGGGGCCCGGCCGAGGTGATGGAGGCGCTCGGCGCGACGGCGGGCGGGCGGGCCTGGAGGGCGGCGTTCGACGCGGCGATGCGGGAGTACGGCCATCGCGGCCAGGCGATCGAGATGGCGGCGCCGACCTGGCTCGAGGACCCGTCGTTCGCGCTCGACAACGTCCGCCGCTACCTGGACGGCGACGCCCTCGACCCCGAGGGCGCCCGCGCGGAGCACCTCGCCGAGCGCGAGCGGCTCGTGGCCGCCGCGCGGGCCCGCATCGCCGGCGACGCCGAGGCGCTCGCCGCCTTCGACCACGCGCTGGCGACCGCGCGCGCCAACTGGCCGCTCGAGGAGGACCACGCCTTCCACATCGACCAGCGGCTGTGGGGCAGCGCCGTGCGCCGCGCGCTGCTGCGGCTGGGCGACCGGCTCGTGGACGCCGGGCGGCTGGAGGCCCGCGACGACGTGTTCCACCTGACGCTCGACGAGGCGCGCGCCGCGGCCGGCGGCGCCGACGCGCGCGGCCCCGCCCGCGAGGGGCGCCGGCGCATGGCCGACGACGCCCTCCTCGACCCGCCGCCCACGGTCGGCGCCCCGCCCGACCCGTCGCAGCACATGGACCCGGGCATGGTGAAGTTCTTCGGCCGCCCCGGGCCGCCGCAGGTCGACGGCGGCGTGCTGCGGGGCTCGCCCGGGTCGGCCGGGCGCGCCGAGGGCGTGGCCCGCGTGGTCACCTCGGTCGAGGGCCTCGCGGCGGTGCTCCCGGGCGAGATCCTCGTCTGCCGCTCCACCACGCCGCCGTGGACGCCGGTCTTCGCGTCCATCGCCGGGCTCGTCACCGAGACCGGCGGCGTGCTGGCGCACGGGGCGATCGTCGCGCGCGAGTACGGCATCCCGGCGGTGATGGGCACGAAGATCGCCACGTCGATGATCCGCGACGGCCAGCGCGTCGTCGTGGACGGCGACGCGGGGGAGGTGCGCATCGCCGGGTGAGCGCCACCCGCGGGCCGCCGCCGCCTCGCTGATGCTGGCGGCGGCCCTCGTGCCGCTCAACTCGACGATGATCGCGGTCGCCCTGCTCGACGTCGAGCGCGATCTCGACGTGGGCGTCGCGGCGGCGACCTGGCTCGTGAGCGGCTACCTGGTCGCCATGGCGGTCGTGCAGCCGCTGGGCGGGCGGGTCGGGGACGCGATCGGCCACCGCCGCGGCTTCCTGGCGGGCCTGGGCGGGTTCCTCGCCGCATCGGCGCTCGCGGCGGCCGCGCCCACGCTGGGCGCGCTGGTCGCCCTGCGCGTCAGCCAGGCGCTCGCCGGCGGGCTGATGATGCCGAACGCCGCCGCGCTGCTGCGCGACGCGGTGCCGCCGGGGCGGCGGGGACGGGTCTTCGGCTGGTTCGGCACCGGCATGGGGCTGGCCGCCGCGGTGGGGCCGGTGCTGGGCGGCGGCCTGGTGGCGGCGCTCGGGTGGCGGGCCGTGTTCCTGGTCAACCTGCCGCTGGGCGCCGTCGCGCTGCTGGCGGGCCGCGCGCTGCCGGCCGGCGCGCCCGCCCCCCGGGCGGCCGCCCGCCCCGCCGCCGCCGGGGCCGGCGCGCTGCCGCGCAGCCGCCCCTACCTCGCGGCCACCGCCACGATCCTGCTGCACAACATGGCGATGTACGGGCTGCTGCTGGTCGTGCCGCTGATCGCCGACCGGCGGCTGGGCCTGGGGGAGGGGGCGGCGGGCCTGCTGGTGGGCGGCATGACCGCCGCGATGATGCTCGGCTCGCCGGTCGGCGGCGAGCTGTCCGACCGGCTCGGCCGCCGCGCGCCCGCCCTCGCCGGGAGCGTGCTGGCCGCGGTCGCCACCCTCCTGCTGGCGCTGGCGTCGGGCCGGCCCTCCACCGCCGCGGTGGCGGCCCTGCTCGTGGTGGCCGGGGTCGGCTTCGGCCTGGCCGGCGCGTCGCTGCAGACGACCGCGCTGGAGGCGGTCCCGGAGGGCTCGGTGGCGATGGCGGGCGGGCTGTTCATGACCATGCGCTACACGGGCGGCATCGCCGCCACGGGCGTCGCCGCCGCGGTGGGCGCGGGTGACGCCTTCGGCGCCGGGCTCGCCGTCCTCGCCGTGGCGGCCGCCCTGTCGCTGGCGACCGCGTCGGGCCTGCCGGCCGGGGTCGCCCGCGCGCCGGCCGCCGTGCCGCCGCGGGCCTAGGCTCCCGGCGCGCGGCCCGCCCCCGCCGCCCTCAAGTGGGCGGGGGGCCTGCCGAAAGGGGGGTATGCCCGCGCCCCCGCCCGTCGCACCGCCCGCGCTGCCCGCGGCCGTGGAGGGGGTGGCGCTGCGGTTCCAGCACCCGGAGCCGCCGCCCCTCGAGGAGGTGGCGGCGTACTACCGGCTGGCCGATGAGGCGGCGTACTACGCCAACGGCGGCCCGTGCGCGCGGCTGCTGGAGGCGCGCCTGTCCGAGCGCCTCGGCGGCGCCCACTGCGTGACCGTGGCCAGCGGGACGGCCGGGCTGCTCGTCGCCCTGCGGGCCCTGTTCGGCCCGCCGGCCCCCGGCCGCGTGGTCGTGACCCCGTCGTTCACCTTCGCCGCCACCGCCTGCGCGATCGAGTGGGCGGGCTTCCGGCCGCTGTTCGTCGATGTCGAGCCGACCACCTGGCAGCTCGACCCGGCGGGCCTCGAGGCGGCGCTCGCCGACGGCCGCCACGACGTGGCCGGGGTGCTCGCCTGCTCCACCTTCGGCTCGCCGCCCCCCGCGTGGATGCGCCGGTCGTGGCGCGCGTCGTGCCGCGCCCACGGGGCGCCGCTGATGATCGACTCGGCCGCCGCGTTCGGATCGGTCGACGACGAGGGCCGCCCCTCGGGCGGCGCGGGCGACACGGAGCTGTTCTCGTTCCACGCCACGAAGCCGTTCGCCGTGGGCGAGGGCGGCCTGCTGGCCACGCCCGACGCGGCGCTCGCCGAGCGGATGCGGGCGCTGTGCAACTTCGGCATGGAGCCGGGCACCCGCGTGGCGGCCGAGGTCGGGATCAACGGCAAGATGTCCGAGCTGGCCGCCGCCACCGCGCTCGCCATGCTCGACCGCTACCCCGCCGCGCTCGCCGAGCGGCGCGCCACCGCGGCCGCCCTGCGCGGGGCGATCCACCCGCGCGCGCTCGTGTTCCAGCGCGGCGCCGAGGGCTCCACCTGGCAGATCCTGCAGGGGCTGGCGCCCACCCCGGCGCACCGCGAGGCCGCCCTGCGCGCCGCCGCCCGCCTCGGCGTGCAGGCGCGCTCGTACTTCGACCCGCCGCTGCACCGCCACCCGGCCTTCGCCGGCGCCCCGCGGGCGGACGGCCTGCGGGTGACCGAGGCCATCGCGTCGCGCTCGCTGTCGCTCCCCATGGCCAACCGGCTGGACGGCGGCGAGGTGGCGCTCGTCGCGCGCGTCGTGGAGGAGGCGATCCCGTGCTGAACTGGATCACCCGCTACGCCCCGGTGGCCGACCTGCTGCTCGACGGCGACGGCCGCCTCGCCGACAGCCTGCTCGACGTGGGGTCGGGCAGCGTGGGCTTCGCGTGCGTGGGCGGCGACCAGCCGTTCGTCGGCATCGACGTCGACTTCTGGGGGCCGCCGGCGCCCGCGATGGTGCCGCTGCGCTCCGTGCCCGGCCGGCTGCCGTTCGCCGACCGCGCCTTCGACACGGTCATCTCGCTCGACGCGCTCGAGCACGTGCCGCCGGGCGAGCGCGAGGGCTTCGTGGCCGAGATCGCGCGGGTGGCCGCGCGCCGGGCGGTCGTGGTGTGCCCGTGCGACGAGGCGGCCGGCATCGACGAGCTCATGCGCCGCATGTACGCGCGGCGCGGCGAGGAGGCGCCCGGCTGGCTCTGGGAGCACGCCGAGCACGGGCTGCCGACGCGCGCCGCCGTGGCGGCCGCCTGCGCCGCGCCGGAGGGCTTCGCCGCCCGCGAGCTGGCCATGCCGAACGGGCTGCTGTCACTGCTCGCGACCGTGGCGGACACCGACCCCGAGCTGCAGCCGCTGGCCCGGGCCGAGGTCGCCCGCCGGCCGGGGCTGTGGGCGGACCTGTTCCGCGACTCCGCCGACCCGTCGAGCTTCCGGGTGGGCTGGGTGCTGGAGCGCCACGACCCCGCGCCGGCCGCCGTGCGCCGCGACGACCTGCTCGCCACGACGCTGGCCGCCCTGCGCTGCCCCCGCTGCGGGGGGTGCGCCCCCTGGCCCGAGCGCGACGGGATCGGCGCGATCGACCTCACCCACGCCTGGTCGTGCGCGTGAGCCGCGAGCTGCTCGTCGCCCCCGACTGGGAGCGCCCCGAGGGGTGGATCCCCGCGCTGGCCGCCTTCGTGGCCGCCGCCCCCCCGGCGTCGGGCGCGCGCCTGTGGCTCGAGACGGCGGGGTCGCCGCTGCCCGGGTCGCTGCTGGTGCAGATGATCGGCGAGGTGTGCGAGTGGGCGAGCCGCGGCGACGACTTCGCCGAGGTGGTCGTGGCGGACGGCCCGTCCCCCGAGCGGCCGGCGGCGCGGCGGGTGGCCGGCGCGGCCGACGTGCTCGGCGCGCTCGGCGCGGATCAGCCGCCGGCGCCCGCGGACGCGGCGGCGGTCGTGGCCCGCGCCCGCGAGGCCAAGCGCCTCGCCGACCGGGTCACCGCCATGCGCGACCGCTGGCGCTTCGAGACGGCCCCCGACCCGTGGGCCTCGCCCGAGCCGCTCGTGTCGGTGCGCATCCCCACCTGGCGCGGCCACGAGCTGCTCGTGTCGCGGGCGATCCCCTCGGCGCTGCGCGGCAGCTACGCGAACATCGAGGTGGTGGTGTGCAGCGACGGCCCCGACCCCGCCGCCCGCGCGGCGGTGGCGGCGGTCGGCGACCCGCGCGTGCGCTACGTCGAGGTGCCCCGGCGGCCGGTCTACGCGAGCCACTTCCAGAGCTTCTGGATGACGGCGGGCAGCATGTCGGCCAACGGCGCGCTCGACGCCTGCCGCGGCGACTTCATCGCCCCGCTCGACCACGACGACGCCTTCACGCAGGACCACGTCCACGAGCTGCTCGGCGCCGCGCGCGCCACGGGGGCCGACTTCGTCTACGGCCAGGGCGCCTGCGAGACGCGCGAGGGGCCCTGGACGATCATCGGCTCGGCGCCGCTCGAGCTGGGGCGCATCACCCACGGCTCGGTGCTGCACTCCGCCCGCCTGGCCCACATGCGCTTCGACCCGCACTGCTGGCTGCTCGACGAGCCGGGCGACTGGAACCTGTGGCGGCGCATGTCCGAGGCCGGCGCCGTGGTCGCCCACCTGCCCCGCGTGGTCTTCGTCCACTTCAAGGAGAAGACGAGCATCGAGGCGCGCGACGGGGTGACCGCCCGCGACCTGGGCGGCCCCGTGGCCGTGGGCGACGAGGACCTCGCCCGCGACGTGCTCGGCACGGGCGCCCGCTGGCTCCTGGACGTGCCGCGCCGGGCGGCGGCGGGGGTGCCGCGGTGACCACGACGGCGCCGTCCCCGGCGGCCCGCCCGCCCGCCGGCGCCCCCGCCGCACAGCGGGTGCTGGTGCTGCCCGGGGGCACGGAGATCGGCCTCGAGGTGCGGGCCGCCCTGGCGGGGCGGCGCGACGTGGAGCTGTTCTCGGCCGGCATCGACGCGCCCGGCCACGCCCCGTACGCCTTCCGCCACCACGACGTGCTGCCCGACCTGCGCGGCGACGGCTGGCTCGATCCCCTCAACGACCTCGTGCGCCGCCGGGGCATCGACATGGTCCTGCCGGCCCACGACGACGCGGTGCTCGCGCTGGCCGAGCATGCCGGCGAGGTCGCCGCCCGCGTCGTGTCCTCGCCGGCGGCCACCTGCAGGATCGCCCGCTCCAAGCGCGCCACCTACGCCGCGCTGGCGGACGTGGTCCGGGTGCCGCGGGTCGTCGACGACCCCGCCGCCGCCGCCTTCCCGCTCTTCGTGAAGCCCGACCGCGGCCAGGGCTCGGCGGGCGCCCGGGTCGTGCGCGACCGCGCCGAGCTCGAGCGCGCGCTGCGCGACGGATCCGACCTGGTGATGGAGGTCCTGCCGGGCGACGAGCACACGGTCGACTGCTTCAGCGACCGGGAGCGCGGCCTGCTCTTCGCGGCGCCGCGGCGCCGGGTCGCGACCCGCGCGGGCATCAGTATGCGCTCCGTGCCGGTCGAGGACCCGGACCTGATGGCGATGGCGCACGCCATCGCGGGCCGCCTGGAGCTGCACGGCGCCTGGTTCTTCCAGGCCCGCCGCGACGCCGCCGGCGCGCACCGGCTGCTCGAGGTGGCCCCGCGCATCGCCGGCACGAGCGCGCTGACCCGCGCCATGGGCGTCAACCTGCCGCTGCTGTCGGTCTACGAGGCGCTGCGGGTGCCGCTGGAGGTCGCGCCCAACGGCCTGCGGGTGGAGATCGACCGCGCGCTGGTCAACCGCTACCGCCACGACCTGCGCTACTCGGCCGTCTACGTCGACCTCGACGACACGCTCGTGGTGCGCGGGCGCGTGCAGGCCCGCCTCGTGGCGCTGCTGTACCGGTCGATCGACGAGGGGCGGCGGGTGGTGCTGCTGACCCGCCACCGCGGCGACCTGGCCGCCACCCTGCGCCGCCACCGCCTGTCGGAGCTGTTCGACGAGGTCGTGCGGGTGGCCGACGACGAGGAGAAGGCCGACCACGTGCGCGAGCCGGACGCGATCCTGATCGACGACTCGTTCCGCGAGCGGCGCGCCGCCGGCGAGCGCGGCGTGGCGGCCTTCGACCTGGACGCCGTCGAGCTGCTGGAGGACGACCGTGCCTGAGGCCGCCGCCCCGCCGGTGCCGAGCGCGAGGGACGTCGAGGCGCTGGCGCTGATCCGCGGCAACGTGCGCGCGCTGATGCGCCGGGCGGCCGCCGCGCACCCGGGCGGGCCCGCGCGCCTGCTGGACGTCGCGCCGCAGGACCACGAGGGCGCCCGGCCGTTCTTCCCGGCCGAGGTGGTGGTGGAGACGCTCGACATCGACCCCGCCGCAGGCTGCACCCACACGGGCGACATCTGCCGGCCGGTGCCCGGCATCGAGGACGGCCGCTTCGACTACGTCGTGTGCACGGAGGTGCTCGAGCACGTGCTGCAGCCCTTCGACGCGGTCGCCGAGATCCGGCGGGTGCTGCGCCCGGGCGGGCTGCTGTTCCTGTCCACGCCGTTCGACTTCCGCATCCACGGGCCGCTGCCCGACTGCTGGCGCTTCACCGAGCACGGCCTGCGGGCGCTGCTGGCCGACTTCGCGATCGAGTCGCTCGAGGGCCTGGAGGCCCCCGACCGCCCGCTGATGCCGCTGCACTACACGACCGTGGCCCGCCGCCCGTGACGCGCGCGAGCGTCGTCATCCCGGTCTACGAGCGGGCCGACCTGCTCGCCCCCTGCCTGGACGCGCTGGTCGCGGCGGGCCTGGAGGGCGTGGAGCTCGTGCTGGTCGACAACGCGTCGTCCGACCCGGCCATGGCGCCCCTGCTGCGCGCCTGGGAGGACGACGCGCGCGTGGTGCGCAACCCGGCCAACCTGGGCTTCGCGCGCGCCTGCAACCAGGGCGCCGAGCTCGCCGCCGCGCCGGTCGTGGTGTTCCTCAACGCCGACACCGAGGTGCGGCCCGGCTGGCTCGAGCCGCTGCTCGACGCCGTCGAGGATCCGTCGGTGGGGGTGGCCGGCTCCCGCCTGCTCTACCCGGACGGGCGCGTGCAGCACGCCGGCATGGCCCTGATGCCGGGCGGCGTGCCGGTCCACCTGCACCGCGGCGTGCCGGGCGACCACCCGGTGGCGGCGCGCTCGCGCGACCTGCTGATGGTGACCGCGGCCTGCTGGGCGATGCGCCGCGACGTCGTGGCCGCGGCCGGCGGCTTCGACGCGGACTACGTCAACGGCTTCGAGGACGTCGACCTCTGCCTGCGGCTGGCGCGGCGCGGCCTGCGGGCGCGCTACCGCGGCGACTCGGTCGTGGTGCACCACGAGTCGCAGAGCCCCGGGCGGGCCGACGGCGAGACGGCCAACGCCCGCCTGTTCCGGCGCCGCTGGCTGGGCTGGCCGGCCGACTGGGAGGAGCGCCTGGCCGAGGACGGGCTCGAGGACGTCGACGTGGCCGACTGCGCCTGGAGCGGCCCGCTGTTGGGGGAGGACGAGGCGGGCGCGGCCGGCATGGCCGCCCTGCGGGCGCTCGCCGACGAGGGGCTGCGCCCGCTCGCGCGCGAGGCCGGCCGGCCCGCGCTCGCCCCCGGCGCCGCGGAGCGCTGCGAGCCGTGGCTGCTCGCCGCGCTCAACCGCCAGTTCGTGCGCGTGCCCGCCGCCGAGCGGTTCGAGCACCCGGCGCCGGCCGTGACCCGGCCGCGCGCGCGGCGGCCCGGCATCGGCTGGTGGGGGCCGCTCGCGGGCCGCAGCGGCTACGCCGCCGCGGGGCGCGGCCTGCTCGACGCCGCCGCGCTGGCCGGCGTGCCGGTGCGGGCGATGGTCGCCGACGCGCCGGCCCCGGGCATGGCGCCCGTCGCGCTCTCGCTGCCCGCGCAGGACTTCGTGCCGGCCACGTGGGTGGTGCACCACATCCCGGTGCTCAACGACGGCGCCCGCGTCTGGGACGAGGTGGCGGTGGGCCTCGAGGTGCCGGTCGTCGGGGCGACGTGCTTCGAGACGGCGGGGCTGCCCGCGTCGTGGGTCGAGGCGACCACCTCCGGCGCCGTGCGCGAGGTCTGGGTGCCGACGCGCTTCAACCTGCGCACGTTCACGGACGCGGGGGTCGACCCGGGGCTGCTGCGCGTGGTGCCCTACCCGGTCGACGGCGCCATGCTCGCCCCGCGCCAGCCCGCCGCCCCCGGGCGCACGGGCGTCACCTTCCTCTCCGTGTTCGAGTGGACCTGGCGCAAGGGCTGGGACGTGCTGCTGCGCGCCTGGGCCGAGGAGTTCGACGGCGCCGAGGACGTGCGGCTGCGCGTGCTCACCTACCGCGGCGCGGGCGCCGCGGGGGATGGCGACATCCTGGGCCAGGCCGCCGGGCTGCTGCGCGAGCTGGGCCACGACCCCGAGCGGGTGGCCGACATCGACCTCGTCCTCGAGCCGGTCCCGCACGGCGGCATGCCGGCGCTCTACGACGCCGCCGACGCCTTCGTGCTGCCCACGCGGGGCGAGGGCGCCGGCATGCCCGTGCTCGAGGCCGCCGCCCGCGGCCTGCCGGTCATCGCCACCGCGTGGGGCGGCCACGAGGAGCTGATGGCGCCCGAGACCGCGTTCCCCGTGGCGGTGGCCCGGATGGTCGAGGCGCCACCCGAGCTCGTGCGCGACAACCCGGTCTACGCAGGCCAGCTGCTGGCCGAGCCGGACCTGGCCTCGCTGCGGGCGGCGATGCGGGCGGTGGTCGAGGACCGGGCCGAGGCCGCCCGCCGCGCGGCCGCGGGCCGCGAGCTGGTGGCCGAGCGCTTCTCGCCCGTCGCGGCGGCCCGCGCGCTCGGCGCGCGCGCGGAGGCGCTGGTGGGCGGCGCCCCCCGCGCCCTGGCGGTGGCCCGGTGAGCGGGCCCGGGGTGCTGTGGCGCGGGCCGCTGACCGACCCCTCCGGCTACGCCGCGGGCGGGCGGGCGTTCGTGCGCGGCCTCGCCGGGCTCGGCGCCGACGTGCGCGCCGAGCCGCAG
This sequence comes from Miltoncostaea marina, assembly GCF_018141525.1. Lineage (GTDB taxonomy): Bacteria > Actinomycetota > Thermoleophilia > Miltoncostaeales > Miltoncostaeaceae > Miltoncostaea > Miltoncostaea marina. The sequence goes on from NZ_CP064655.1 coordinate 897,406, forward strand.
GCGTGGAACCCGCGCACCGCGCTGTCGCCGGACGACCGCGCCCTGCTGGGCGGGCTGATCGCGGCGGCGCCCGGCCGCATCGACGCCCGGGTGGAGCACACCTTCCCGCCGTTCGCCGACCTGGCCTCGCCCGCGCCGCTGCGCGTGCTGCGCACGATGTTCGAGACCGACCGCATCCCGCCCGCGTGGGTCGCCCCGTGCAACGCCGCCGACGAGGTCTGGGTGCCGACGGAGCACAACCGCACCGCCTTCGCCGACGCCGGCGTGGACCCCGGCCGCCTCGTGGTGGTGCCCGAGCCGTTCGAGCTCGACCGCCTGCGGGCCGACGTGCCGCCGCTCGAGCTGCCGGGCGCGCACGGCACCGTCTTCCTCGCCGCCTTCGACTTCACCCTGCGCAAGGGCTGGGACGCGCTGCTCGCCGCCTGGTGCGCCGCCTTCGCCCCCGACGACGACGTGACGCTCGTGCTCAAGGTCTGGTCGACCACGGCCGGCATGGGCGCCCCGCGCATCCACGCGGCCATCGGCGAGCACGTGGCCCGGCTCGGGCACGACCCGGCGCGCATCCCGGACGTCGTGCTGGTCGACGACCTGCTGAGCCCCGCCGCGATGTCCGCCCTGCTGCGCGCCGCCGACGTCTACGTGGCCCCCACCCGCGGCGAGGGCTGGGGGCGGCCGGTGCTCGAGGCGATGGCCCTCGGCCGCCCGGCGATCGCCACCGCGTGGTCGGGGCCGGGAGAGTTCGTCGACGCGTCGGTGGGCTGGCCGGTGGGCCACCGCCTGGTCGACGTGCCGCCCGCCGCGGTCGCGGAGGTGCCCGCCTACGCCGGCCACCGCTGGGCGGAGCCCGACGCCGACGAGCTCGCCGCCGCCCTGCAGGAGGCGCACCGCCGCCCGGCCGAGCGGGCGGCGCGCGGGGCGGCCGCGGCGGCGCGGGCCGAGCGCTACGACCACCGCCAGGTGGCCGCGGCGGCCCTCGGGCGGCTGGGCGCGCCGGCGGCGGTGGCGCCGTGACGGTCGCCTGGCGCGGGCCGGTGCTCGACCGCTCGCCGTGGGCGGCCGGCACGCGCGCCGTCCTCGCCGGGTTCCGGGCGCTCGGCGCGCCGGTGGCCCTCGAGCCGCTGCTGTGGCACCCCGGCTCGGTCGTGGGCCCCGCGCGCCGGCGCGAGCTGGCCGAGATGTCCTCCGTGCCGCTCCACGACGCGACGGCGACGGTGCAGCACATGCCCGCCCGCGTGCTCGACCCCTACGTGCGTGGCCCGCTGCGGGTGGCGCTCACCAGCCTGCCCGGCGCCCTCCCCGGCGAGGACTGGCTCCTGCGCCTGCGCCAGATGGACGACGTGTGGGTGCCGTCGGCGCTCCAGCGGGCGGCGCTGGTGGCCGCCGGGCTCGACCCCGCGCGGGTGGCCGTGATGCCCGAGCCGGTGGAGGTCCCGGCCGCGCCGGCCGAGCCGCTGCCGCTCGACGACCTGCACGGCACGGTCGTCCTGGCGATCGCCGACCGCACGGCGCGCTCGGGCTGGGACCTCGTCATCGACGCCTGGTGCCGGGCCTTCGACGCCGGCGACGACGTCACGCTGGCGCTCGTGCCGTTCGCGGGCGAGGCGCTCGACGACGACGCCGGCGCGGCGGTGCTCGAGATGGTGGGGCGCCTGGGCCACGACCCCGCGCGGATGGCCGACGTGGTGCTCCTCGACGAGCCGGTGCCGGCGGAGTCGATGGGCCGCCTGTTCGCCGCCGCCGACGTCGCCTGCGCGGCCACCCGCGGCATGGGCCGCGGCCGCGACCTGGTCGAGGCCATGGCGCACGGCCTGCCCGTCATCGCCCCGCCGGCCGCCGCCGGCGTGGCGATCGACGCCGCCGTCGGCTGGGCGCTGTCCGCCGCGGGCGACGGGCGCGGGCCCGACCGCGACGCCCTCGTGGCCGCCCTGCGCGACGCGCACGCCCGCGCCGGCGAGCTGCCGGCCCTGGGCGCGGCCGCCCGGGAGCGGGTGGCGCCCCACGAGGCGTCCCGGGTGGCGGCCCGCGCGCTCGAGCGCCTTGAGGGGCTGCGGCCGCGCCACCGGCGCGCGCCGGCCGCGGGGGCCGGCCCGCGGGTCGCCCTCTACGGCGGCGTCACCGGCGCGCACTCGCTGGCCCTCGCCAACCGCAGCCTGGCGGCCGCGCTCGTGCGCGGCGGCGAGGTCGACCTGAGCCTCGTGGAGGTCGAGACCGCGGCGCGCGGGGGCGGCGGCGCCCTGCCCGGCGGGCCCGCGCTGCGCGCCGCCCGGCGGCTGCTCGACGGGCCGCCCGAGGTGGTGCTGCGCCACGGCTACCCGCCCAGCTTCACGCCCCCGCCGGCCGGCCGCCTGGTGGTGGCCCTGCCGTGGGAGTACGGGCCGATCCCCCTCGAGTGGCGGCGCGGCATCGAGGACGCGGTCGACGAGGTGTGGGCGCCGTCCCGGTACGTGCGCGACGGCTACCTGGCCTCCGGCCTCGACCCCGACCGGGTGGCGATCGTGCCGCACGGCGTCGACACGGCGCGGTTCCGGCCGGGCCTCGAGGCGCTGCCGCTGGCCGGCGTGCCGGGCGGCTACCGCTTCCTGTTCGTCGGCGGCCTGCTCTGGCGCAAGGGCGCCGACCTGCTGCTCGACGCCTACGCGACCGCGTTCACCGCCGCCGACGACGTGACGCTGGTCGTGAAGGACTTCGGCCGCGGCGGCCCCTACCGGCCGCAGGAGATCGAGCTGCGGGTGGAGCGCATGGCCGCCGACCCGCGCGGCCCGCGCGTCGCGTTCCTGCGCGACCGCCTGCCGGACGCCGACCTGCCCCGCCTCTACGCCGCGGCCGACTGCCTGGTGCACCCGTACCGCGGCGAGGGCTACGGCCTGACCGTGGCGGAGGGGATGGCGTGCGGCCTGCCGGTCATCGTCCCCGAGGGCGGCTCGACCGCCGACTTCTGCGACCACGCGACCGCCCTGCTGGTGCCGTCGCGGCCCGTCGTGCTGGAGGGCACCGGCATGGGGGGCATGGAGCTGGCGGGCCGCCCGCGGGTGGTCGAGGTCTCGGTGCTCGACCTCGCCCGCCGCATGCGCGACGCGTACGAGCGCCGCGACGAGGCCAGCGCGGTGGGGCTGCGGGCGGCCGCACACGTCGCCGCCCACCACACCTGGGACCACGCCGCCGCGATCGCCGCCGCGCGCATGCGCGCGCTCGCCGGCCACGACGCCCCGGCCGCCGCCCCGGCGACGGCGGGCGTCGCGTGAGCCGCCTCGCCAGCATCGTCGTGCCCTGCCACGACAACCTGCTCTACACCGCGCTGTGCCTGCAGAGCATCGAGCGCCACACGCCCTGGCCGCACGAGGTGATCGTGGTGGCGAACGGCTGCACCGACGGCACCGCCGAGTGGAGCGAGGGGCGGGGCGCCCGCGTGGTGCGCTCGCCGGTCAACCTCGGGTTCGCCGGCGGCGCGAACCTCGGCCTGGCCGCCGCCCGGGGCGACGTCGTCGTGGTGCTGAACAACGACGCCCTCGCCACGCCGGGCTGGCTCGGCGGCCTGCTGGGCGCGCTCGACCGCGACCCCGCCGCCGGCATCGCGGGGCCCCGCTCCAATTGGGTCTCCGACGACCAGATCATCGCGCCGGTGCCCTACGCCGAGGCGCCCTCGGAGGCCCTCGACCGCTTCGCCGCCGACCGCGCGCGCGAGCACGCCGGCCAGGCCCGCGAGGTCGCCCGGCTGAGCGGCCTCTGCATGGCGATCCGGCGCGCCCTGATGGAGGCGATCGGCGGCTTCGACCCCCGCTTCGAGGTCGGCAACCTCGAGGACGACGACCTCTGCCTGCGCGCCCGGCTGGCCGGCTTCCGCCTGCTGGTGGCCGACGACGCCTTCGTCCACCACTTCGGCCACAAGACCTTCGACATCGTGCCGGAGGACTACGACGAGCTCCTCCAGGAGAACACGATGCGCTACCGCATGAAGTGGGACCTGCCGCTCGACCGCGACCCGCGCGGCCTGCTCCCCGGGCGCCCCTTCGACCCGGCGCGCGACCGGGTGCCGTTGCCGGGGCGGTGACCGGCTCGGAGGAGGATCGCCGGCGTGTCGATCGGACGCCTGCAGGACGTGCCGCTGCGGGAGGTGTGGCCCAACGAGGCGGCGGACTTCACGCCGTGGCTGCTCCAGAACGCCGAGGCGCTCGGCGACGCGCTCGGCATCGAGCTGGAGATCGAGGCGGCGGAGCACGCCGTGGGCGGGTTCTCGCTCGACCTCGTCGGGCGTGACCTCACCCACGACTGCGCGCTGATCGTCGAGAACCAGATCGAGGGTACGGATCACTCGCACCTCGGTCAGCTGCTGACCTACGCGGGGGGCGTCGCCGAGGTGGGGACGGTCGTCTGGATCGCGCAGGCGTTCCGTGAGGAACACCGTCAGGCGCTCGACTGGCTGAACGAGCACACCGACGAGAGCGTGCGCGTCTTCGGTGTCGCGCTGCGGGCCGTCCGGATCGGCGATTCCATGCCGGCCCCGCTCTTCGACGTGGTCGCGAAGCCCAACGACTGGCAGAAGCGCGTCCGCGCCACGACCCGCCCCGCCGGGGAGCGGGAGCGGGCGTACGAGGAGTTCTGGGGCGCGCTGCTCGACCGCCTGCGCGCCGACGCGCCCGGCCTCGTCGGCGGGCGGGCGAAGGTGCCGACGAGTCCATACCTGTCGTTCCGCTCGTCCATCCCGAACGCGACGGTGTACGCGACGTTCGGTCAGCGACACGCACGGGTCGAGCTCTACATCGATTCGGGCGACGCCGCGCGCAACGCGGAGATCTTCGGGGCCCTGCTGGAGCGTAGAGCCGAGATCGAGGCGGGCTACGGCGGACCACTGGAGTTCGAGGCGGCGGAGCACCGGCAGATCCGGAAGGTGCTGACGCGGTTGGAGACGCCGGCCTCGGCGGTTCTCGTCCCCGAGGTCCACGGCGAGCTCCGGGCATGGTTCGCCGACGTCATCCCACGCTTCGTCGGCGCCTTCGAGGCCGCCGCGCGTCGGGGGTGACGCTCAGAGCTCGCGGACGATCCGGGCGGGGTTGCCGACGGCGAGGACGCCGGCGGGCAAGTCCCTGAGGACCACGCTTCCGGCGCCCACCACCGTGTCGTCACCGATCGTCACCCCGGGGCAGACGATGGCGCCGCCGCCGAGCCAGACGTTGTCGCCGATCGTGATGGGCTCGGAGCCCTCCCACTTGTCGCGGCGCGGATCGGCCTGCAGGGGGTGGGTGGCCGTCAGCAGCTGCACGTAGGTCGCGATCTGGACGTCGTCGCCGATCTCGACCTCGGCGACGTCGAGGATCACGAGGCCGTAGTTCGCGAAGACGCGGTCGCCGATCGTCGTGCGGTAGCCGAGGTCGCAGTGGAAGGGCGGGCGGATCTCCACCTCCTCGCCCACCCCGCGCAGCAGCTCGGCGAGGATCGAACGGCGGGCGACCGGCTCGTCGATCGAGGTGGCGTTGTAGCGCTCCTGCAGGAGCGCGGCGCGGCGGATGTCGCGGGCGATGTGCGGGTCGTCGGCGATGTAGCGGTCGCCGGCGAGCATCCGTTCGTGGTGGCCGCGCCGGTCCTCGTCCATCTCGCCTCCCTCGTCGCGCATCGCCCTGACAGGGGTATATGCCCGGAACGGCCGGTCGCGCTTGACCTCAAGCGCGCGTGAAGATCTACGGTGCCCGCCATGGACGCCCTCACGGGGCGGCCGGGCCCGGTCGCCCTCGTCACCGGCGCCTCCCGCGGCCCGGGCCGCGCGGTGGCGCGCCGCCGGCCGCCGGGGGGCGGGTGATCATCGACGGCCGCGACGCGGGGCGCTTGCCGCCGCCGGGCGGGACATGCCGGCGGGGCGGGCGATCGCGATCGTCGGCGACGTCGCCGACCCGGCGCACCGCGCCGCGCTCACCGCCGCGGCCCGGCGCCCGGGCCGCCTCGACCTGCTGATGGACAACGCGAGCGAGCTCCGCCCGAGCCCGCTGTCGCCGCTCGCCGCGCACCCCCGTCGCGGCGCTCGAGCGCGTGCTGGCCGTCGACGTCGTGGCCCCCGTCGCGCTGTTGCGGCTGGTGCTGCCGCTGCTGGAGCGCCGGGGCGGCCGCGTCATCGACGTCTCGTCGGACGCGGCGGTGGAGCCGTACCCGGGTTGGGGCGGCGAGGGCGCCTCGAAGGCGGCGCTCGACCAGGCGACCGCCGTGCTGGCGGTCGAGCACCCGGGCCTGCGCGTCCACGCGCTCGAGCCGGGCGACATGCGCACGGACATGCACCAGGCGGCGTTCCCCGGGGAGGGCGTCTCCGACCGACCGCCGCCGCAGGACGTCGTGCCGGCGGTGATGCGGCTGGTGGGGGGCGACCTGCCGAGCGGCCGCCACACCGCCGCCGCGCTGCTGCGCAGGGGCCGCGGCGTGAGCGCGGCCCGCGCGCCGGCGCCGTCCTGCCGGTCCACGTGGCGACCCACCTCGACGACGGGCGGTGGGTGTCGAGCTGCGGAGCCCCACCCGGACCGGCGGTGGCTGCGGGCCGGCTGTGGGCGGCGCGCGTCACGCCGCCGACCGCACCGGTCGCCGACCTCGCGCGCCACGGCCGGCCGATCGGCCACGGGCACCTCGTGCGCGGGCTGACGCCGGCCGACCACCAGACCGTCGGCGCCACCGAGCCGGGCAGCGCCGAGATGCCGAGCGCGGGCCGGCCCCTCACCGCGCCCCTGCCGGTGCGGCTGATGGCGCGCGGCGTGACCGTGGTGCCGGTGGTCCTGCACGCCGGCGTCTCGAGCCCCGAGCTGCACGAGCCGCCGATGCCGGAGCGGTTCCGCGTCACGGCGGACACCGCCCGGGTGGTCGAGGGCGCCCGGGCCGCCGGGCGCCGGGTGGTCGCGGTGGGCACGACCGTCGTGCGGGCACTCGAGAGCGCGGCCCAGGACGGGGTCGTGCGCGCGGCCGGCGGCTGGACGGGGCTCGTGCGCGGCCCCGGCCGGCCGGCGCGCGTGGTGGACGGGCTCGTCACCGGCCTGCACGAGCCCGAGGCGAGCCACCTGCTGCTGCTGGAGCCGGTCGCGGGCCCGCGGCTGGTGGGCGAGGCGTCCGCGGCCGCCCTCGCGCGCCGCTACCTGTGGCACGAGTTCGGCGACTCCACGCTGCTCCTGCCCTGAGGCGGTGCGGGCAGGCCGAGCCGCCGGGCGACGAGCCACACCCAGCCGGCGCCGAGCGCGGCGCCCGCGACGACGTCGCGCACGGCGTGGGCCCGCAGCACCACCCGCGAGGCCGCGACGACCCCGACGAGGGCCGCGCCGGTCGCCGCGACCGGCACGCGCAGGCGGGGCGGCGCGAGGATCGCGAGCGCGGCGGCGTGCGCCGCCCAGCCGGAGGCGTGCGCGCTCGGGAAGGCCGCGCCGCGGGCCGGGCCGGGCGGCCGCGCGACGGGCCGCTCGCCGCCCACCAGCCGCTTGAGGGCGCCCGCGAGCGCGCCGGCCCCGCCGAGGCCGAGGGCGAGGAGGGCCAGCTCGCGGCCGCGACGGCGGGCCAGCAGCGCCGCGGCGACCGCGACGGCCACCGCCGCGTTCGCCGGCGTGTCGGCGGCCCGGCTCACGATGAGCGCCGCCCGCTCGCGCCTCAAGTGCGACCCGCCGGTGCCGATGCACGGAGAGCCGACGACCGGAGGGAACACAGGCAATGGGCCTCAAGATCGCGAGCCTCACCACGCCGACGGAGCGCGCCCCGCAGCGCCTGTCGCTGTGCATGATCATGCGCGACGAGGAGGAGCACCTCGCCCGGTGCCTCGCCAGCGTGGAGGGCGTCGTCGACGAGATCGTGATCGTCGACACCGGCTCGATCGACCGTTCGGTGGAGATCGCCGCGTCGTTCGGCGCCCGCGTGCTGCACGAGGACTGGCGCGGCGACTTCGCGGCCCCTCGCAACACGGCCATCGACGCCGCCACCGGGGACTGGATCCTCGTGCTGGACGCCGACGAGGAGCTGGTCGACGGCGGCCGGCTGCGCGACCTCCTGCACGAGGAGGACATGGAGGGCTTCTGCTTCCGCGAGGTGAACTTCATCGGCGAGGAGCGGGGCATCGAGAGCGTGGTCAACTCCGCGTTCCGCCTCTTCCGCAACCGCCCGCGGTACCGCTACTCCGGCGCGCTGCACGAGCAGATCATGGGCACGGTCGACCCCCAGGGCGGCGTCTGCACCCGCTTCGTGGGCATCGAGATCCACCACTACGGCTACCTCGAGCCGACCAGCCGGGCCAAGGAGAAGACCGACCGCAACATGGCGATCGTGATGGAGGAGGTGCGGCGCAAGCCCGAGGACTCCTTCACGCTCTTCAACGCGGGGGTCGAGTACCAGCGCGTCGGCCGGTTCGACGAGGCGCTCGACTACTTCTCGCGGTCGTTCGCGCACCTGCCCACCCTGAAGGCCTACTACGCCTCGCTGCTGCTGCGGAACATCGTGGCGACGCTCAACTCGCTCGAGCGCTGGGACGAGGCGCTCGACGTGCTCGGCGACGCCCTCCAGGCATACCCGGACTTCACCGACCTGCACTACCTGCAGGGCCAGATCCACACCAGCCGGCGCGAGTACCGCGCGGCCGTGAGGAGCTTCCGGCGGGCGATCGAGCTCGGCGACCACGGCGGCGACCGCTACCTCGCCCAGGCCGGCATGGGCTCGTTCTACTCCTGGCACTCGCTGGGGGTGCTGCACGAGATGATGGGCGACCTGCACGAGGCCGTGCGCTGCCAGCGCAACGCGATCCGCGCGGCCGGCGGCTACTACGCCGCCCCGGTGATGCGCCTCACCCGGCTGCTGCTGCGGGGCGACCCGCCGGCCGCCGTGCGCGACTACATGACCGGCGTCGTCCCGGAGCCGCGGCGCGCCGAGTCGCTGACCGCGATCGCGCGCGTGCTGCTGCTCGAGGGGCACGCCGAGCACGCGCTCGCGACCCTGGCCGAGGCGCGCGAGCTGAGCCCGTCCGATCCCGCGATCGGCCTCGCCATGGCCGACGCGCTCATCCGCCTGGGCGACCTGCCCGGCGCGCGGGCCCTGCTCGTGGCCGTGCCGCCGAGCAGCGCGAGCCGCCACCTGGCGCTGGCCAAGACGGTGCTCGTCGGCCTGGTGGCCGGCGACGCCGACGAGGTGCGGGCGGCCGTGGACGAGCTGCGCCCGGTCGCCGACGGCGTCTACGCCGCGGCCTACGAGGCGGCCCTGCTGGCGCAGTCCCCCGACGGCCCGCCGCCGGCGCTGCCGCCGGGCACCGACGCCGAGGCGGCCCTCGCCGCGGTGCTCGAGCTGGCCGGCACCGTGCTGGAGCTGGGCGAGCTGGATGTGTTCAACGCGCTGGTGCCGCTCGCCTACTCGATCGCCCCCCGGCGCAGCGACGTGGACCGCACCCTCGGCCACCTGCTGTTCGAGAACGACTTCCCGGACCCGGCGGCCGACCGCCTGATCGCCGCGATCCAGGCGGGCGACGAGACGCCCGAGGCGTTCGCCGCCCTGGGGCGCATCTGCCAGAGCAAGGGCATGCCGGACGACGCCGAGGCCTTCATGCGCGCCGCCCTGGAGGCCGACGGGCAGAACATGTCGCGCCACATCGACCTGGCCGGCCTGCTGGCGGGCGCCGGCCGCTACGCGGAGGCCGACGCGGTCATCCGCGAGGGGCTGGTCGTGTACCCGCACTCGAGCGTGCTGCGCGAGCTGCGCCAGTCGATGTCGCTGCTGGCGGGCGCCACGGGCTGACCGACCGGGGGCGGCCCGCCGGCGAGTCCGGCACCGGCTGAAGCGCCGCGGCCGGCTCGTCGCCCTGCCGCCCCGTCGCCTCCCTGGTCGCGCGAGGAGTCGCGGCCGCCTTCGCTGCGCCCGGCCGGCCACTCCGCTCGGCCGGCCGCCGGGTCGCGGCAGGGCATGCCGCCGATCGTCAGGCGGACGGCCGCGCCCGTCGCGAGCGGGCCCCGCCGCCGCTCCGGGCGGCCGCACTTACGCCGGGCGCACGCCGCCGGTCGCGCGCGTCACTGCGTCGTCATCGACCCCGGGCGGGCGCGCCGAGCCCGCCCGGGGTGTGCGGCCGGCCCCCCGTCGGGCGGAGCGATCCCCCGGCGGGTCGGGAGCCGGATGGGCAGGCCACCGGGAGGGCCGGCGCTGCCGGGCCGGCACGTCGGCGGAGCGCCGGCGGCGCGCGTGCGGCCTCCACGCCTCCGAGTGCGCCACGAGCCCGGGCGCAAATGCCCGGGCTCGTGGTGCGCCGCCGACGGGAGGCCGGGCGTGAGGCCGGCGACTCGCTAGACCGCGGCCGGCTCGTGACGCCGACCCTCGGACCGGTGCGCCAGGCGGGCGCCCACCAGCGTGCCGCCCACGATGGCCGCGTAGGCCAGCATCCCGACCCCCGACCAGAGCATGATCGTCGCGAACGTCCACCAGCCCCAGGCGCCGAGCAGCGAGCCGCGCAGCATCTCGCCGCGGAAGACCGTCTCGACGAGGCCCTCGAGCTTCTGGTCGCCGGGGTTCGCGCGGGACACCGCGCTGATCTGGGAGTAGGTCTTCACGCCGTCGAGGCGCGAGTCCTCGGCGGCCGCGCCGGCCAGCGTGCCGGCGATGTGCTCCGCGATGTACTGGTCGGCGAAGACCTTGGCCTGGCCGCCGTTCACGACCTGCGTGCCGCCGTACGACTGGATGCCGGGCGGCAGGCCCTCGCTGCCCTTCGGGGCGAACGTGATCTCCTGTGCCGTCAGTTGGCTCTGGACGCTGTCCCGCACGTAGAGGCCGCCGGCCAGCGCGGCCGGGCCGGCGACCAGGGCGATCACCGCGAGGGTCACTGCGATGTGGCGAAGAAGGCGCATCGTTTCCTCCGATCCCACGCCTCGTCTCTTGAGGACAGCATCGGTCGCGGGGCCGGCCGGGGGAACGCGGGAACCAGCGGTTCGCTCCCAGCCCGTCGTGGCGGTCTTCGCAGGCGTCGGCACCTCCCCGATCTGGCGGGTCAGGCCTCCGGGTCGCCGGTGAGGAGCCCGGTGCGAATCGCATACGCGACCGCCTGCGCCCGGTTCCTCAGGTGAAGCTTGTGGAGGATGTTCTTCATGTGGAAGTTCACGGTGTGCTCCGAGACGACGAGCGCCGCCGCGACTTCGCGGTTCGTGGCTCCCGCGGCCACGTGACGCAGGACGTCCGTCTCGCGCGGCGTGAGCTCGGGGCCGTCCGGCGTGCGCTCCTGCCCGGCCCTGCCGAGCCGGGCGAACTCGTCGAGCACCCGGGCCGCGAGCGCCGGCGACAGGGCCGGCTCGCCGGCCGCGATGGCGTCGAGCGTGCGCTCGAGCTCCTCTTCGTCCATGCCCTTCAGCATGTAGCCCTCGGCTCCGCTCCTGACGGCCTCGAACAGATGGTCGTCCTCGTCCGAGACCGTCACGATCACGATGCGCACGTCCGGCAGCTCCGCCTTGATCAGGCGGGTCGCCTGGAGTCCGCCGCATCGCGGCATGTCGATGTCCATGAGGATGAGGTCCGGCCTGAGCCGCCGCGTCAGCGCGATCGCCTCCAGGCCGTCGCCCGCCTGGCCGACGACCTCCATGCCCCAGGCGCGCAGCAGGCTGGCGACGCCGGCCCGGAACAGCGAGTGGTCGTCAGCGAGCAGGACGCGCATCGGCTGCCTCGTGACGTGTCGGTACGCTGACGCGCACGGTCGTGCCCGCGCCGGGCCTGGACGCGACGTCGAAGGTGCCGCCGACCGCCACGGCCCGCTCGCGCATCGTCTGCAGGCCGAATCTCGGCCACCCGCTCGCCGGCGTGGCGCCGGGATCGAAGCCCCGGCCGTCGTCGCTCACCTCGACCACGAGGGTCCCGTCCTCCAGGCGCATGCGCACCCGCGCGTGGGCGGCGCCGGCGTGCTTGCGGATGTTCGCGAGCGCCTCCTGGATGATCCGCACCACCTGGATCTCGGCTGACGGGGCGAGCGCGAGGCCGTCGAGGTCGCCGTGCGTCTCGAGTCGCACCTCCGCGCCCGCCATCGCACCATAGCCCTCGACGTACCGGCCGATGCCCGGGATGAAGCCGTCGCGCGGCAGCGCGACGCGCAGCCCGAGGATCGCCTCCCTGATGTCGGCGTAGACATCGCGAGCGGCCGCCTGCATCGCCGCGAGCTCCTCCTGCGCCTCGTCGGGGCGCCCGGACGACAGGAGCTTGCGAACCGCGAGCGTCTGGGTGTTGATGTAGCCGAGCACCTGGGCCAGCCCGTCGTGCAGCTCGCGGGCGAGCCGGAGCCGCTCGTCGACCACCGCGGCGTCGATCGCGCCTTCGTGCAGGCGCGCGATCGCGATCGCGGGCGCCACGCGCTCCGCGATCCCCTCCAGCAGGCGGATCTCGTGCTCGGCGCGCAGCCGGCCGGCGGCCTGCGCCGCGACCACGAGCGCGCCCAGGCGCTCGCCGCGATGGGTCAGCGGCACGAGGCTGCTGCTCGGGAGGCCGCCCTCGGCCATGCGCTGCGCCCGCGCGCCGGCGCCGTCGTCGGCGATGCGCTCGCCGCGCCGCCCCGGCCCCGCCCCGCGCACCCCGACCAGCTCGAGCTCGCCGGCGCCGGCCGCCAGCCAGACCTCCGCGGCGTCCGCGCCGGCCACCGATCGGGCGGCGTCCAGCGCCGCCTCCACCACCGCCTCGAGCTCGAGCGAGGATGAGGCGGCCCGGCCCACCGCCAGAAGCGCCGCCAGCTCCCGGTTGGCGCGCTCGAGCTCGACGTTCTGGCGCACGATGCGTCCCTCGAGGCGCTCGATGGTCGAGAAGATCCCGAAGGCGAACAGCGCCACCGCGACGGCGAGCAGCCCCAGCAGGAGCAGCACCCCGGGGAAGTCGTGCAGGGCCTCGAGACCGCTGTGCAGCATCAGCCACACGGCGGCGAGGACGAGCACGGGCGCGATGATGGCGAGCCACCTCAGCCTGACGAGCGTCATCGGCCGGCCGGCGTCATGCGGCATACCCGCGGAGTGTATGGGGCCGCCCACGGTGCCGCCTGCGCTTCCGGGCGCTCATCATCGGAGGATGGCGACCACGACGGCCAGCGAGAGCGGCGGCGCCCTCGGGGTGAACCTCGCGAGGACGGCCGTCGAGGTCGTGATCCCCGACGAGCACGCCGTGCTGCTCGAGATCACGTCGGGGTGGCTCGGCGTGCAGGGCGCGACCCGCGACCTGCTGCGCGAAGTCCACCACCGGTACGTCGGCTGGCGCCAGGTGCTGGACGACATCCACCGCCGGGCCATGGGCGACCTCCACCGGCTGAACGCGCACGAGCGCGGCGCGGAGGCGCTCGGGGTCTACTGCGACCTCTACGCGATGGTCGTCGAGCGCGCCGGCGACGAGCAGCTGCGCAGCGACGCCACCCGCCGATGGCTGATGTACCTGACCGCCATCGCGACCCGCTCGGGCGGGCGTCTCGAGCGCAACGTCCCGGTGCTGCGCGCCGCGATGGCGCGGCTGGCGCGCCTGCTCGAGGCCGGTCCGGCGACGACGGCCGCCATCTCGCCGGGGCTCAAGCGGCTCGCCCGCGCGCTGGCAGAAGCGCCGCCGGCCGTCGTCGGCGGCGCTGCGGAGGACGCGCTGGCGCTGCTGGCCTACGCCCTGGAGGAGACCTACCGGCGGTGGACCGCGCAGCCGGACCCAGGGGCCTGGTACCGCCAGGTGGCGCCTGAGGGTTGGGGGACGGACCTCCCGGAGCGCGTCGCGCGGATCTCCCACGAGCGCCTGCGCCTCCGCGCGGCGGAGCTCGCGGCCGCCGTCGCCGCCGAGGGCGGTCCCCGGGCGCGTGCGGAGCGCCTCCTGGCGCTGCCCGACGACAGCCAGATCGCGCGCGCCCACCTCGAGGCGGCGGAGGCCTTCACCGCCCGCGACGCCGGACGTGACCCGACGCTCGCGAGGATCCACTGGCTGCTGCGGGTGCTCGGGCACCCCCTGCTGGGCGTCGTGCAGGATGCGGCGCTGCGGGACGTGGGGCGCCTGTGCTCGCGGCTGCTCGGTGAGCCGGGCGACCGCGAAGGCCTCGTGCGCGAGGTGTTCCGCCTGCTGCGGCGCGGCGACCTGCCGCAGACACGGGCGTTCACCGACCTGGTGGCCCAGCTCGGCGGCGAGGTGATGTCCAGGGGCGAACCGCGGCTCGCCAGCGTCCTCGTGGACGAGATGCTCGAGCTCGGGGTGGCTCACCCGCGATTCGGCGGCTACACCGACGAATGGGGCGTCCGCGTCGACCCCGCGCACCTGCGCGGCGTCCGCGCCCACCTGGCGGTGATCGGGGCCGGGCCCGCGCTCGCTCGGAGGCTGATCGCGGGCCTGGTCGCGCACCTGCGCCTCGGCGGCGTCTTCATCGCCGACACCGACCTCTTCCAGCGCGACGTCTCGACCCTGCTCGCGCGCGACATCGGCCCCGCCTACCTGTACGTCAAGCAGCTCCTGCGGGTGTTCCCGGTGTACTTCAGCGAGATCGGCGCCGAGGGCGAGCTGCGCGCGACGTCGACGCGGCTCGACGAGCTCGCGGGCCGGCGCGACCCGCTGTGCCACCTGCTGCGCAAGCAGAGCCACGTCGAGTGCAACCCGCGCCTCATCCCCTTCGCCGAGGAGATCGTCCGCTACTGGGCGACCGGCGACACGGCGGGCCTCGCCGCGTACGTCCCGGAGTCGATCGGGCGTCGGCTCGCGGGCGGCGGCGACGGCGAGGCGGCGGCGCTCTGCGCGGTCACCGCCGCCGCGGCAGAGCTGGCCGGCGGGGTGGAGGCGCTCCTCGCGCTCGAGCCCCACGCGGTCGCCGCGCTCCGCGACGAGGTGGCGGCGCCCGACCCCGTCGCCGGCGAGAAGCTCGAGCTCATCTTCCGCGTGCGGGCCGAGCTGCGCCGCAAGTACGCGCTCGACCACGCGGACGTGCTGCGGCGGCTGCGCGGCGCGGGCGCCGTCGGGGCGGGCGTCGCGCGCGACCTGGAGCGCGCGATGGCCGAGGGGCGCCACGACGCCGCGCTCGAGCTCGTCATGCAGGCGCTCGAGGCGCTGCGCGTGGTGGTCCTGCGGCCGGGCGAGCCGGCCCCGGTCGAGGACATCTACCTGAAGCGGCACATCGCGGTCGGCATCCCGAGCATGTACGGCTCCTACCGGGAGGAGCGCCTCGACGCGGTCGGGCTGATCCTGCGGCTGGAGTCGCTCGCCACCGCGCTGTTCGAGCGCGTGATCGACGACGAGCCGCTGGAGCGGCCGAACCGCGGCGACATGCGAAGGGTGGCCGGCTGGCTGCGGCTCCTGATGCGTGCCCTCCGCACCGATGGCTACCGGGCGCAGGGGCTCGCGCACTGCGTCGCCATGCTCGACGAGGCGGTCGAGCGGCCGGGCGTGCGCCGCGATCAGTACCGCAACGTCTTCCAGCTCATGTCCCGCAACATCGAAGGGCTCGTCCGCGCCCGCATCCTCGACGTCTACGAGGAGCCGGCCCGCCGCGCCTGCAGCTCGATGGTCCGCGAGGGGGTGCTCGCCAGGGCGCCGGGCGAATCGGAGGAGGAGTCGGTCCTCAAGCACGTGGAGGCGCTCGAGCGGGAGCTCATCGCGGAGAGCTTCGGGCTGTCGCGCCTCGATCTCCTCGTGGGCCGGCTGCTGCACGCCCTCGCCGACGGGCCCGACGACGAGGTGCTGCCCGGCGCCGTCGCCGGCCGCCGCCCGCCGCACGCGGTCCGCATCGGCGACCGGTCGCACCGGCGGGACGGCATCGTCGCGCTCGGCAACAAGGGGTACATGCTCACCCGCCTCGCCGACCTCGGCTTCCGCGTGCCGGCGGGGTTCGTGCTCAGCATCCAGCCCGGCCGCGACGACGGCGGCGACGAGCGGCTTGCCGCTCTGGTGTCGGACGGCGTCGCGCGCCTCGAGCGCGACGCCGGCGGCCGCTTCGGCGACCCGGCCCGCCCGCTGCTGCTCTCGGTGCGGGGCGGCGCGCCGATCAGCATGCCGGGCATGCTCGAGAGCTTCCTGAACGTCGGCGCGAGCCCCGAGGTCGTGGCGGGGCTGGCGGCCTCGCCCGGCCGCGCGTGGTCGGCGTGGGACGCCTATCGCCGGTTCCTGCAGCTCTGGGGCATGAGCGACGGGATCCCGCGCGAGCGCTTCGACGCGCTGATCCGCGGGTTCAAGCACCGCCACGCGGTCGAGAAGAAAGCGCTCCTCGCGGCCGGCCAGATGGCCGAGCTGGCGGGCGAGTACCGCGCCCTGATCCTGGCCGAGGGGGTGTCGCTGATCGACGAGCCGTTCGCGCAGCTGATGGAGTGCGTCCGGCGCGTCAGGCGGTCCTGGGACAGCGACCGGGCGCGCCTCTACCGGGCGGAGCTCGGCATCTCCGACGGCTGGGGCACCGGCGTGGTCGTCCAGGCGATGGTCTTCGGCAACCTCGGGATGCGCTCGGGCACGGGCGTCATGCTGACGCGGCCGCCGTCGGGCGACTCCGACGCGGCCGAGCCCTACGGCGACTTCATCCTGAAGGCGCAGGGCGACGACGTGGTGGGCGGGCTGGTCGAGACGTTCCCGCTCGGGGAGCGGCAGCGCCTCGCCGAGCGACGGACGTCGCCGGTCTCGCTGGAGCGGTCCTTCCCCGAGATCCACGCGGCCCTCGCCGACCTGGCCCGCACGCTCGTCGAGGACGTCGGGATGAACCACCAGGAGGTGGAGTTCACCTTCGAGGGCGATCGCCGCGACGAGCTCTACGTGCTCCAGACCCGCGACATGGTCACGGCCGCGAGCGCGGTGCTGCCGGCCTTCCTCGACACGCCCGCGCTGCGCGCCGCGCGCATCGCGGGCGGCATCGGGGTGGGCGGCGGGGCGCTCAGTGGGCGGGCCGCCCACCGCCTCGACGACATCGACCGCCTGCGGGCGCGCTTCCCCGACGACCCGGTCATCCTGCTGCGGCGCGACACCGTGCCCGACGACATCCCGGCCGTGCTGCGTTCCGACGGCCTGCTGACCGCGGTCGGCGGCGTCACGAGCCACGCCGCGGTCGCCGCGAAGCGGCTCGGCAAGACGTGCGTGGTCGGCGCCCGGCCGTTCGACGTCGACGGGGACGCGGGCCCGTCGCGCATGGGGCGGTGGACCGTCCGCACGGGCGACCTGATCTCGATCAACGGCATCGACGGCTCGGTCCATCTGGGGGCGCACGACGTGATCGACGTCCCCGTGCGTGGGCGCGCACAGCAGTGACGGCGAGGGGAGGGGTTGGGATGTCCGACGGGACGGAGGCGTGGAACGAGGGTGAGCCCCTCGGCATCAACGGGCTCGGGCGGATCGGCAAGCTGACGCTCTGGCACCACGTGGCGCGCCGGCACTTCGGGCGGCTCGTCGTCAACGTGGGCCGCCCGGTCGGCCGGGATCTCGAGGCGGTCTGCGGGGTCATCGAGCATGACTCCACGTACGGCACCGTCCATCGCTTCCTGCACGGGGTCGACGCCGATCCATGCGTGCGCATCGCCGACCGGGAGCGCGGCGTGATCGAGGTCGACGGCGTCCCGGTCACGGTGCTGCAGGACGCGCGCAACCCGAGGGACATCGACTGGCGCGGCAACCGCGTCCGCATCGTCGTCGATACGACCGGCGCCTTCGACGACCCCACCCGGCCGGTCGACGCGCCCGGCGGCTCGGTGCGCGGGCATCTGGCGGCGGGGGCGGAGAAGGTGCTCTACAGCGCGGCGTTCAAGTCGGCCGCGGACGGCGCGCCGCCCCCCGAGGACGCGGTCGCCCTCGTCTACGGCATCAACCACGACGTCTTCGACCCGGCCCGCCATCACCTGGTCTCGGCGACCTCGTGCACGACGACCGCGCTCGCCCACATGGTGAAGCCCCTGCTCGACCGGTTCGGGGGCACCAGCCTGATGACGGCGTCGATGAGCACCGTGCACGCGGCGACCAACTCGCAGAGCGTGCTCGACACGGTGCCCGCGGCCGGCGCGCGCGACCTGCGGCGCAACAGGAGCGCGCTCAACAGCATCATCCTCACGTCCACCAACGCGGCGAGCGCCCTCGAGCAGGTGGTCCCGGACGTCGGCTCGATCGGGTTCATGTCCGACTCCGTGCGCGTCCCCATCCCGACCGAGTCCCTGATCATCCTGAACGTGACGTTCCAGCTCGGCCGGGCCGCCGACGGCGACGGCGCCGTGACGCGCGACCTGCTCAACCGGACGTACGAGGAGGAGCACGCGGCCGGCGGGCTCCTGCGCTTCAGCGACCGCCAGAACGTGCCGGCCGACGTCCGCGCGACGCGCGCGGCCGTGGTGATCGAGGGCGTGGAGACCCACACCCGCACGGGCTTCGTGCGGGTCGATCTCGCCGCCCTGCCCGGCGTGCCGGATGACGTCCTGGCGGAGATGGCCTCCACGGTGGTCGAGGTGCCCGTGACCCACGCCAAGGTGTTCGGCTGGTACGACAACGAGTACGGCAGCTACACCAACCTGCTGGGCGATCTGACGGTCCACGTCCACGCCCACCTGGAGTGACGGCTGCGGGCCGCCGAGGGCCAGCCGCACCGTCGCCGGGCGGGGCTCAAGCATCGGCGCCCGGGCGCCGATGGGGGTCGCACCCGGGCGCGCCCGGGGCTCCAGGATCACGACCGAGGGGGGGACATGGACGTCACCGCACCGCCGGCGGTCCCCGAGCCGACCGCCGAGCCGGCCCCGCGTCGCTCTGAGCGCGCGGCCCCCGCCGAGGGCGCCGACGCGCCGCCGGCCAGGCCGATGGCGACCGGCGGCGAGGGCCGCTGGGAGCCCCGCAGCACCCTCAAGTTCGTCCTCACGGCCGCCGATGTGGACGCCAGATTCGAGATCGACGAGGCGACCAACACGGTGACCGTGACGATGTACGACCGCCAGACGGGCGAGGTGCTGCGCGAGATCCCCTCGCGCCGGGTGCGCGACGCCGTCGCCGCCATCGCGCCCTCGGGTTTGCGCGTGGACGCCGCGTCGTGAGCACCTCCGCCTCGCTGTCGTTCTCGGGGCTCGCCTCGGGCATCGACACCGCCGCGATCGTGGACGCGCTGATGAAGCTCGAGCGCATGCCGATCGACCGGGTCAAGGCCCAGAAGACCCAGCTCACCGCCAAGCAGGGCGTGGTCCAGGAGATCAACGGGCTGCTCGGCAAGCTGAAGGACGCCGCCGCCAAGCTCTCCGAGCCGGGCGCCCTGCAGGGCAAGACCGCGACCGCGGCCGACCCCACGGTGCTGTCGGCCTCCGCCGGCGCCGCCGCGGCGAAGGGCGTCTACAACGTCCAGGTCACGGCGCTCGCGCAGGCCCACACGATGGCCTCGGCGCCGGGCGTGGCCTTCACGGCCGGCCGCCAGCTCGACATCACCGCCGGCGGGGCCACGACCTCCGTGGCGATGGAGGCCGGGGACACCGTCCAGACGTTCGCCGACCGGGTCAACGCCGCCGATGACCCTGGCGTGAGCGCCAGCGTGGTCAACGGGCGCCTCGTGCTCATCGCCCGGGAGAGCGGCACCGCGGGCGCGATCTCGGTGGGCGGCAGCGCGGCCGCCGACTTCGGCTTCACGACCACCCAGGCGGCGCAGGACGCGACCGCGACGATCAACGGCGTGGCCGTCACCAGCTCAGGGAACACGATCCAGGGCGCCATCAGCGGCGTGGACGTGGTGCTGGCCAAGGAGGGCACCACCACCGTCACGGTGGGGGCCGACCCGGCCGGCGCCGAGGCGACGGTCACGGCGTTCGTCGACGCCTACAACGCCCTGATCCGCAACGTCCGCCTGGCGACGAGCTACGACGCGGCCACGAAGACCGCGGGCACGCTGCAGGGCGACTCGTCGATCAGCTCGATGGGCGGCCAGATCCGCTCGATCGCGGGCGCGGCGGTGGCCGGCCTCGGCGGCGCGTACGACTCGCTCGCCCAGATCGGCATCACCTCGGCCCGCGACGGCACGATGACGCTCGACGGGGCCAAGCTGCGCGCCGCCCTCGACGCCGACCCGGCGGCCGTCGCCGCCGTGCTCGGCCGCGAGGACGCGGTGGCCGGCGTCGGCGCCGGCGACGGCATCGCCCGCCAGATCCGGCACTTCGCCGACACCTTCTCGAGCCAGACGCTCTCGGAGCGCCTCACCGGGTTCACCGCCTCGCTCAAGCGGATGGACGACAAGATCGCGACGCTCGAGGACGTGATGACCGTGCGCGAGCAGCGGCTCAAGCAGCAGTTCGCGGCGATGGAGACCGCCGTCGCGCAGTTCCAGGCCCAGGGCGGCAACCTCGCGGCGCAGCTCGCGGGCCTCTCCGCCTGACCGGCCGCCCGGCGGCCCCGGACATGACCACCACCAGCAGCGCCATCGAGGGAGGGCACCCACCTTGCTGACCGAACTCCGTCAGTACCAGACCCACACCGCCCAGACGGCGACCCCGGGACAGCTCGTGGTCATGCTCTACGACGGCTTCCTGCGCTTCGCCGCCCAGGCCAGGGCGGCCCTCGGCCGCGACGACGTCGGCGAGGCGGGGGTGCGGCTCACGAAGGCCCAGGCCATCGTGACCGAGCTGCGCGCCACCCTCGACATGACCCAGGGCGAGGTCGCGGAGAACCTGGCCAGCCTCTACGGCTACGTCGGCGAGCGCCTGACCGCCGCCCGGCTCGACCGGGACGTGGCCGAGATCGACGAGGCCGTGCGCCACATGGCCGAGCTGCGCGCCGCCTGGGCCCAGATCGCCTCCTCGCCGAAGCCCCAGACGCAGCGCCGCGGCCCCGTGCTCGGCGTCAACCTTGCTGGCTGACCTGCGCCGCCTGCGCGAGCTGCAGCTCGCGCAGGCCGACGCCCTCGGGCGGGGCGACCTCGCGCGGCTGGACGAGCTGCACGAGGAGCGCATGCGCCTGCAGGCCCGCATCGGCTCCGCGGGCGCCGCCGCCCTTCGCGGCGCCGACCTCGCCGAGGCGCGCGCGCTCGCGGACGCGCTGCGGCGCGGCCAGGCCGATCTGCTCGAGCGCGCCCGGGCCGCCCGCGAGGCGCTCGGCCGCGAGATCGCCGGCCTCGGCAACGGCCGCGCGGCGCTGGCCGGCTACCGTCCCGCGCCGGCCGCCAGCTCCCGCCTGCTCGACAGCGCGCGGTAGCGCGCCGCCCCCCGGCGGGAACCACCACGGCGACGGGCCGCGGCGGCGACCCGCCTCGCCTATGATCCGCCGGTCCCGGAAGGGGCGGCGTCCACGCGCCGCCGTGTCGTCCCACGAGCCGACGCGGGCCCGGCCCAGGCCCGCCGACGGGAGGAGACCAGCGCATGAAGGTCCACGAGGTCGACGTCCATCCGGCGCTCCCCGAGCGCCTGGCCTGGCTCGGGGAGATCGCCCGCAACGTGTGGTCCTCGTGGAGCCCCGAGGCGCGCGACCTGTTCGCGCGGCTCGACCCCGAGGCGTGGGAGCGCCTGGGCCAGAACCCGGTCGCGCTGCTGCGCGAGCTGCCGCAGGAGCGGCTCGACGCGGCGGCCGCCGACGAGAGCTTCGTCGCGATGGTGGGTCGCGTGGCGCGGCGCCTCGACGCCTACCTCGAGTCGCCGGGCTGGCTGGTGCCGGCCAACCCGGACGCGGAGGGCATGCGCGTCGGCTACTTCTCGCTGGAGTTCGGCCTCGACGCCGGCATCCCCCTCTACTCCGGCGGGCTCGGCGTGCTGGCTGGCGACCACCTCAAGTCGGCGTCCGACATCGGCGTGCCGCTGGTGGGCGTGGGCCTGCTCTACCGCAGCGGCTACTTCCGCCAGACGCTGGGGCCCGACGGCGGCCAGCGCGAGCGGTACCCCGACACCGACTGGGCCGACCTGCCGATCGCCGACCAGGCCGGGCCGGACGGGACCCCCGTGGTGGTGGAGGTGCGGATCGGCGAGGAGACCGTCCGCGCGGCCCTGCGGCGCATCCAGGTGGGCCGGGTGCCGCTGCTGCTGCTCGACTCGGACATCGAGGGCAACAGCCCCGCGGCGCGGGACATCACCAGCGTGCTCTACGGCGGCGACCGCGACCTGCGCATCCGCCAGGAGATCCTCCTCGGCGTGGGCGGCGTGCGCGCCCTCGAGCAGGCCGGGCTCGCGCCGACCGTCTTCCACATGAACGAGGGCCACTCCGCGCTGATCGCGCTGGAGCGCATCCGCTCCCTCACCGCCGAGCGCGGCCTGAGCCTGGCCGAGGCCCGCGAGCGGGTGGTCGCCTCGACGGTCTTCACCACCCACACGCCCGTGCCGGCGGGCAACGAGATCTTCGACCCGGCGCTCGCCCGCGCCTACCTGGAGCCGCTGGCCGGGGAGGCGGGGATGAGCTGGGACGACCTCGCCGCGCTGGCGGCCTACCCCGAGGAGGGCGACGCCGCCTTCGGGATGACGCCGCTGGCGCTGCGCACCTCCGGCTTCGCCAACGGGGTCGCGGCGCTGCACGGCGACACCTCGCGGCGCATGTGGCGCGGCCTGTGGCCCGAGCTGCCGCTCGAGGAGGTGCCGATCACCAGCGTGACGAACGGCATCCACCCCTTCAGCTGGCTCAGCCGCGAGATGCACGAGCTGCTCGACACCTACATCGGCCCGTCGCTGCGCGAGCACCCCGAGGACCCCCGGGTGTGGGAGCGGGCCGACCGCATCCCCGCGGGGGAGCTGTGGCGGGTGCACGAGCTGCGCCGGGAGCGGCTCGTGCTGTTCGCCCGCGAGCGCCTGCAGGAGCAGCTCGCGCGCCAGGGCTCGCGGCGGGTGGCCGCCCGCGCCGCCGCCGAGGCCCTGCGCCCCGACGCCCTCACGGTCTGCTTCGCCCGCCGCTTCGCGACCTACAAGCGCGCCGACCTGCTGTTCCGCGACCCCGAGCGCCTCGCCGCGCTGCTCGACGACGAGGACCGGCCGATCCAGTTCATCGTCGCCGGCAAGGCGCACCCGATGGACGGCCCCGGCAAGGACCTGCTGCGCAGCGTGGTGCAGGAGTCGCACCGGCCGCGGCTGCGCAACCGGGTGGTCTTCCTGGAGGACTACGACATGCACGTGGCGCGCTACCTCGTGCAGGGGGCCGACGTCTGGCTCAACGTGCCGCGCCGGCCGCTCGAGGCTTCGGGCACCAGCGGCATGAAGGCGGCGGTCAACGGCGCGCTCAACCTGTCAGTGCTCGACGGCTGGTGGGCCGAGGGCTACTCGCCCGACTGCGGCTGGGCGATCGGCAGCGGCGAGACCTACGACGACCCCGAGGAGAACGACGCGGTCGAGGCCGAGGCGCTCTACACGCTGCTGGAGCGCGAGGTGATCCCGGCCTTCTTCACCCGGGACCCCTCCGACCGGCCGCGCGACTGGACCGCCATGATGACCGCGTCGATCCGCCGCGCGGGCGCGACGTTCAGCACCGGGCGGATGGTGCGCGAGTACGCCGAGCGGGCCTACATCCCGGCCCACCGGTCGGCGGTCGCCCTGGCGGCCGGCGACGGCGCCCTCACGCGGCGGCTCGCCGACTGGCGCGAGCGCCTGCGGGCGGCCTGGCCGGAGGTGGCGGTGCGCTCCTCGCTGCAGGCCGGCGGCGTGGTGCCGGTCGGGTCCGAGCTCGCGGTGGAGGTCGTCGCGACGCTCGGCGCGCTGTCGATCGACGACGTCTGCGTGGAGGTGGTCGCCGGCCACGCCGACGGCCACGGCGGCATCGTGCCGCGCCGGGTGGTGCCCGCCATCCACGAGGGCGGCGCCGGCGGCGAGCACCGCTTCCGCGCCCTCGTGCCGGCCGCCGAGAGCGGCCGGCTGGCCTGCGCCGCGCGCGTCGTGCCGCGGCGCCCGGACGGCGGGGGCGCCGAGCCGGGCTTCCTGGTGGCCTGGGAGCACTGACCCGCCGGGCCCGTCCGGCCGGATCGCGCCGGACGGGCTCAAGGACGGGGGCATCGGGGTCGAGAAGAGGGGGGCCGGCACGGGAGCGACGCCGGCGCACCAGGGGACGGAACCCCGCGCCATCAATCTCCTCGACCGAGAGGTCCCGATGACCCCTTCACCGTCCCCTGAGCAGGTGCTGTCCGCGTCGCCGGAGGGCCTGGTGCTCATGCTCTTCGAGGGCGCCCTGCGCTTCGGCGCCGAGGCCCGCGAGGCCGCGCTGCGCGGCGACCGCGGCGAGACGGCCCGGCTCACCGGCCGCGTGCGCGCGATCGTGGAGGAGCTCGACCGGGGCCTCGACCCGGCGGCCGGCTCCATCGCCCGCCACCTCGGCTCCATCTACGAGTACGTGCTGCGCCGCCTCGACCCTGAGACGGTCGACGCCCGGACGCTCGGCGAGGTGATCGACGACCTCGGCGTGCTGTGCGATGCCTGGACCGCGCTGGTCGCCGAGCGGGCGGCCGAGGGGGAGACGCTCGCCCCGGCGCTGGCCTAGCGGCACGGCCGGGCGGGGGCGCGCATGAGCACGATCACACGGCTCACCGTGGAGGAGGTCGCCGCGGCGGTGGCCGGCCTGCCGCCGATGCCGTCGAGCGTCGCGGAGGTCGTCGCCGCGTGCGACGACCCGGCGATGACGGTGGGCGCGCTCACCCAGGCGGTGCTGCGCGATCAGGGGCTCACCGCGGCCATCCTCAAGCTCGCCAACTCGTCCTTCTACGGCCACCGGCGCCGGGTCACCACCGCCAGCGAGGCGGTGGTGCTGCTCGGCTTCTCGGCGGTGAAGAGCCTCGCCGTCTCGAGCCACGGCTCGCGGGTGATGAGCGCGCCGCTGCCGGCCTACGGGCTGAGCCGCGGCGAGCTGTGGCGCCACTCGCTGGCCGTCGCCTTCGCCGCCCGCCGGCTGGCCGTCGAGGTGCAGCTCGCCCCGGTGGAGCAGGCGTTCGTGGCCGGGCTGCTGCACGACATCGGCAAGACCGTCCTGGCCGGCCACATGGAGCACGCCTTCGAGGAGGTCAGCCGCACCGCCGAGGAGCACGGGCTTCCCGTGCACGAGGTGGAGCGGCGCCTGCTGGGCTTCGACCACGCCGAGCTCGGCGCCCGGATCGGGGCCTCCTGGGGGTTCCCGCCCGAGCTGGAGGAGGCGATCCGCCACCACCACTCGCCCGGCCTGGCGCGCCTCGAGCCGCGCCTGTCGCACTGCGTCCACGTCGCCGACGCCGGCTGCATGATGCTCGGCGTCGGCCTGGGCGCGGGGGCGGTGCCGGGCGCGATCGACCCCGGCTCGGCGGAGGCGCTCGGCCTCGGCGCCGGGCGGCTCGCGGCGCTCATGGAGGAGATCGAGCCGATGCTGGCCGACGTGGGAGGCGTGCTCTGATGTTCTTCGGCGACCTCACGACAGAGGTGCTCACCGCCGCCGCGCGCGGCTACG
This sequence comes from Miltoncostaea marina, assembly GCF_018141525.1. GTDB lineage: Bacteria > Actinomycetota > Thermoleophilia > Miltoncostaeales > Miltoncostaeaceae > Miltoncostaea > Miltoncostaea marina. Next base: position 922,648 of record NZ_CP064655.1, read on the forward strand.
ATGCCCGGCACACGGCGCTCGCGAGCAACATCGCGAACGCCGAGACCCCGGGCTACAAGCGCATCGAGGTGCAGTTCGAGTCGGCGCTCGCGAAGGCGGTCGAGGACGACCGCTCGCGCATGGGCCGCGGCCCGGCGACCTCGCTGCCCTCGCCCTTCGCGCAGGGCGACGCGGTGGAGTCCTCGCGACCGGCCGTCTCGTCGTCCGGCACCACGATGCGGGTGGACGGCTCGAACGTCGACCCCGACGCCGAGATGGCCGAGCTCGCCGCCAACCAGCTCGCCCACCAGACGGTCGTGGCGATGCTGGACAAGCGCTTCACCCAGTTCCGCATGGCCGTGACCGGCCGGTAGCCCCCACACCAGAGGAGCTCACAGATGAGCATGTTCCCCGCGCTGGGCATCAGCGCGACCGGCCTCACGGCCGAGCGCCTCCGCATGGACGTGATCGCCAGCAACCTGGCCAACGCCGACAGCACGAACGGCGTGGGCGACGCCTACCGGCGCAAGGTCGTGTCGACCGCCCCCGCCTCCGGCGAGCGGTTCACGCTGCCGGCGGGCGTCGGCGGGGCCGCGGGCGGGGCCGCCGCCCAGGGCGTGGCCGTCACCGGGATCACGGAGGACCCCACGCCGCTGCGGCGGGTCTACGAGCCCGGCCACCCCGAGGCGGACGCCGACGGCTACGTCACCCGGCCCAACGTGGACGCCGTCACCGAGATGGTGGACATGGTCGCCGCCACGCGCGCCTTCCAGGCCAACGTGACGGCCTTCGAGGCCACGAAGTCCATGCACCGCGACGCGCTGAGGATCATCCAGTGACCCCGCTGCCGCCCATCGGGGCCGTGCCCGCGATGCCGTTCGGCCCGCTGGGCGCGGGCGCCGCGTCGGGGCTGGGCGCCGCCGCCGAGGCCCGCGCGCCGGGGGGCGCCGACGCCGGCTTCGGCGACATGCTCACGAAAGCGGTCGCGGGGCTCAACTCGCAGATGGTGGGTTCCGAGAGGCTCTCCGAGCAGGCGGCGGTGGGGAAGGCCGACACGACCGAGGCCCTCGTGGCCGTCGAGCAGGCCGACCTGATGTTCACCACCGCCGTGCAGGTCCGCAACAAGCTCGTCGAGGGCTGGCAGGAGCTCAGCCGGATGCAGGTCTAGGAGGGATAGGGCGCCGTGGGAGCACTGTCACGCATCACCGGGTTCTGGGAGGGGCTGACCGGCCCCAGCCGGCGCCTGCTCATCGGCGCCGTCCTGATCTTCCTCGTCGGCGTGTTCCTGCTCACCCGCCTGTCGGGGGAGGCGTCGTACTCGACCCTCGCCACGGCGGCCAACGCGCGCGACGCCGCCGCCATCACCACCGAGCTCGAGGAGCTCGGCATCCCCTACAAGCTCGGCGACGGCGGCACGGCGGTCCAGGTGCCGTCGGAGCGGCTCGACAGCGCCCGCCTGGACCTGGCCGCCTCCAACGTGCTGGAGGGCGGCTCGGGGGTCGGCTACGAGATCTTCGACAAGTCCGGGCTCGGCGCCACCGACTTCACGAACCGGGTCAACCTCGTGCGGGCGATGGAGGGCGAGCTCTCGCGCACCATCGGCCGGCTCGACCAGGTGAGCTCGGCGACGGTGAAGATCGGCATGCCCGAGGAGCAGCTCTTCACCGACGAGCAGAAGCCGACGACCGCCGCGGTGGTGCTCGACATGCGGCCCGGCCAGGAGCTGGAGCCCGCCCAGGTGAAGGGGGTGACCAGGCTCGTCGCGATGGCCGTCCCGGGCCTGGAGACGAAGCAGGTCACGATCACCGACTCGCAGGGCAACGTGCTGGAGGGCGCCGACGACGCGAGCGGCGCGAGCGCGGCCGCCCAGCGCATGGAGCTCGAGTCGAACTACGAGCGCCGCGTGCAGAGCCGGCTCGACGGCATGCTCGCCGCCGTGCTCGGCCCGGGCAAGGCGGTCACCCAAGTGCGCGCCCAGCTGAACCTGGACCAGGTCACGACCGACTCCGAGACCTTCGACGAGGACAGCTCGACCCCGCTCGAGACGCAGACCGACGAGGAGACCCTCAACTCGACCGGCGGGGGCGCCGGCGGCGCCACGGGCGCCACGCCCAACACCCCCGGCGGCACCAACTACCCGGCCGGCGCGGCCGCCGCCGGCGGCGAGACGGAGTACTCGAAGACCTCCGAGACGACCCGCAACGGCGTGGACCGCACCCGCTCGCAGGTGGTCAAGACGCCCGGCGAGGTCGTGAAGCAGACCGTCTCCGTGCAGGTGAGCGACGAGGTGCCGAACGCGGTCGTCGCCGGGCTCGAGGACACGATCGCCTCGGCGGTCGGCTTCGACGCCGGGCGCGGCGACACGATCAGCGTGCAGGCCGTCCCGTTCTCCGAGGAGGGCACCGCGGCCACGTCGGCGGCGGCCGCCGGCGAGGAGGCCGCGACGGCCGGCGAGGGCGGCGGGCTCGATCTCGTCGGCCTGGCCAAGACCGGCGCGGCCGGCGTCGGCGTGCTGCTGCTCGCCCTCTTCGCCCGCCGCTCGCTGCGCCGCCGCCAGACGGACCTCGAGAAGACGCTCCCGGAGCTGCTGAAGGCCGGCCCCGTGCCGGTGTCGGAGCTCTCCGCCGGCCAGCCGGCCGGCCCGACGCGCCAGCTCGAGGGCCAGCGCAAGACCGAGATCGAGGCGGAGATGGAGGACCTCGCCCGCCGCAAGCCGGACGACGTCGCGCAGCTGCTGCGCGGCTGGCTCCTCGACAGCCGCTAGGAGGGGGCGATGTCCACCGCGACCATGAACGGCCGCCAGAAGGCCGCGATCCTGCTCGTGAGCCTCGGCAGCGAGGCCTCCGCGTCGGTCTTCCGCCACCTCCGCCAGGACGAGATCGACGAGCTGACGCTGGAGATCGCCGGCATCGGGCACATCAACCCGGAGCTCAAGCAGGCCGTCGTCGAGGAGTTCTACGAGACGGCCGTCGCCCAGGAGTACATCGCCGAGGGCGGCGTCGACTACGCCCGCGAGGTGCTCGAGAAGGCCCTCGGCGGCGACCGCGCCGACGAGGTCATGAACCGCCTGTCGAGCTCCATCCAGGTGAGCCCGTTCGAGTTCCTGCGGCGCACCGACGCCTCGCAGATCCTCAACGTGATCGCCAACGAGCACCCCCAGACGGTGGCGCTGATCCTCGCCTACCTGCCCGCCGACACGGCGGCCCAGGTCGTGAGCGCGCTGCCCGAGGCGCAGGGGGCCGACGTGGCGATGCGGATCGCGATGATGGACCGCACCGCCCCCGAGGTGATCCGCGAGATCGAGCGCGTGCTCGAGCGCAAGCTGAGCAACGTCATCAACCAGGACTTCACCTCGGCCGGCGGCCTGCGCTCGCTGGTGGACCTGCTCAACCAGGTCGACCGCGGCACCGAGCGCACGATCCTCGAGACGCTGGAGGAGCAGAACCCCGAGCTCGCCGACGAGGTGCGCCGCATGATGTTCCTGTTCGAGGACATCACGGTGCTCGACGACCGCAGCATCCAGCAGGTGCTGCGCGAGGTGGACGCCAAGGAGCTCGCCGTCGCGCTCAAGGGCACGTCGTCCGAGGTGCAGGAGGCGATCTACCGCAACATGAGCGAGCGCGCCGCCCAGAACATCAAGGAGGACCTCGAGTTCATGGGCCCGGTCCGGATCAAGGACGTCGAGGAGGCCCAGCAGCGGGTCGTGGCGGTCATCCGCCGCCTCGAGGAGGCCGGCACGATCGTGATCGTGCGCGGCGGGGAGGACCAGCTTGTCGCGTAGCCCGCTGCGCGGCGCCGCGCTGGCCGCGGCGCCCGTCGAGCTGCGGCTGCGCCCGCCCGCGCCCCGCCCGCCAACCCCCGGCACGCCCGAGGAGGCCCGCGCGGCCGCCGAGCGGGAGGCCGGGGCCATCGTCGCGGCCGCCCGCGCCGAGCGCGAGGCGGTGCTCGCCGCGGCCCGCGAGGAGGGCCTCGCCGCCGGGCTGGAGGAGGCCCGGGCGGAGCTGGCGGACGCGCTCTCGGCGCTCTCGGCGCTGGCCGGCGACCTCGAGGCGCACCGCCGGCGGCTGGAGGACGACGCGGCCGCCGAGGCCACGGTGCTGGCGATCGAGGTGGCCTCGCGCATCGTGCGCGCCGAGGTGCACGCGCGGCCCGAGCGGGTGGAGGAGGTGCTGCGGGGCGCGATCCGCCGCGCGGCCGACCGCTCGGCGCTCGTGGCGATGGTGCACCCGGCCGACCTGTCGGCCTGCCGCGCCGCCGCGCCGGGGATCCTCGAGTCGATGGGCGGCATCGCGCGGCTCGACGTGGTCGACGACCCGCGCGTCGGCCGCGGCTCCTGCGTGCTGCAGACCACCGGCGGGGACGTCGACGCGACCTTCGAGAGCCAGCTCGCCCGCGTCCTGGAGGGGCTGACCGCCCCGCCCGACGAGCTGCTGGTCGAGCCGTGAGCACCGTCGACCTCGCGCCGGCGCGGGCGCGGCTGCGCGCGCTCGACCCCTTCCGGCTCAACGGCCGGGTCTCGGAGCTGATCGGGCTCGTGGTCGAGAGCCGCGGCCCCGAGGCCGCGGTGGGGGAGCGCTGCGAGATCGTCCTGCCGGGCCACCGCGCCGGGCGCCCGCCGCTGCAGGCCGAGGTGGTCGGCTTCCGCGAGGGCCGCACCCTGCTCATGCCGCTCGGCGACGCCACCGGCATCGCCCCCGGCCAGACCGTGATCGCCTCGGGCGGCGCCCTGCGCGTCGACCTGGGCCAGGGGTTGCTGGGGCGCGTGCTCGACGGCCTCGGGCGCCCGGTGGACGGCGGGCCGCCGCCGCGCGTGGAGGCGCGCCGGCCGATCGACGCGCCGCCGCCCGACCCGCTCGACCGGCCGGTCATCCGCACGCCGCTGCCGCTCGGCGTGCGCGCCATCGACACGCTCATGCCGTGCGGCCGCGGCCAGCGCATCGGCATCTTCGCCGGCTCGGGCGTGGGCAAGAGCACCACGATGGGCATGATGGCCCGCGGCACGACGGCCGACGTCAACGTCATCGCGCTCGTGGGCGAGCGCGGCCGCGAGGTGCGCGAGTTCATCGAGAACGACCTCGGGCCGGAGGGCCTCGCCCGCAGCGTCGTGGTGGTCGCGACCTCCGACCAGCCGGCGCTCGTGCGCATCAAGGCCGCCTTCGTCGCCACGACGATCGCCGAGTGGTTCCGCGACGGCGGCGCCGACGTGCTCCTGATGATGGACTCGGTCACCCGCCTCGCCACGGCGCAGCGCGAGGTCGGCCTGGCCATCGGCGAGCCGCCCGCGACCCGCGGCTACACGCCGTCGGTGTTCGCCATGCTGCCGCGGCTGCTCGAGCGGGCCGGCACGTCGCCGTCCGGGAGCATCACGGCGCTCTACACGGTGCTGGTGGACGGCGACGACATGAACGAGCCGGTGGCCGACGCCGTGCGCTCGATCCTCGACGGCCACGTCGTGCTCTCGCGCGAGCTCGCCCACCGCCACCACTACCCGGCGATCGACGTCCTGCAGTCGGTCTCGCGGCTGGCGCCGCAGCTGCTCGCGCCCGAGCACCTCGAGGCCGGCGGGCGGCTGCGCGGCCTGCTGGCCGCGCACAAGCGCGCCGAGGACCTCATCGCCATCGGCGCCTACATCCCGGGCTCCGACCCCCGGGTCGACGAGGCGCGGGCCAAGATGGGCGACATCGACGCCTACCTGCGCCAGGGCACGCACGACCCCTACTCGCGCGACGAGGCGCTCGGCCGCCTGCTGGCGCTGACGGGCACGCCCGGCCCGGTCGTGGCCGAGGCGCCGGGCGAGGCGGCCGCGGGCCTCACCGGCGCGTTCAACCCGCTGCCGCCCGGCGTCGAGGTGGTCCCCGCCTGAGCGCCGCCGTGGCCCTCACGCGGGGCTCCGACGGCGTCGATGCACCCGGAGGGCGCACGAGCGGCCGGCCGCCTCCCCACGGAAGCGGCCGCCGTGAACCGCGTCGCGATCCGCCCGTACGACTGCGCCTGCGGCTCGACTTCGAGGCCGCCGCCGCGATCGTCGCCTCCGTCGCCACCGTCGCCGCCTCCAGCGAGGAGAACGCGGCCGCGACCGAGGAGGTCGCCCCGTCGATCCAGCAGACGGCGGCCTCCGGCGAGGAGATCGCCGCCACGGCCAGGAGCCTCGCGGAGCTGTCCCGGACCAGCTGAGCCGGGACGGTGGGCCGCTTCACCGTCTGAGCTCGCGGGGCGCCGTCGGGCCGCCGCGGGACGGGTGCCCGCCCGACGGGTGCCGCCCGCCGCCCGGCGCTGTGAGGTGGCTCACCGGCGCGGCGTTCCAGGACCGGCGGCGGTTGAAACGTCCCCGCCCGCATGGCACCCTACGACTTCGCAACAAAAGTGACGAGGGGAGCTGGAGATGCGGGTCAAGGACGCGATGACTCACGTGAGCGCCATCGTGGGACCCGAGCACACCCTCCAGCAGGCGGCGTCGCGGATGGTGCACCACCGCACGGGTGCGGCGATCGTGCTGGACGGGACGCTCCCCGGGCCGGCGGTGGTCACGGAGCGCGACCTGCTGCGGGCGGTCGCCAACGGGCTCGACCCGGCCCGCGAGCTCGTCGAGGACCACATGACGGGCGCCGTGGTGTCGGCCGCGCCCGACTGGCCGATCGCCGACGCCGCGACGCTCATGATCAAGCACGGGGTGCGGCACGTGCTCGTGTTCGAGGGCTCCGAGCTGGTGGGCGTGCTCTCGATGCGCGACGTGGTGCGGGCCGGCGGCCTGGCGCCGGTCGCCGAGGCGGCCGCGGCGGCCGCGCGCGCCTAGCGCGCCGCGCCGGAGGACCGGGGCGCGCGGCGGTCAAGGGCCCGCGGCGGGCGCCGATAGAGGGGGCGTGAGCGACCGCTTCCGCTTCCGCCTCGAGCAGGTGCTGGACCACCGCGTGCGCCGTGAGGACCTGGTGCGCCAGGAGCTCGCGCAGGCGATGGCCGCCGTGGCGGCGCAGCAGGAGCGGGCCGTCGCGGCCGAGGACGCCGTACGGCGCGGCCTGGACGGGCTGCGCCGCATGATGGGCGAGCCGATCGGCCTCGACCGGCTGCGGGCCGCCCACGAGGACCTCGCGATCCTCCGCGCCCGCGCCGCCCACGAGCGCTCGGGGGTCGCGCGCCTCGAGGCGGTCGCCGACGACCGGCGCGCCGACATGGTCAGGGCGAGCCAGGACCGCGAGGCGCTCGTGCAGCTGCGCCGTAGGGCCGAGCAGCGCCACGGCGCCGAGCTGGCGCGCCGCGACGCGGTCCTCATGGACGAGCTGGCCGCCCGCAGGGCGCGCGTCCACGGGGGCGCGGCGGCGTAGGACCGGCCGGCGGCGCGGGACTCCTGGATCGGGGTCGCGCTGCCGATAGGGAGGGGGCGCGGAGCGCGCCGGCCTCCGGCCGGCGCGGCGCGCCGCACGACGCCGACACGGAAGGACGGTGTGGTTGGGATGATGGATCTTCAGCTCGGGCCGCCGCCGGTGGCCCCGGGCCGAGGGGGCGCCGCCCCCGCGACGGGAGCCGGTGGCGACAGCGCCACGGGGGCCCTCGTGGAGACGGCGGACGGAGGGTTCGTGGCCGTGCTGGACGGCCACGCCGCCACCGCCCCGGCGGGCGAGCCCGCCCCGGTCCTCACAGCAGACGCAGCCGGACCCCTGCCGGGGGAGCTGCAGCAGGAGGGCGCCGCCGACGCCGGCGCCCCGGTCACGGAGGTCGTCGCCGCGGACGTCGCGGCCGCCATCGCGGCGGTCGCGGCCGCCCAGGCCGCGACGCCGCCGGCCACGACCGCCGCCGCCGTCGCCGTCGCCGGCGACGACGGCGGCGCCCCGGCCCCCGCCCCGGCGGGCACGGCCACCGCGGCGGCGCTCGCCGCGGCCGCCGGCGTGCCGGCGGCCGACGGCCCCGACGCGACGGCCGCCCCCGCGGCGGCCGGCCCGGCGACCCCCGTCGCCGGCACCGCGGGCGCGGACCGGCCCGCCGGGCCCGCCCCGGCGGCCACGCTCACGCTGACGCTGACGCAGGCCGACCCGGCGGCGACCCCCGCGTCGGGCGCGGTCCCGGCCACGGCCGCCGGCGCCGAGGAGGCGCCGGCGCCGGCGCCGGTGCGGCACGCCGCCGCGGAGGCCGCCCCGGCCGCCCGCGTCGCCGAGCCCCCGGCCGGCCTCGCGCCGGCCGCGACCCCCGCGCCAGCGCCGGTGGCGCACGGCGTGGTGGACGCCCTCGTCCGCCACGGCGCGGTCACCACGCCCCGCGAGCTGGCGCACGAGCTCGGCGCCGGGGTCCGCATGGCGGTGCGCGAGGGCGGCCGCGAGCTGCTCATCAGCCTGCGCCCGCCGGAGCTCGGGCACCTGACCATCCGCGTGACGATGGTCGAGGGCGTGATGCAGGCCCAGATCATCGCCGACCGGCCCGAGGCGGCGCGCATGCTGCAGGGCTCGCTCGCGCACCTCGGCTCGGCGCTCGACGAGCTGGGCTACTCGCTGGACTCGCTGGACGTCTCCTACGGCGGCGGCGGCGACCCGCGCGACGCCGGGGCGTCGTCGCGCGGGTCCGGCCGCGCCGCCGTCCGGGGCGAGGTGCTCGAGGCCGACGGCACGCCCGTCGCGCTCGCGGGCGCCGGACCGGTCACCGTCGCCGCCGGCGCCGCCGGCCGGCTCGACCTCTTGGCATAGGAGGCGCCCATGCCGCCACTCACCACCGACGCGGTCACCGGGCCGTTCACCCCGGCCGCGAACCGGGCCACGGCGAAGGAGGCGCCCGTCGACATCTTCTCGTCGGAGGGCTTCCTGCGGATCCTGGCCAGCCAGATCTCCAACCAGAACCCGCTCGAGCCGATGTCCGACACCGAGTACATCGCGCAGATGGCGCAGTTCTCGCAGCTCGAGCAGACCACCAACATGGCGCGCGACATCCGCGCGCTGGCGCTGTCCAGCCGGCTCGCCGAGGGATCGGCGCTGATCGGCAGGACCGTCTCCTACGCGCCCGCGGGCGGCGCCGACCCGGTCACCGGGGTGGTCGAGCGCCTGCGAGTGGCCGGCGACGGCTCGATGGCGCTGGTCGTGAACGGGGTCGAGGTCGACCCCGGCCTCGTGACGGAGGTGCGCCCGTGAGCATCGAGCGCCCCGTCGCGCCGGCCGGCGCGGTGGCGGGCACGACGTCCGCCGCGGCCGCCGGCCGCGCGCGCGAGGTCGCGGCGCCCGGGTTCGACGGCATGCTCGCCGAGCGCCTGCGCCCGGCGGCGTCCCCGCAGCCGGTGCGCTGGAGCGCCCACGCGGTGCAGCGCCTGTCGCAGCGCGAGATCGCCGTCACCCCCGACCTGCAGGGTCGCCTCGAGGGCGCGGTCGACCGGCTGGCGGCCAAGGGCGGGCGCGAGAGCGTCGTGCTCATGGACCGCATGGCCTTCGTCGTCTCCGTCCAGAACCGCACCGTCATCACCGCGGTCGATCAGGCCGGGATGCGCGACCAGGTCTTCACCAACATCGACAGCGCGGTCCTGAGCTAGCCGCGCCCCGCGCGAGCCCCCCGGCCCGGGCTGGACCTCTGTCGAGGGGGTCCGGGTCACTCACACACAGAGAGGAACCCAGTCAGATGATGCGCTCCATGTTCGCCGCGGTCTCCGGCCTCCGGAACCACCAGACGATGATGGACACCATCGCCTCGAACATCTCGAACGTGAACACGCACGCGTACAAGTCGCAGCGCACCACGTTCAAGGACTCGCTCTACCAGAACCTGTCCGGCGCCGGCGCGCCGACCGCCACCCTCGGCGGCACCAACCCGCGCCAGATCGGCCTGGGCATGTCGCTCAACTCGGTCGACAACCTGATGACCCAGGGCAACACCCAGTCCACCGGCGTCGTCACCGACATGATGATCTCGGGCGACGGCTTCTTCCGCGTCGCGGCCCCGGGCGCGACCTTCGGCGGGGTCGGCGGCAACGACCTGACCGCGGGCGGCGAGCAGTACACCCGCGCCGGCAACTTCTCGTTCGACAACGCCGGCCACCTCGTCACCAGCAGCGGCCAGTACGTGATCGGCGTCGTGGACGCCACGGGCAACGTCGGCCGCCTGCAGGTCGACCCGGCCACCACCGCGGCCATCAACGTGGACGCCTCGGGCGTGGTCACCGCCATCGACACGGCCGGCATCGCCACCACGATCGGCACGCTCAGCCTGGCGAAGTTCGCGAACGCCGCCGGCCTGGAGCGCACCGGCGACAACCTGTGGCAGGCCACCAACAACTCCGGCCCCGCGGTGCTCGGCGCGCCGGGCGGCGCCGCCGGTCACGGCGTGGTGGTGCCGGGCGCCCTCGAGATGAGCAACGTCGACCTGGCGCTCGAGTTCACCAACATGATCATCGCCCAGCGCGGCTTCCAGGCGAACAGCCGGGCGATCACCACGTCCGACGAGATGCTCAACGAGCTCGTCAACCTGAAGCGCTAGCCGAGGGGCCGCCGGGCCGCCGAGCGGCGGCCCGGCGGCTCAACCGCGGCGCCCGGCGACCGATAGCGGGGGAGGCACACCGGCCCCCCGCGGCCGGGCCGCCATCGCACCGGAGGATCGACGTGATCACCCTTCACCGCCTGAACGGCGAGGAGATGACGCTCAACGCGGAGCTCATCCTCACCGTCGAGGCAATGCCCGACACGCACATCCTGATGATGGACCGCCGCCGCGTGCTCGTCTCCGAGACGGTCGACGAGGTGGTCCGGGCGGTCGTCGAGTACCGCCGCCGGGTGATGTCCGGCGCACTGCTCGCCCCGTCCGTCCCGCTGAGCGCCTGACCACGGGCCGGAGGCTCTTCGCATGTCGCCACTGATCGGCCTCGTCGGGGCCTGGGTCTTCATCATCGTCGGGATGCTGATGAAGGGCGGGTCCATCGGCGGCATCATCAGCCCGCCCGCCGCGATGATGGTCATCGGCGGCACCACCTGCGTCCTGATCGCCTCCTTCGGCATGAAGGAGACGATCGGGATGATCAAGCTGACGATCCTGTCGCTGAAGGAGCGGGCCGACACCCGCCCCGAGGTCATCCGCACGCTCGTCGGCTTCAGCGAGAAGGCGCGCCGCGAGGGCCTGCTGGTCCTGGAGGAGGACGCCAAGCGGGTCGACGACCCCTTCCTGCGCAAGGGCGTGCGCCTGGTGGTGGACGGCACCGACCCCGAGCTGGTCAAGGACATCCTCGAGACCGAGCTCGACGCGATGGAGGAGCGCCACCACAAGAACCAGAAGATGTTCAAGCAGGGCGGCGCCTTCGCCCCGACGATCGGGATCATGGCCACCGTGCTGTCGCTGGTCGGCGTGCTCCAGCACCTCGACGAGCCGGACACGCTCGGCCCGGCCATCTCGGCCGCCTTCCTCGCCACCTTCTACGGCGTCGCGGTGGCGAACGTCGTCTACCTGCCGATCGCCAACGCGCTCGAGAAGATGACCACGCAGGAGTCGGCCGAGCGCCTGCTGATGATCGAGGGCGTGCTCTCGATCCAGAGCGGCGACAACCCCCGCATCCTGGCCGAGAAGCTGTGGAGCTTCCTGCCGCCCGAGGCCCGCGAGCTCGACGGCGACGGCGAGCCCGCCGGGGCGGCGTCCGCCGCCGGCGCGGGCGACGGCGAGCCCGTGGCCCAGGCCGCCTGACCGATGGCCCGGCGCAAGCAGCGGCACGACGAGCACCCCGACGAGCGCTGGCTCGTCACCTACGCCGACGTGCTCACGCTCATGTTCGTCCTGTTCATGGTGCTCTTCTCGATCTCGGTCGTGAACACCGGCAAGTTCGACCTGCTCAAGCAGAGCCTGCAGGACGCGTTCAACGCCGGCGTGACCTCGGGCGGCGAGAGCGTGCTGGTGTCGTCGGACGGCACGGTCACGCCGGTCGTGGACACGCTCATGTCCCAGATCGCCCCCGAGGTGCCGAGCGCCGGCGGCATCAGCCTGGCCGACGCGTCGCCCGAGCAGATGCTCGAGACGAAGCAGCTCGAGGCCGCCGAGAAGGCGATCAACGCCAAGCTGGCCGACGCCGGCCTCGGCGGCAAGGTCAGCACCTCGGTCAACGAGCGCGGCCTCGCCGTGCGCATCGAGACCGACGGCGTGCTGTTCGACCCCGGCCAGGCGCTGCTGAAGCCCGCCGGCGTCGCGATCATCACGCCGATCGCCGCCTCGATGAGGGCCCTGCCGAACCCGGTCCGGGTGGAGGGCCACACCGACAGCACCCCCATCAGCAGCTCGCAGTTCCCGTCGAACTGGGCGCTGTCGGGCGTGCGCGCAGCGGCCGTCGTCCAGGCGTTCCAGTCCTCGGGCATCCCGGAGCCGCGCCTGATCCTGGGCGGCTACGGCGACACCCGCCCGGTCGGCGACAACGGCACGGCCGCGGGCCGCGCCGCCAACCGCCGCGTCGAGATCCTCGTGCTGCGCCTCCAGGGCGCGCCCGGCCAGTCACCCGCCGCCGCCGTCGGCGGCTAGCCCCACCCGACCCCGCAGGAGCCAGTCGTGAAGAAGAAGCTGATCATCGCCGTCCCCGTGCTGCTGCTCGTGCTGGCGATCGGAGCGAAGATGACCGTGCTGGCCCCGGCCGCCCCCGACGAGGCCGCGCTGGCCAAGGAGCCGGGCGCCGTCTACACGATGGCCGACCCGTTCGTCGTGAACCTCGCCGACCGCGACGGCACGCCGCACTACGCCAAGGTGGGCCTGGCCATGCGGTTCTCGAAGCTGTCCGAGGGCGAGATCGTCCCGGCCAAGGGCGAGAAGCCCGCCCAGGTGGAGGGCGACGCCGAGCTGCGCGACATCGTCATCAGCACGCTGCAGGCCAAGACCAGCGGCCAGCTCGGCAACGCCGCCGGCCGCACCGCGGTCAAGCGCCAGATCGTCGCCCGGGTCAACAAGCAGACCGACCTGAAGATCCTGGACGTCTACTACACGGAGTTCGCCGTCCAGTAGGCCGTGCTCAGCGGTACGCGGCCGGATCGGCGTCCCTGGGGTCGGCCCCGACCGCGACGACCTCGTCGAACCAGCGCCCCCAGTCGGGGCGCGAGCCGTCGAGGTCGCGCAGGCCGTACTCGGCTGCGAGACCCCACGGCGACAGGGCGCGGCCGGCCCAGCGCGCCACCCGCGGGTCGGCCGCGAGCGCGGCGACCGCCCGCCCGACGTAGCGGGGCGTCTCCGAGATCGCGAAATGGGGGTCGCGGGCGACGCCCTCGCGCCAGCGCTCCTCCGTGACCCCGAAGTGGTCGAGCATCGCCTCGGAGCGCAGGAACCCGGGCGTGACCGCCACGGCCGTCACGCCGTGCGGGCCGAGCTCGGCGGCCTGGGCCACCGCCAGCCGGATGACCGACGCCTTCACGAGGTCGTAGAACAGCGAGCCGCGGTAGTCGTCGCGCACGCCGTCGGTCACCTCGACGATCAGCCCCGCGCCCCGCGCCGCCATGAGCGGCGCCAGCGCGTGCGAGGTGATCAGGTGGCTCTCCACCCCGTTGCGCAGCGCGCGCAGCCCGTCGGCGAGGTCGTGCTCCCAGAAGGGCGCGTCCCAGCGCACCAGGCGGTCGCCGCCCCACACGTCGTTGACGAGCACGTCCAGCCGCCCGCCCGCCTCGCGCTCCAGGCGCCCGCGCAGCGCCGCGACGTCGGCCGGGTCGGTGTGGTCGCAGCGCACCGCGACCGCGCGGCCGCCCGCCGCCTCCACCAGCCCGGCGGTCTCCTCGATCGTCTCGGCGCGGCCCATCTCCGAGCGGCCTGCCCGCGTGCTGCGGCCCGTGACCCACACGGTCGCGCCCGCGCCGCCGAGCTCCACGGCGATGCCCCGGCCCGCGCCGCGGGTCGCCCCCGCGACCAGCGCCACCCGCCCGGCGAGCGGCCGGCTCACGGCGCGCCCCACGCGCCGAGCAGCTCGCCCAGGTCGCGGCGCAGCCGCGCGGCGAGCGCGCCGCGCGGCTCGAGCGACCAGGCGAGCTGGGCGCCGTTGACCACCGCGAGCAGCAGGTCGGCCGCCGCCGCGGGCGACGGGGCGCGCGGCAGGTCCGGCGCCGCGGCGACGAGCCCGGCCAGGACGTCGCGCCGGGCGGCCAGGTCGTCGCGCACGAGCCCGCGCAGGACCGGGTCGGCGAGGTCGGCGCCGAGCTGGGCGAGGTGGTTCGCCGCCACGTCGGGGTCGTCGATCGCCTCCGCGCCCGCCAGCATCGCCGCGAGCACCGCCCCCGCGCCGGGGCCGGCGGCGTCCGCCGCCTCGCGCATCCGCCGCACCGACCCCGCCGACGCGGTTCGCCAGACCGCCTCGAGCATCCCCCGCCGCGACCCGAACCGCGCGATCAGGGTGCCCGCCGCGACCCCGGCCCCGGCCGCCACCTCGGCCACCGTGAACCCCGGGCCACGACGCGAGATCGCCGCCACGGCGGCGGCCACCAGCCGCTCGTCGTCGATGGTCCGGGGACGCGCCACGCAGTTATTGAATAACGGTTCAATAACTGCGTCGAGGACGCCTCCCCACGGAGCCGGGGGCGCTGCCTCGATCGGGCCGGGACCGCTCGCTCACCTGGGCGAACGCCGGTTGCTCATTTGGGCTGATGGCGTCCGCTCACTTGCGGCGGCCGCCCCCCACCCGGAGGACGTCCGGCCGCGCAGGCGCGCGACGCCCCGCCGCCCATCCGGGCCGCCCCGGGGGATCCCGCCGAGGGTGCCGCCCGCGGGCCCTGGGCTCAGCAGAAGACGAGCCCGTCCTCACCGGGATCCGAGCCCGGCTCGCGGACGAGGACACCGTCGGAGAGCCGGTAGAACTCGGCCCTGCCTCGCGCCAGTCCGGAGACCTCGAAGGGCTCTCCCCGGTCGTCGACGACGACGCTGCCGGTGCCGTCCGCGGCGCTGTAGAGCACCTCGAGGCGCCACCGCACCAGGGTGGGGCTGCGCGTGGTGGCGACGACGTCGACGACCTCGACGTCGTCGGGGGTGACCCGCTTCGTGAAGTCCAGACGCGGGGTCGTCGGCGGCTCGGCGATGTTGTCGCTGAACGCGATCCCGGGCGGGTCCCGGTCGAGGTCGATCCGGGCCTCCCTCACCTCCACCGCGCCGCAGCCTCGCCGGTGGGTGAACCATCCCGCGGCAGGGGCGAGCCGCTCGACGACCGTCGCGGTGATGCCGTTGACGATGACCGGTCGCTCGTCCCGGCCCCGCAACACGAGCCGGAACGTCTGCTCCTGCCCGACCACGGCGTCGTGCTCGCGCGCCCAGGCGTAGTACTCGTCATCCCGCCCGTCGGCGAGGAGGTCCGCCGGGGCCGCCTCCGGCGGCACGTCGCCCACGATGTACATCGGCGTGAAGAAGGTCCCGGTCTGGTACTCGCCCGGTTGCAGCACCTGGGCCGCGATGGGCGCGTCCCGGTCGAGGGCGCCGGCGATGCGCTCGGAGCCCTCGTCGAGGGCGACCGGGACGACGTAGCCGACGACGGCCGCGACGACCCCGAGGGCGACTGCCTGCTTCCAGAACCGGCGGGCCAGGGTGCGGACGCGGCCCCGCCCGGGTGAGCTGTCAGGCCGGCCCGGCACGCTGGATCAGGCCGTCACGCCGGGGCCATGGCGGATGGGCGCCGGGACCGCTCCGACCAGGGCCGGCGCGTCGGTCGCGTCCGCGTGGGCGGTTCGCGCTACGGGACAGCACAGCCGTCGCCTCCATCTCCGGCCGACGCCGGCGGAGGGTGTACGGGCGCCCACGCGCCGCGCGATCCGTGCACCCCGCCCCGGCTGCGGCATATCCATTACGAAACACCGACGAAGCGCGCTGGTATCAAGGACCGCCGGGGGCGGCACCGAGTTTCTCCGAGGTTCGCGAGGACGATCCACCGTGTCCGGCACCGCAGCGCCTCGGGCGAGCGACCCCCCGGGGCCCGGGCGGGGTCGCCCGGGCGACGGCCTAGGCGCCGATGTGGGGGTCGGGGGAGAGCTCGATGCGGACGGTCGTGCCGCGCTGGCCGGTCGTGATCGTCACGAGGTCGGTGAGCTGACGGGCGATCCAGAGCCCGCGCCCGCGGGTTCCGTAGGGCTCGGGGGGGTGCGTGCGCCAGACGCGGGCGCGGTCGAAGCCCTCGCCGACGTCGGCCACCTCGACCACGAGCCGCCCGTCGACCCAGGCCGTCACCTCGATGGGCGGGCGGCCGTGCTCCTGCGCGTTCGCGATCACCTCGTCGAGGGCGAGGACGAGGTCGCTCGCGCGGTCGTCGAAGCCGCCGCGCACGGCGATGTCGCGCACGGCCCTGCGGACGGCGGCGATCTCGGCCGGGTCGTCGCCCAGCAGCGAGCTGTAGTGCTCCTCCATGTCGATCGACCGCTGCGCCGGCACGCCGTCTCCGGGGGGTGGGGCGAAAGGTGCAGGGTAGCGGGCCGGAGCACTCCGCGAGGACCCCCGTCCGGTGGGGGCGGACGCTCAACTATCCGGGGGTCCCGCCGATAGTGGGGGCGTGTCCGAGGTCCTCTCCCAGAGCGAGATCGACGCCCTGCTCTCCGCCATGTCGAGCGGCGACCTGGACGCCGAGGCGATCCAGGAGTCGGTCGGCGAGCCGCAGGTGCGGCCGTTCGACTTCATGCGGCCCAACAAGTTCTCGAAGGACCAGCTCCGCACCATCGAGCTGCTCCACGAGACCTTCTGCCGCACGGCCCAGACCCAGCTTTCGGGCGTGCTGCGGGCGCTGGTCGAGATCGACGTCGTCAGCGCCGACCAGGTCAGCTACGGCGAGTTCGTCAACTCGATCCCGGCGCCGAGCCTGCTGACCATCGCGACGATGGAGCCGCTGGACGGCAACGCGGTCATCGACGTCAACCTGCCGATCGTCTTCTCGATCATCGACCGCCTGACGGGCGGGCCGGGCCTGCAGCGCCCGAAGGCGCGCGAGCTGACCGAGATCGAGCACGCCCTGATGGGGAACGTCACCGAGGTGCTCCTCGGCGCGTTCTCGGAGGCGTGGTCGAGCGTCGTGCCCACCCGCTTCCGCCGGGTGGCGACCGAGATGAACCCGCAGTTCGCGCAGATCGTCACGCCGGCCGAGATGGTGATGCTGATCACGTTCGAGCTGCGGATCGGTGCGGCGACCGGCTCCATCTCGCTCTGCGTGCCGTACCTCGTGCTCGAGCCGGTCATGGACCGCTTCACCGCCCAGAACTACTTCTCGAACCAGACGGGCTCGGCGCCCGAGCTGCGCGACGGCATCGCCTCGCAGCTCGACTCGGTGCGCGTGCCGCTGACCGTCGAGCTGGGCCGGGCCGAGCTGAACGTGGGCGACCTGCTCGCCCTGCAGCCGGGGGACGTGATCCCCCTCTCCATCCCGCCCGGCGCCGACGCGCGCGTCCGGATCGGCCAGCGGGACGCCTTCTTCGCACAACCGGGCACGCGGGGCCGCAGGGCGGCCGTGCAGATCACCGGACGGATCGAGGACCTCGAAAGGATGTCGGTATGAGCGGTGGGAGCCTCTCCCAGGAGGAGATCGACGCCCTCATGGCCGGCGGGGCCGACGCCCTGCAGGCCGCCGCCGCGCACGAGCCGGCCGGCCCGGCCGCGGAGCCGGCGCCGATCGTCCCGGCCGACGACGGCTCGGCCGAGCCGCTCGACGACATGGAGCGCGACACGGTCGGTGAGGTCGGCAACATCTGCATGTCGAGCGCCGCCACCACGCTGAGCAAGCTGCTCGGTCGCGCGGTCCAGATCACGACGCCGCGCGTCGAGATGATCGGCCAGGACGAGATGCGGAGCCACTTCGACGAGCCGGCGCTCGTCGTGGTGATCGAGTACACCGAGGGCCTCGACGGCCGCAACGCCTTCGTCCTCAGCACGCGGGACGCCTCGGTGGTCGCCGACGTGATGATGGGCGGCCAGGGCGTCGCCTCCGAGTCGCTGGACGACCTCCACGTCTCCGCGATCAGCGAGGCGATGAACCAGATGATGGGCAGCGCCGCCACGGCGATGGCCGAGATGGCCGGCCGCCGGGTGGACATCTCGGCGCCGTCGGTGACGGTGCTCGGCGAGGAGGGCGGCGTCTACGACATCGGGCTCGAGCAGCCGGTCGTGCGGACGTCCTTCCAGCTCACGGTCGAGGACCTGCTCGAGACGACCCTCATGCAGCTGATGCCGCTGGGCTTCGCCCGCGCGCTGGTCGGCGGCCTCACCGGCGCCGCGCCCGCGCCCGCGCCCGAGCCCGTCGCCGCGCCCGAGCCGCCCCCCGCGCCCGCGCCCGAGCCGGTCGCCGCCGTCCCACAGCCGCCGCCGCCCGCGCCGGCCGCCGCGGGCGCGCCGTCGCCCGCCGAGGACGACCGCCACCTGCGCGCCGTGCCGGTGCCGGTGGCCCAGCCGGTCACCTTCCCGTCGCTCGACGAGGCCCCGGCCGCGCCGGGCGGCAGCGACATCAGCCTGCTGCTCGACGTGCCGCTGCAGGTGACCGTCGAGCTGGGCCGCACCCAGCTGCGCATCCGCAACGTGCTGGAGCTGGTGCCCGGCTCGATCATCGAGCTGGACAAGCTCGCCGGCGAGCCGGTCGACGTGCTCGTCAACGGCAAGGGCATCGCGCGCGGCGAGGTCGTGGTGATCGACGAGGAGTTCGGCGTCCGCATCACCGACGTCGCCAGCCAGGCCAAGCGCCTGCGCGGCCTGGCCGCCGAGGCCGAGTAGGCCCCCCGGCGGGGCGCGGCCCGGGGCGCTCAAGTCCCGCCGCGCCCCTCCGATACCCGCACCAGCCCGGACGACGACGGGGGTCCACCGAATGCCCAGCGTGTTGATCGCAGACGACGCCGCCTTCATGCGGATGATGATCAAGAACATCCTCAGCGAGGCCGGCTACGAGATCGTCGGCGAGGCCGAGAACGGCCAGGACGCGGTCGCCAGGTACCGCGAGCTCAAGCCCGACCTGACCACGATGGACATCACGATGCCCGAGATGGACGGCATCGCCGCCCTGCGGGCGATCCGCGGCGACGACCCCGCCGCCCGGGTGGTCATGTGCTCGGCGATGGGCCAGCAGTCGATGGTGATCGAGTCGATCCAGGCCGGCGCGCGGGACTTCATCGTGAAGCCCTTCCAGCCCGACCGGGTGCTCGAAGCCATCCAGAAGGCGCTCGCCTAGCGCCGCAGCCGCTCGGCGCCGCACGCCGGCGCACAGCACACGCCATGGTCACCCTCACCCCGGCCAGGCACGGATCGCCCTCCACCCCACGGCGCCGGATGCGCCTCCACCGCCCGCCCCTCGCGGCCGCGGCGCGCGCCCTCGCGCTCGTCGCCCTGCTGGCCGCCCTGGCGTTCGCGGTCCCGTCCGCGCTCGCGCAGGGCTCCGCCCCGGAGCGCGCGTCCACGACGGCCGCCCGCGCCGCCACGGCGCCGGCGGCCGGCGCCGACGCGGGGGCACGCGCCCCGGCGACGACCCGCACGGCCGCGGACCCCGAGTCGCAGCTCATCCCCGAGGGCTCGTCCCGGCCCACCTCCATCGACGCGGGCGGCGCGGGCACCCTGCTGCGCCTGCTGATCGGCCTGGTCATCGTGGTGGGCCTGATCACGGCCGTCTGGTACGTGATGAAGCGGGTCCAGCGCTCGCGGTTCCCGGCGCTCGAGGAGCGCGGCTCCGGGCTGGTCGAGATCGTCACCACCACGCCGCTCGGCCCCAACCGCTCGCTGCACCTCATCCGGGTGGGCGACGACCTGCTCCTGATCGGCTCGGCCGACGGCGGCATCACCCCGATCACGACCCTCGACCGCGAGCAGGCGGCCGCGCTGGTCGATCTGGCGCCGCCCGCGCCGCGCTTCGGCGCGCCCCCCGGCGGCCCGGGCGGCCCCGGCGCCGACGACCGGGCGCGCGCGGTGGCCACCGCCGGCATCGGCTCGCTCGTCGAGCGCCTCCGCGCGATGACGACCCGCCGCTAGTGGCCGGCGGCACCATCCCCGCCGAGGCCCGCGTGGCGCCGCCGCTGCCCACGCTGCGCGAGCGCATCGTGGCCGCCCTGCCGCCGCCCGCGAGGACGCGCCGGCGCAGGTGGCTGCGGCGCGGCTTCCTGCTCGCGCCGATCGTCATGGCGATCGGCTGCGTGCTGTGGCCGGCCATCGCCTCGGCCGCCCCCGGCATCAACCTCAACCTCGACAGCGAGGACGGCGAGGTCTCGACCTCGCTGCAGCTGGTGGCCCTGCTCACGGTGCTCAGCCTGGCGCCGTCGATCCTGATCATGATGACCAGCTTCACGCGGATCATCATCGTGCTGGGCTTCGTGCGGAACGCCCTCGGCACGCCGTCGATGCCGCCCAACCAGGTGCTCGTGGGCATCGCCCTGTTCCTGAGCCTGTTCGTGATGGCGCCGACCTTCACGGCGATCAACGACCAGGCGCTGCAGCCGCTGCTCGAGAAGCGGATCGACGAGGGCGAGGCGCTGAAGCGCGCCGAGGCCCCCATCAGGGACTTCATGTTCAAGGAGGTCGATCAGCAGGACCTCGCGCTGTTCACCGACCTCGCCGACGAGGAGCGCCCCCGCACGCGCGCCGACGTCCCGACCCACGTGCTCATCCCGGCGTTCGTGCTCTCCGAGCTGAAGACGGCCTTCGAGATCGGGTTCCTCATCCTGATCCCGTTCCTCATCATCGACATGGTCATCGCCTCGACGGTGATGAGCATGGGCATGGTGATGCTGCCGCCGACGATCATCGCCCTGCCGTTCAAGGTCCTGCTGTTCGTGCTTGTGGACGGCTGGCACCTGGTGGCCGAGTCGCTCGTCCGAGGGTTCGGGTAGGCGGCCGTGGACCAGAGCCAGATCATGGAGATCGGTGGCCAGGCGATGTGGGTCACCCTGCAGATCGCGCTGCCGATCCTGGGCGCCAGCCTCGTGGTGGGCCTGCTGGTGTCGGTCTTCCAGGCCGTCACCCAGCTGCAGGAGCCCACGCTCACCTTCATCCCCAAGATCCTGGCGGTCGTGGTGGTGATCGTCGTGGCCGGCCCCTGGATGATGAACTCGCTGCTCGGCTTCACGATCGACCTGTGGGCGGGCATCCCGCTCATCGGGCCCGAGTAGCGGCCGGGCCCCCGGCTGGCCGTGGACCGGCTCCTCGCCGACCTCGCGCCCCAGGCGGCGCTGTTCATGCTCATCGCGACGCGGCTGTCGGCGATGATGGCCGTCGCGCCGGTCTTCGGCTC